>JAAUPF010000105.1 GCA_012034575.1 Richelia sp. CSU_2_1 | reverse complement strand
TCCCCTCCCCCACTCTCCCCTTCTCCATCTCTCCCCCTCTACTATGTTCCAGCAATTAAAAATTAAAAACTTTTAAAGTTTAATTTTTAACTTTTTCATGCCCCAAGTCGAAATAAATTTCTCATGAATTCTGAAGAAACTCAAAACCAAGAACCAGAAAACCAACCAGTTGAATCGCCCGTTGCAGGCGAACAAGATTTACCTGAAAATGAAGCCGATCGCCCTTTAATTCCCGTGAACATTCCTGCTGTTGGAGAAACGCCAGCCAGCGATCGAAAACCCTTAGAATTAAACCTGCGCCCCAGAATTGAAGACCCGGAAGTTACCGGAGATGTTTGGGAAACAGTCGCGCCAACCACCAGGGAAACAGCAGAAGAAACCGATAATTCGATCGAGCCGATCGAGCCGATCGAACTTGCCGAATCCCAGCCAACAACAGCAGAACTGGTAACACAAATAGAAGAAAATATTGCCGGAGAATTGGTATATCGAGTTGAAGAATTGCAGCATCAAGAACGGGATTTGACAGCAAAAATTGCAACTCTCGAAGCCGAGAAAGCCAAAGCATTAGAAACATTGGGCGAAACTCAAGCATCGATCGGGCGTTTAGTACAAGAAGGTTTGGTACAATTAGAACAGCGCAGACAAGCCCTGCTGATTGAAGTCGAAAAACTCGAACGCAGGCGCGATCGAATTCAAAAAGAAATGCGCACTACTTTTGCGGGAGTTTCCCAAGATTTAGCAATTCGAGTGCAGGGTTTCAAAGATTATCTAGTAGGAAGTTTGCAAGATTTAGCAGCTACCGCCGAATTATTAGATTTGACGCCACCGCCCGCACAAGAAACATTCAAACAAACTGCTGTTGAAGACTCTCAATCTTCTGCGGCAATAAATCCTAAATTTGCCGAACAGGGATTTCAAGAACAAGCCAAACAAATCCGCCGCACTCTCGATCAGTATCGCACTCTTCCCGACTATTACGGCCCGCCTTGGCAACTCCGCCGCACTTTTGAACCCATCCACGCGGAACGAGTTTCTAACTGGTTTTTCACTCAAGGAGGCCGAGGCGCTTTGCGCACTATGGGTTCGCGGTTGCAAAATATCTTGATTGCTTCGACAATTATTTCCGTGCTCAGAAGCGTCTACGGCGGGCGCGTGCGGACTTTGGTACTCGCCAACAGTCCAGAACGTTTGGGTGAGTGGCGTCGGGGCTTGCAGGATTGTTTGGGGATTACTCGCGCTGATTTTGGCCCCGATCGCGGGATAATTTTGTTTGAGTCTCCCGAAGCTTTGGCTCAAAAAGCCGATAGGTTGGTAAAAGAAGGCAAATTGCCGTTAATTGCGATCGACGAAACTGAAGATTTAATCAGTCTTTCGCTACTGCAATTTCCGCTGTGGTTGGCTTTTGCACCCGATCCGCAAAGTTTGATGTCTGCCAAAGATTTTTAAATTGGTAATTGGTAATTGGTAATTGGTAATTGGTAATGGCTAATTGCTAATTGCTAATTATTCAACGGTTGCCTAACAGGTAAAATTGGCAAATTGTAAAAGTACAACAAATTTCAAATCAAAATATGACTGGCTGGATTGTTTTAAATGGCGCATTGCTAATCGCAGCTTACTTACTGGGTTCGATTCCGACGGGCTACACGGTGGGAAAATGGCTGTTGGGAATTGACATTCGCGAAGCGGGATCGGGATCGACGGGCGCGACGAACGTATTGAGAACTTTAGGTAAATGGCCCGCAATAGGAGTTTTGCTGGTTGATGTGTTGAAAGGAGTAGGCGCGATCGCCCTCATCCGCTACATTTACACTCTAGATTTTACCGCACAATTAGCAACTGCGGTCGGTTTAGAAAATACTGAAATTATTTTGCCTTGGATGGTGACTTTAGCGGGTTTGTTTGCTGTTTTGGGGCACAGCAAATCGATTTGGTTGGGATTTACGGGCGGCAAATCTGTTGCTACGAGTTTGGGAGTTTTGTTTGGTTTGTACTGGCCTGCGGGTTTGGGAACTTTGGGAATTTTTGCGATAGTTTTTGCAGCGTCGCGAATTGTGTCTCTAAGTTCGATTATCGGTGCAGTTAGCGTGGCGGGGTTGATGTTTGCGTTAAATCAGCCGCTGGCTTATGTATTGTTTGGAATTGCGGGCGGCCTGTTTGTAATTGTGCGACATCGCAGCAACATTCAGCGACTTTTGGACGGTACGGAACCGAAGGTTGGGGAGAAATTGGAAACAGCAGCCAGCGAATAAAATAAGATATTCCAAATGTTCGATCGGTCATAAACTTCAAAAATGTAGGGTGCGCACTGCGCACCTTACTGCTATTTAGCAAAACACGATCGCTCTTAAAACTTACTACGATAGCTAATAAAGGTTATTATAAATAGAGTTATTACTATCATCGATCGGGAGTATTTTCATGCTGAAAATTCTCACCGATACTCAACAAGATATTTCATATTCTTACCTAGTTTTACACGATATTAGTTGGGAAACCTACGAACAATTGTTAGCAATCTTTGGGGAACGATCGACTCCGCGCATGACTTACGATCGAGGAACTTTGGAACTAATGGTGCCTCTACCAGAACATGAAAGATATAGTTGGACGATCGGGCGGTTAATTGCAGCACTGTCTGAAGAATTAGGTCTAGAATATTTTAACCGATACTGGTTATGTCGAATCGGAAACAAGTTTAGCATTTGGTTCGTTTCCCGTTCGAGAAATCGCACAATTTATGCAGCTAGGCTCGGACAAAGGAGAAAATGCGAGAATTAGAGAGTTTAGAGAGTGGGTGCGATCGCGCTTGCAAAATAGCCAGCCAAGTTAAATAATGCTTGCTAAATAACTATAATCGCTCACTGGCAACTGCGATCGCGCTTGGAAATTAGCACAGTTGAACGCGGGCGATCGCAGCCTCTAAAATTAGCTTTTGTAACAACCATTGCAGTGTATTATCCAGTCTAGAATCCCTGAACTGAAATAAAGCTGTTTGCAATGCTGTTTTGCAGTTGAGCGGGTGTTACAAGATCGACAAAACCAATTACATCTCCTGAATTCTTGATTTTGATGAGAGTTCCTGAAGTCACGAGCGATTGCGGTTGAAATATATTGGATAGCCCTGGCGGGGCAAAAGAAGCAGCAGCTTGCGGAAATTCTAACTGTATGGTAAGCGGCACATTTGTCAAGTTTTCCAACACTATATCGTTCACAGTCAAACCATCTGCTAATCCAATTTTATCAAAAGCGGGTCGGAAATTCACAATAATATCCGCATTATTGACATCTCTCACTCCCGGTTCTGCTTGCAAGACGTACAAGTTGCTGCCGCCGATTTTGAGTGAATTAGTATCACCTAGACCGGCTAAAAAGTCGCGACCCAAACCTCCCACCAAAGTGTCATTTCCGCTACCGCTAACTAAAAAATCATTGCCTTTACCTCCCAATAAAATATCATTTCCAAAGTCACCCGTAAGCACATCTGCATCTTGACCTCCATTTATAGAGTCGTTACCCTCGCCTCCTAATACTGCGTCTTTCGCTTTCCCCCCAAACAAAGAATCGTTACCAAAACCCCCACTGATAATATCTTCCCCTTCATTGCCAAAAACCAAATCATTAGCTGTCGATCCTGTGACTGAATCGTCACCTCCGATCATCCAGACTCCCGAGGGAAAATTAGTTACACCTCCAAATCTGGAATTAGCGACGGATAAATCAACCGATTCAGAAGTATTGTCGCCAATTAAGCGGGGTAGTCCTGATGAGTCTCTTTGTAAAACCATAAAATGTTTTTTCCCTAAAATTTTGGATGCCACCATAATTAAACAAGCAGCTATCAAAGTCAATTCATATAGTCATAACTTTGAGTTCATAAAAGTCATAACTTTGAGTTCATAAAAGTCATATTTGTGGTACGATCTCAACAACAGCAGCGAGTAAGAAGATTGTAAAGATTTATGTGTCTCAATCCAGGGGATATTCTGCGCGATCGCTACCAAATTATTGAGGTATTAGGGCGGGGAGGTTTTGCCGTAACCTATAAGGCTGTCGATCTAGACGAACGCGGCGAAAATCGCCTGTGCGCCGTCAAGGAAATTGCGCAGCCTCAATCTACAGATCCGCGAGTCTTGGAAAGGGCAGAACAGCTATTTGAAAGAGAAGCCAGAACTCTGCGACTTTTAAGCGATCGCCCGCAAATTCCCGCGTTCATCGAGCATTTTCATCAAGAAAACAGCCCGTTCTACATCGTACAAGAATATATTGACGGGCATCCGTTACAAGAAGAATTCATGAGCGATCGTCGCTGGACAGAAGAACAGGTAATAGAATTATTGCGAGATATCTTGGAAATTCTCGCGTTTGTCCACCAGAATAATGTCATCCACCGCGATATTACACCGTCGAATTTAATCCGGCGCAACAGCGATGAAAAAATTGTTTTAATTGATTTTGGAGCCGTTCAAGAAATTGGCACGATCGAGATAACTGCATCGGGAAAAACTAGAACCACGACGATCGGCACTCCCGGATACACGGCTCCCGAACAATTAAACGGTCAACCGAGATTATGCAGCGATATTTACTCGGTCGGTCTGATCGCAATTCAATTTTTGACGGGGGTACATCCGATAGAACTCCCGCAAGATCCAAGGACAGGTGAAAGGATCTGGAATTACTCGCTTCCCAATCGACCGATGCTGCACGTTAACCAACGTTTAGCAAATATTTTGAACAAAATGGTGCGCTACCACTTTAACCATCGCTATCAATCTGCTACTAAGGTGTTGCGCCACTTGGATGCCCCGCCTCTGCCGTGGAAGTGGCTGCCGATCGCGATCGCACCTGCGGTTACAATTGGTGCGATCGCGATCGATAGTAACAATATTTTCCCATCAAAACCTGGTTTAGTTTTCCAAGATGGCTTAAGCGCTGGAGAAGAAATTCTGTTTGCAAATTCTCGTCCTTGGTCCAAGAGAAAAGGAGTTGAGGAGTTTGCAGCTTTAAATTCACAACAAGCTTTGAAAAAATTCAAAGAATCATGGCACAAAGAATTCGGCAAAGATCCAGAAACTTTAGTTTACGCGAACAATGCTTTTTTGGATGTTAACAACATTCCTTATTACACGATTGCTGTAGCCCTTCCTATCGGATCGAGAAATCCAGACTCTCCCAATCATATGAGCGATCGGGCAAAAGAAGTTCTGCGCGGTGTGGCTCAAGCGCAAACAGAAGTTAATTTAGCGCTGGCTAAATCTAAGGGCGATCGAGACTTTCCAGGTCAAGGTTTTTTAAAAGGTAACGCTATTAATAATGTCAAAGGACTTAAAGTAGTTATTGCTGACGATGCGAACGATGAATCAGAGGCAAAAAAAATAGCAAGTTTGCTGGCAAAGCAACCGGAAATTTTAGCAGTTGTCGGTCACACCAACAGCGAGATGACGATGGCTGCAGTAGATGAGTACGAGCGAAATAATCTGGTTGCGATCTCTTCGGGTGCTTCTACGGAAGAACTGACCTCCGAACCGAAAAAGTTTTTCTTTCGGACTCAATATACGAGCAGTTTAATAGCTAAAGATTTAGCAGACTACTTATTGGCAAACAATCAAAAACAAGCAACAATTATCTACAATCCGTCCAATCCATTCAGCTCATCTTTTCACGAAGAATTCACCAAGTATTTTGGAGACATCAAGAAGGGAAAAATAGTCAGAATTCGCGATTTAGATTTATCTAAAAAAGACTTCAACGCCCAAAGAGCAATAAAGGAGATCGAGGGAAAGGGAGAAACTGCGATCGCCCTAGTTCCAGACGCTCAAGTTACGACATCTCTAAACAACGCTTTTGAAATATTGAAACTTAACGCCGGTCGCAATTGGATTGTCGGAGCGTGGACTTTGATGCGATCAGAGACTCTAGAGCTGGCATCGCAGCAACCGCAAAAGTTGTTTAAAAAACTCATTTTATCTGTCGGCTGGCATCCCTTAAACAGTTCAAATAAAGAATTTCCCCAACAGGCTCGATCGCTCTGGGGAGGAGAGGTAAATACCCGTACAGCTTCGGCTTACGATGCAGCCCGCGCGCTGATAAAAGCCTTGGAAATGCAGGATAAACCCAGTCGCGAAGGAATGCAAAAAACTCTTTCAGACTCCAATTTTAGCGCTGAAGGAGCAACCGGAACTATTCAGTTTAACTCGCCTGACAGTGGCGATCGCAAAAATCCACCCAGCGATTTAGTTCATATTGTAGAATGTCCGAAAGAGCAGTTCGGCCTTACTTTTGTTCCTGTCAAGTATCCGACTGCGGAGGCGGCAGGTTTAAAGTGCGATTGAACTTACGGACGATCGATTCAATTGTCCGCAATAATTGAATCGATCGTCCGCCACCGAGTTCGCGTTTGTTAGCAAGTTTGGCGATTAGACAGCACTATGCAAGCGGAATTCGCTTGGTAACAATGCTCATCATTTCGCTCGAACCGGGTGCAGGCATAGGGACACGACCTTCAGATATGTGAGCGAAATTAAGCCCCCAGAGCCAGCGGATCGTATAATGAATCCCATAGCTAGATCCAAACACTACTACCCTTACCAGCTCATAGCCCTCGGGGCGATGTGGCAAGCTGTTCGTACCAGGAATGACCGACGGCAAAGTACCGCCAGACTCAGGTACAAAACCCAAAACTCGCGAATCGATCGATTGTGGCGGGAAACTAGGTATCGTTTCCCAACCAATGCCAAAATTTGTCATGATAAGCGGACACGGGCCAGACACTATCGGCTCTGATTGCAGACTGTCTAGAAATCGGCGCTAACAAGAAGATCGAGGATCGAAATAACGTTTACGCATGGCGCAAGGCGAAGGCCGAATGGGACGAGAGGCCAGAATAAGGAAAGCTAGACTCGCCCCAGAAACAAATTCGTCCCATCTCTGGGGCATTTTTGCGATCGCTCTTCCCTGCTGTCATATCATGTCGGTCGATTGAGAGCATTAAAGCTGGGGCGGGTTTACATATTTTCTCATTGCGATCGAATCTCTGGGCGAACCCTAAATCTGACGCAATTCAGTATTGTAAAACTTTACTTAAAATAACGATACTTTCAGAATTTCGCTAAATTCTACTTCTAATATATCGGCAAATAAATCTTGATTTTCCTTGAGAGTTAATTCAAATTGTTTGACAATTTTTTTGAGATTGAAGTCGCTATAAGCCATTGTAAATTCTCTGCTGTTATTTCCCCAATTCTTGAGAGCGCAAATAAGCTGCTTTGACTGCTTCGATCGCGCTCGATCGAAATCCGTTACTTTCTAATTTAGCAATACCCGCGATCGTCGTGCCGCCGGGACTTGTCACTCTATCTTTCAATTCGGCCGGGTGCATTCCCGTTTCTTGCAATAGTTTCGCCGTACCCAATACCGTTTGCAAAGCTAATTGAGAGGCGATCGCCCGCGGTAATCCAGCACAAACTCCGCCATCTGTCAAGGCTTCGATAAAAATCGCAACATAACCGGGACCGGAACCGGAAAGCCCAGTCACCGCATCCAGCATACTTTCCGGGACTTCCACCACTTCACCCACCGCCCGAAAGATGTCCTTGACCAATTCTAGATGAGCCGGTTGCACGAATTTTCCAGGGGCGATCGCGCTCATGCCCGCCCCCACAGTAGCCGGAGTATTCGGCATCACCCGCACCATCGCCCGCCCCGGAAATGCGGCTTCCAGCTTGCTCAGCGGTACTCCCGCCAAAATCGATACTACCACCGCCTCCGACTCGCGATCGGCGGTTTCGCCGTTATGTTGCTGCTTCCCCTCGCCCGCTACCGCCAACTCCAAAGCTACCGCCTCAAAAACCTGCGGTTTAATCGCCAAAAACAGCACTTCCGTAGCGCTAACAACTTCTAGATTGTTTGCTGTAGTATTAATTCCGTATTTTTCCATCAGAAACTCGCGGCGTTGGAGTTGCGGCTCGCTCACCAAGATTTCTGAAGACAAATAAATTTTTTGTGCGATTAAGCGGGATAAGAGAGCCTCTCCCATTACCCCGCCACCGATCGTACCAAATTTAATCATAGTTATTAGTTATTAGTTATTACTCAGCAGTCATTAATTATTAGTTATTTGTTTGTTAACACTTAATTATCGATCGGTCAGCCTTCACAAGACGCCAGACAAATGTCAACTGTTAACTGACAACTGACAACTGACAACTGAGGGCAGGCACGGGGGCACTGCCCCTACCACAGGTCAACTGTCAACTGTCAACTGTCAACTAACTACTGAGCTGCTTGAGCTTGTTCTGCAGGCCAGACAGTCGGTGCGGGGGATGGAACGCGGGGGCGTCCTTGGGCTGGGGGCACTTCGTGTACCACGCCCGACTGAGTTCTCACCTGCACGCAGCTAGGAGTAAACAAGAAAATACTTTCGCCAATGCGCTCTTGATGGCCGTCCAGGGCATAAGTACCGCCAGCTACAAAGTCTACAGCTCTTTGTGCTTGGTCCGGGTCCATCACCGTCAGGTTCAGAACTACAGACTTGCGTTCTTTGAGGGCGCGAATTGCTGCCGGCATCTCTTCAAAAGTGCGCGGCTCCATGACTACAACTTCCGAAATTCCGTTCATAGATCCAGGCATTCCAATCACATTATTCATAACCGATCCTACTCCCGCACTTGGTGTAACAACATCCGTACCTGTCGATCCTACTACCGACCGCTCCCGCAGTCTGCTACTCGGGCGGCGTTCTTCTGCTGTCGCTGGTGCGGGTATCGGTTCCGGCGGTTGTTGGTAGGTGGTCTGATAGCGATCGCCTTCCATTTCATCGTACTCGTAATCGTACTCGGGCTCGTTGTTGAAGCCCACAAAATCTCGCAGTTTGCCAAAAATGTTCATGATTTACGCTCCATCACGACTTTGCAGACCCGACTGCACTCGCGTTGCGGGCTAGTCGCGGGTCGCTGAATAATCTATATGTAACCTATGTTGTGTCGATCGGAAGATATCAATGATTTATCCTTTCCTCGACCCAAATAAGGTTTGTCCTAGCCGTACCATAGTAGCACCTGCTTGAATTGCCAAGTGATAATCTCCCGACATTCCCATTGACAGTTCCCGCATTTGAATTTGAGAGAAATTTTGCTCCTCGATCTTGTCAGCAAGTTCGCGGGTGCTGTTATAGAATTCTAAGATTTGCTCCTCATCTAATCCCAGTGGCGGTATTGTCATCAAACCTTGAATTTTGAGATGCTGGCATTCGTTCAATTCTCCAAGGTCGGTCAGCAGTTCCGGAACGCTCCAGCCGAACTTGTTGGGATCGGGCAAAATTTTCACCTGCAAGCAAACTTGGGGAGAGCGAGACATTTCGCCTGCAATACGATCGAGCCGTTGAGCTAGTTTTAAACTGTCGATCGAATGAATCCACTGGAACAACTCTAAGGCTTTAGCAGCTTTGTTAGCTTGCAGGTGGCCGATTAAATGCCAGTTGATATCCGGCAAATCTTGCAGTTGGCTTTGCTTGTCTGCTGCTTCCTGAATGCGGCTCTCGCCAAAATCGCGGATTCCAGCTTTGTAGGCTTCGCGTACAGCTTCTACGGGTACCTGTTTGCTAACGGCAATCAACCGCACTGAGTCCGGCAATTTTTGGCGAATGCTGTCAATCTGAGAGGCAATAGTCATGGCTGCTGAGAACGGAGAACTGGAGACCCAGAAAATTAAAACAATTAGCAAATTAGCAATTACCAATTACCAATTACCAATTTTCTTTATTGAAAAGTGCGCTGGTGGATGACTTGCAATTGGTCGTACTCTTGAAATTGACCGCTGCGGCGGAGAGTGCGGAGCCGAATTTCGACCATCAGCCTCGCGTCAGAGCGGCTGATGGGTTCAAATCTCAGCCCGCCCGGCCCGTTTGTAACTAGAAAAAATAGGCGCTGGGCGTAAAGGGTAGTAAATAATTCCTGGCTGTCTTCAACCGGGCATACCCTGAATAGGAGGCCAAAATTGGGATGGTTCAGATAAGTTTCAGTAGTCATTCAAGTTTAGATTCGATCGATTTTAGGGTGACATACTCCCACTTCAAGCTGAGTACAGCTATGAAGTGGGCATCTTTGCAGCCCGATGAAGGGTATACAAAATTTCCTTTACGGTACTATTATCTATAGTTCCTACTACAGAAAGATTCCCGCTACGGCGTTTTATTTTGGGGAAAATGTCCAACCCCAATTTCTTTAAATTAATCGCAGCATTCACATCACGATCGACCATTAAAGAATGTTGCTCATCCCAATAACTTCGTATACCGCAATCGGTGAAAACAATTTCATTCCGATAGCACAGAACCATTGATGTATAAGCAGGTTTCTGCGGAACGACGGCTGACCCAGCTTTTTCGGCTATGTATTCCAGCGTCTTAAAAAATTGACCAAACGCAGCGTCCAACCAAGACTTATTTAGTCCTGATTTAGCTGATTGACCGTTTAGGAGGTAAGTACCCTCATCATTTTGCTTAACTTTGTTCCGCTTGGTTAAGCCTTTTAGATTTAGATCCTCGTGAAAAAAGAATTTAGCTCCTGACCTGACAAGTTTGTGAGCCGTTTTATAATGAAAGTCCTGACGAGAACGAGCTATACGTTGATGCTGTCTCGCTTCTCTTTTGGCTAATTTCCGTCGGGCGCTACAGCCACGCTTCCGCTTGTTCCGCTTTTTTGAAATGCGGTCTAGCTTAGCTTGGTTTTTGCGAAGCGGTTTCAATGAAGGGAACTTTTCGCCTGATGATGTTGCCAGGTAGACATCCTCATTCAGCACAGCATCCAGTCCGATTGAGTTGTCCCAGTTTGGGGTAACTTTGTCGGGAGTGAATTGGGGTACTGAAGCGTCTTCAAGCGTTATCTGAATGAACCAACCGTCAGCTTTTTTAGTTACACTAATTTGCTTGACGGTGAATCCATCTGGGATTGGGCGGTGCATCCGAACTTTTATGACACCAAGCTTTGGTAATCGGATATAAAGCCAATTCTTGCGAACCAACTTAATCCAGTCGCTGTTAGCCGTAGAAAAAGTCATCGTTCGGTAATCTGCTTCAGTCTTGAATCGGGGTCTACCCGATCGACCACCTTTACTATCCCCTATGATAAAGCGTTCAAAGGCCTTATCTACTCGCTTAGAAACATCTTGCAGTATAGTTGAATCTACCTGTTTAAAATCTAAAAGCTCGCCACTGTGAAAAACTCTTACCAAGTCTTTCTTGATGACTGGCAATTGTTGTTTTTGGGAGTAGTAGTTGGGCTTTTCGCGAGGTACAGAGATGCTAGCAATTAACGGACAAGCATTCATAGCAGTGCGATTCATCTCCCACCAATCAAATCGATCGCCGAGTTGTCTGTTGTACCAATAGCGACAAATTCTCAACCATTGGTTGAGGGTTAGTTTTTGATTGGTTTCGGGGTAGAACCTGTACTGATATGTTACTTTCATTGCGTCACGACCTTTACGCATTTGCTTGTAATAAAAATACCAGAAAATACTATATAAAGTCAAGTATTAATGTAATATTTATGTCGAAGAACACTGCTGTAAAATAAAGAAAAGATTTGTTCATCTCGTCATCCACACCTTCATTGCTCGCCCGCTATGCTGACGAGGATATGAAGGTGTGGAATCCTCGATTCACGCGCCTCTCATCCCACACCAATCGAAGCGATATCGCGCGTGGGATTCCCGTCTGACTGGCTAAAGATTTCGATCTTAGATTTTAGTGTCGGTGTGTGTGGGGACAAAAATGGTTGAAGGCGGTGTACAAAGGGCGATCGCGGTTGCTGTACAGTAATCTCCATCGTGGCTGAGGCTCAATTGCCACTGGCAATTTCCCCAAGCAGATGCTAGCACTGCGGCTGCACCGTGCAGGAACAGATTTGGAGCGCCGCTTGAGGAGCGCTGAATTTCTACTTCTGTATACCGGAGTCCCCGCCATCCCGTACCCAGGGCTTTAACAACGGCTTCTTTCGCCGCCCACCGCCCCGCTAGTTGCTGGGAGGAATCCCGACTCATCTTAGCTTTATTGCGGCGCGCACAGTCGATCGGCTTGCAATCTTGTTGTTCGGTGGGAGTGTAAACTTTTTGGAGGAAGCGATCGCCAAAGCGGTCTAATGCAGCCTGAATGCGCGGAACGTATACGAGATCTGTCCCCAGATAAATGTTCAATTTTCTAGTTCTCTAACTTTTCATCTTTATTACTTTAACCTGAGTCGGGGGATTTTAGATTTTAGATTTTAGATTGAATAGATTTGAGATTTGAGATTGAAGGATTAAAGAGATTTTTGCTCTCCGATCGAACAATCTCCAGCTCGCACAATCAAACAATCTCCCAATCAATCAATCTTCCAATCTCCCAATTTCCCGATCGAACAATCAATCAATCCATCAATCACTCAATCTAAAATTTAAAATCTCAACTGTCCCATCCCCAAACTAAGCGTGCACTCCAAAGAACTATCGCACAACCGAGAGCTACCCAATCTCGAATTCTCAAGCGTAACTGATGCCATTCTACGCGATGCAGATCGGGACTGGTGAAGCCTCGAACTTTCATAGCGCTAGCTATTTGTTCGGCTCGTAAAAGCAGATTTTCTAACAGCCTTTCTGCGATAGTCAGCCAAATTTGAGCGGCGCGGCGGAGTCCGAGTTTTTTCCAGTTTATCGCTCTAGTTCTGACCGATCGCACTAAGTTTTGAATTTCTTCTAATACTAGGGGAATGAATCGCAAAGATAAAGTTAGTGTCAGGGCAATTTCGGTAACGGGTAAGTGCAAGCGGCGCAACGGCTGCATTAAATCTTCGATCGCGGCGGTGATTTCTTCGCTAGCCGTGCTTAAAAGGTAAAGGTTGGTGCTGTAAATTACTGTAAAAAAAAGAGTGCTGACGTTAATAGCTAAATCTAGGGAACGCCTGGTGATTTTGACTGGTCCTTGTTGAAATAGAATATACCTGTAGCTTGTGGGTTGCGGCAATTGATTTTTGTTTGGAGATTGAGGATTTGAGGTAGGGGAATTTAAGCTAAAGTTAAAACGTTGATACCAGGGTTTTGGGGCGGCTGGCTTGGGGAGGGTGGCGGGCTGTTGGGCAAAGGCTAATTCGTCTGCTGGGAGGCGCATTTGGTGTGCGGAAGGTAGTGCATCAGGGGCGATCGCGCTGAGGCAAAATACTAACAGGCAAAATAGTAGAAGCAATCCCATTTGCTGTTTCCACACGCGCAGGGGAATTTTCGCGGTTAGTGTCAGTAAGATTAACATTCCTACTAACAGCAACCGCCAGACGGGATTGGCTAGTATGGGGGAAATCAGAAATGTCATCAACCAAACTAATTTTACCCTGGAATCGAGGCGGTGCAGCCAAGTTACGGGTTGTTCTAAGTATAGTCCGATCGGGAGAGACCTAAGCAAATCCATGTTATTGATTTTTGATTGTAGATTTTAGATTATACCCAATCCGGGTATCGTAAACTCTTTATCATTCGGCGATTGAAATCGCTACTACACGAACAAAATCGGCCTACGCCGATTCAAGAATAACGGGGGCCACAAACCCGGATCTGGTATTATTGGGAATTTGAAATTGTTCGGTTGGAGATAAAATCTCCTAATTCATCTGCTTTCTCAAATCTCTCAGCATTTTGCTGCTACCCTCAGTAAATGCTCGATCGACCGACTGAGGAATTAATTCCAAAATCGGTAGGTTGGGAAAATTAGGGCTGGTAGAAGATTCAACATACTTTCCGTCAGTGAGAACGTTAATCGTAAATTTTTCTTCAGTATAGATCCACACTTCAGGAACTTCTAATGCTTTATAGATATCGAGAGAAGTCAGAGAGGTTACATCAGCTTCAATTGCTAAGTCAGGAGGCGGATCGACACTCATGTCTACTCTTTTGCGATCGCGCATTTTCTCAGCATTTTTGATATACAAACAGGTATCGGGTTCGAGTCCTGCTTGTTTGGCTTTCTTTCTAAAGGTTGTCGAGCCAAAGTCTTCCCAATCGCGCCCTTGGAGATCGAGTAAAGTGGTAACTATATGACCGATTATTCGGTGCGCCCTTTCGTGGATTGAGAGGGGTGACATAATTTCTAGTGTTCCTTTAAAATAAGCGACTCTTGTTCTGATTCCTGCTGCTTCTCTTTCTTCGAGAATCGCTTCAAATTGCTCCCAGGTTACATCGCGGACAGTCATTAAACTACCTGGATCGAGCTGAATATTTTTAATGGGAATAGTGACGGGTATGGTAGCAGTCATGGGTTTCAAACGATAAATATTTACGCCGACTTACTCAATTAACGCGCCCCCAACGAACCAGTTCAAAAAGCTCGATCGCGCGAAACAAATTCAAGGTTCAGAAACCGGGTTATTCGTGAAAATACTTTGCTCTCGCCCAGCTTTGGTAAAAACCCGGTTTTTGGATCGTATCGCGCAATTCCTAATTGCATTTACCCTGCAATTTAACTTCTAAAATCACTTCACTCTTAAGGCTCTATTGGTGCTGCTTTGTTCCGAGGCGCGGACTTTTTTGCCCCTCCACAGCAGGCGCATCGGCGTACCTGTAAAGCCTAAATGTTTGCGAAATTGGCTTTCCATGTAGCGGCGGTAATTTTCAGTGAAACGATTCGGATCGTTGACAAACAAGGCGATTGTTGGCGGCTGCGATCGCACTTGAGTTCCGTAATATATTTTGCCCTGTTTTCCTTGACGGGTAACGGGGGCTGAATGCCAGCTTGTGGCTTCTTCTATCACTTCGTTGATGACGGCGGTAGTGACGCGGCGCTGGTGTTCGCTGGAGGCGTTGTCTACTAAATCTACGATTTTTTCCACCCGCTGTCCGGTTAGCGCGCTGACAAAAATCATTTCCGCCCAATCGAGGAAATAAAGTCGGGTTTTGACTTCTTTTTCATACTCGTAAATGGTGGCGGAGTCTTTTTCGATCGCGTCCCATTTGTTGACAACGATGACGCAGGCCCTACCTTCTTGACTGATGCGATCGGCCAATTTTTGATCTTGGTCGGTAACGCCGTCAATTGCATCAATTACTAACAGCACTACATCGCTGCGCTTGATGGCTTTAAACGCGCGATTGATGCCGAAAAATTCAGCGCCGTATTCGACATTTTTCTTTTTGCGAATTCCGGCGGTATCGATCAGGCGGTAGGTTTTTCCGTTGCGTTCTACTAAAGTATCTATCGCGTCGCGGGTAGTTCCCGAAATCGGGCTGACTATCGCCCGGTTTTCGCCGAGAAATGCGTTTAACAAACTCGATTTGCCGACGTTGGGACGCCCGATAATTGCTACTTTAATTTCCTCAACTTCGGGTTCTGTTTCTACAGGTAAGTGGGTAATTAATTCATCCAGCAATTCGCCGGTACCGTTACCGTGAATTCCGGAAATTGCGTAGGGTTCTCCCAATCCCAACTCCCAAAATTCTGCAGCTTGGGCCAATCCGGTTGTTTCCGATTCGCACTTGTTAACGGCCAACAAAACGGGGACTGGCTGCTGTCTCAACCACTGGGCGATAGCTTGATCACCGCCGGTGAGTCCGGTTTGTCCGTCTACGACGAAAATAGCTGCGCTGGCTTCGGCGAGGGCGGCCATTGCTTGTTCGCGAATTAAGGGTAGAAATTCGGTTTCGTCGTCGAATACTAAGCCGCCGGTATCGACTACTTGATATTCGCGATCGCCCCAGTATGCTGGTCTGTAAGTACGATCGCGCGTGATTCCCGGTTGGTCGTGGACGATGGCGTCTTGGCTGTCAGCCAAGCGGTTGACGAGTGTCGATTTGCCGACGTTGGGGCGTCCGATAATAGCAACAATAGGTAGAGCCATAAGAATTTCAGCAGTTGAGCTGTTGGGTGATTTGAGCTTTAATCTTTAATTATAGCGTCTTGTTGAGTCGTAAATTTCTTAATTCTTGTTCCCCCCCCACTGGCTAGGGGGGGGTCAAAGAGTGTTGCACGATCGGGAGAAATAGTATAAAAAAAGCGTCTTGTTGAGTAGTAAATTTTTCCCCCTCCCCAACTCTTACTAAGGGGAGGGAGGAAGAAAAATGATTGAGACGTGCTATACCAGCAAATGTAACTGAGATTTTTGCAATGGAACGACTTGTTTCGGTATTCGGCTTGACAGTTTTTGTTGGTTTGTCCTACGCATTTTCTGTCGATCGGCGCGCTGTTAAGTGGACGCCCGTATTGTGGGGAATTGCTTTGCAGTTGATCTTTGCTGTTTTGATTCTTAAAACTGCTCCCGGTTTGGCAGTATTTAAGTTTTTGGGAGATTTAGTTACCCAGTTTCTGAACTTTTCAGATGCGGGAGCTAAGTTTGTATTTGGCGAAAACTTTAACGAACATTTAGTTGCTTTTAAAGTGCTGCCGACGATTATATTTTTCTCTTCATTTATGGCATTGCTTTATCACTACGGTATTTTGCAGCGAGTAGTACAATTGGTGGCGCGAGTCATGATTAAAACCATGAAGACTTCGGGCGCAGAAACTCTGTCTTGTGCTGCGAATATTTTTGTCGGACAAACGGAAGCACCGCTGCTAATTAAGCCTTATGTTTCGACGATGACGCTTTCGGAACTTCACGCTGTTATGGCGGGGGGGTTTGCAACAATTGCCGGCGGAGTTATGGCGGCTTATATTTCTTTTGGCGTGTCGGCCCAACATTTAATTGCTGCTTCGGTAATGTCGGCACCGGCGGCTTTGGCTATTTCTAAATTGCTGTACCCGGAAACTGAAAAATCCCTGACTGCGGGTGAGGTGGAAGTGAAGGTAGAACAAACTTATGCTAATGCGGTAGATGCGGTGGCTTCGGGTGCTAGCGATGGGTTGAAGTTGGCAGCGAATGTGGGGGCGATGCTGATTGCTTTTTTGGGTTTGTTGGCTTTTGCTAATGTTGTTTTAGGATGGTTTGGCGGGCTAATTGGCTTGCCAAATTTGTCATTGGAATTGATGCTTTCTTATTTAATGGCTCCTGTTGCTTGGCTGATGGGTGTGCCTTGGGCGGATTGCTCGAAGATCGGGGTAATTTTAGGGAAAAAGACGATTTTAAATGAATTTATTGCTTATTTAGATTTGATGGAATTGGTGAAACAACAGGCGATTTCGGAACGATCGCAGATTATTGCAACTTATGCTTTGTGCGGGTTTTCTAATATTGGTTCGATCGGAATTCAAATTGGGGGAATTGGCGGGATGGCTCCGGAGCGGCAGGGCGATTTGGCGAGGTTGGGGGTAAGGGCGATGATTGCTGGTTCTTTAGCTTGTTTTATGACTGCTTGCATTGCCGGGATGTTGCTGTAATAGTTGATAGTTGATAGTTGATAGTTGACAGTTGATAGTTGATAGTTAATAGTTTTTTCTTCTTCCCTCTTCCTTCTTCCCTCTTCCTTCTTCCCTCTTCCTTCTTCCTTCTTCCTTCTTCCTTCTTCCTTCTTCCTGAGTTATTAAATAAAAGTTAAAGTTTAAGATTTAACATCGAAGACATGGTATAAATCGCTACTTTTAAAGCTAAACATATAGTTTAAAAGATAGGCTATGATTGAGAACGAGCAGGAATTAACCCTGTGGATGTGTAGTGTATAACAGCGAAAAACTAAATTATCCTTAAGACCAAATCAATAGGTGGTGTAATATGTCTGTTCTGCAACTAGAAGACGGTACAATCTACAGCGAACTTGGAGCGATCGCGCGACAACTTGCTGTTTTAAATATAACGGTCGATCGCCTGCCAATTAGGAAAAATCCGGCTGTTGAAAAATTGCTAGCCCAAGATATTTTAAACCCATCGGAGAAACAGCAGGTACTGCAAGCACTTAAAGGTGAGTTTGAAATGTTGAAGCAGTCTAGCGGGTATCAGTGGTACGATTTGAAAGTGCTGCACCCCGGTTCGCCTCAAGTTTACGCGATCGCAAATCAAAGCCACCGCACTCACACCCACAAAGATGCAGAAGTGTTGCATATTTTAGCTGGCGAATGCGTGTTTGGTTTCGTAAATTCTAAAGGCTATCAGATCCAATTAATGCTGCAAGCTGAAGAATACATTAAAGTGCCTGCCAATACCGAACATTGGTTTTATCTCGTTCCGCCACTGTGCTTGAAAGCTGTGCAGTATTACACGACTGCGGAAGGCTGGATACCTCAGTATACTAATAGGAAATTGGAAATTAAAAACTAAATGCAGGCTGAGCTGTGCTTGTATGAGCAATGCGATCGAACTCGTTTAAATTAATACAAAATCCGCAGGGACACGGCAGTGCTGTGTCCTAAATTCTGTGCGATCGATGCTGCATTCCGACTATTTTTGAGGTCTTTAATTAATCTAACATATCCTCGATCGCGCGCCCTACCAAATCCGACTTAAATCGCCCCTGATTCTGCCATTTGGCAGGTGTATAAGTTTCACTAGATCGGCAAAAAGATAGATAAAGCGCAGGGTCGATCGAACTACAATAAAAATCATCGTTCTTATAAAATTTATGACAAATACAGCAACCACATTCGATAAATTCTTCCGCAACAGCGAGGGAGAAATTGTTATCGCTCAGCCCCCTAACCTACCTTTGATTCTCTGGTTTTCAGCGACTTTGCTGCAACTAATCTTAACAACAGGTAAAATCAATACAACGTTAGATGCAATAGCTTTTGGCTCGCTGTTTACTTGGGCGTGGCTGGAAATATTTGAAGGCGTTAATTATTTTCGGAGAACGCTAGGCTTCTGCGTGCTTGTAGCTGCGATCGCGTCAAGAATTTGGTAGCCATTCTGTGCGTTTCAACAGAATTAGCTAGCCCGTGAAATCATCGTAAAGGGAAGTGTTAGTGCTTCCTTTTTTCACTTACTAAATCAGAACTAAATGGAAAAATAAAGGGGTTTTATTACCCGAATTTGGAATCGGAAGATTAAAATATATAATATCGATTGTCAATTCCCAATTCCCAATTCCCAATTCCCAATTCCCAATTTATTCTATGAGACAAATCATTATCGACAAGATTATTTCTACCCTGCAACCATTAGATTTTGTGCTGGCTTTGTGGCAAGGAGGTTCAGCAGCCCGCGGATATACTGATGAATGGTCGGACATCGATATTGCAGTTGTAGTTGAGGATAACTGCGTGCAAGAAACTTTCGATCGAGTTGAAAAAGCCCTCTCAGAAATTGGCGAAATTGAACTCAAATATAGAGTCCCAGAACCAGCTTGGCACGGTCAATCGCAATGCTTCTGGCGGCTCAAAGAAACTCCGCCATTTTTGCTAATTGATTTTGCTGTTTTTCGGCGCAGCAGCAAAAACGAATTTCTCGAAATAGAACGGCACGGAAATGTCCCGATCGCCTTTGACAAAGCTAATTTAATTGTACCGCCAACTTTGGATAAAAACAAGCATTTCTCGCAAATGCAAGCTAGATTTCAACAACTTAAAATCCTTTTCGATCTATTGCAACCGTTGGTCAAAAAAGAAATTTATCGCGGTAATTTAGCAGAGGCGATCGGCAACTATCATACATGGACGCTACTGCCGCTAGTGGAAGTTTTAGGCATGATTCACCGTCCCTATAAATATGATTTTAAACTCAAATATTTCAGCCGAGACTTTCCAGCAGAAATAGTCGATCGCGTCACGCCACTTTTCTGCATTGCCAATCTCGAAGATTTAACAGCAAAACAGCAACTAGCCGCATCTTATTTTGCAGAAATCTTGCCTATTGCAGAACATCGCCTTCAAAACTATCAAAATCAACTAAATTAACGACCGAAACAAAATAAATTCCTCGTATCAGCGTTAATCAGCGTTAATCGGCACTCATCAGCGGTTAAAATAATTAAGATTCAGTTATCGAAGTTCGCGAACTCTTAATCTCGCACTGTCAACTGTCCCAGATGAACTGTCCCAGGTCAACTATCAACTGTCAACTGTCAACTATCAACTATCATGACCAAACTCAGCGTCAACATCAACAGAATCGCCCTCCTCAGAAACTCCAGAAACATCGGCATCCCCAGCGTTATCGAAGCCGCAAAAACAGTAATTGCTGCCGGAGCCGACGGCGTTACAGTCCATCCCCGCCCCGACGAAAGACACATCAAAGCCTCCGATGTTTACGAACTAGCCGAAATGCTAACCGTCGAATTCAACATCGAGGGAAATCCGTTTCAACCTCCATTTATGGATATAGTTTGCGATGTAAAACCCGCCCAATGCACTTTAGTACCGGATGCTCCCGACGTGCTAACATCCGATAGCGGTTGGAACATTCCCGAAAATCGCGATCGACTGATTCCAGTGATTCAAAAACTCAAAGATAACGGCATCAGAGTTAGCTTGTTTATGGATGCAGAACCGAGCCAAATGGCACTAGCAAAAGCAGTGGGTGCCGATCGGGTAGAACTGTATACAGAACCCTATGCAACTGCTTTTCGCGAGGGGCGAGTGGAATCAGTTTTTTCGCAATACGTTCTCTCAGCTAAAGCCGCGCAAGATGCTGGTTTGGGAGTGAATGCCGGACACGATTTAAACTTGCAAAACTTAGCTAAATTTTGTTCGATTCCCGATATTTTGGAAGTATCGATCGGCCATGCTTTAATTGCCGAAGCTTTAGAAATGGGCTTGTCAGAGACAGTGCGATCGTACCTCAAAATTCTCTCCAATTGTTAGGTGCGATCGATCGCCAAATTCAGTCCGACCTGCGGTCCCCGCAGCCGTATCAACATCAAAAACCCTCGCCTGCTTGTCAACAGCCCAATTTGCCGCCCAAAATAAGCACTTACCAAAAAATTGGGTCTAGCGTAGCAGAGGGGTTTGGAAACAGGTAGTTGCTGCTACCAAGATGTCAAAAAATAATCCCTCAGGTAGGCTGTCCCCCAGCCTGGTTTCGGACGATCGGGCTCAGTCCCGAACCCAGCAACCAGGCTTGTTGGCTGGCGGCATTTTTTCTAAAATATCCTGTCCGAGAGCTGCGCTTTTGCTCGACCAGCTTGATAGTATTGTAAATATATATCTGTGGGAACATTGAATTGTTTCTACAAGCTGAGGCAGCTTCTTCGTTGCCCGATCGGAAATAGATTGCCGGCAGATTTTGGACCCGTACAGAACGCCTGGGCGTACCCGAAAGAGTTCTGCAGCTTTGAAATTAGCCAAACACTGATTCCGATCCGCTCCAACCAGCACAAGTAACGATATACAACTCACTACCCTCCAAATCGTGACATGAAAAAACTAATTTTACTTACCGGGATGCTACTGATGGTGGCGGCAAAAACAGCTTTTGCCAGCCCTGCAATCCCACAAACAGAAGAAATAGCTGGGATACCCGCAGAACCAAAAGTGGAACAGATCGCTCGGATAGCACCAGATCCAACAGCAGAACCAAAAGATGAACAGATCGATCGGATAGCAGCAGATCCAAAAGAAGAACCAAAAGATGAACAGATCGATCGCACCGCAACAAGCCCAAAAGTGGAACCGATCGAACGGATGTCCGCCCAGGAATTACGAGAAACAATCGACCAGCCCACCGTTTATATTTTTGATGGCATCAAAGGGCGAGAACTCACGCTATCCCTGTGGGCGGGACAACTGACAGCAGAACTCTACAGTCCCAGCGGTGAGAATTTGGGGTCGATCGAAAAAAGAGACAATCAATGGGTAGGCAGGCTGCCGGAATCCGGAATCTACCGAGTGCGAGTCACGCCCAAAGGCGAAACCAGCAGTTTTGTACTCGAACGCGACTTTAACGCCAAGTGGGTTTACAGGCCCGATCGTCCCATGCCCATAGCATTTAGGCAAAGTAAGGGCAGCGTCAGACTGAAAATGTCCGGCTACCAAGTCCAGCCACTGACAGTTCAGGCCAGGCGGGGACAGACGATGAGAGTTACGGCCAGCAATAAAAATGCAGATGTGGCGATCGAATCTCCCTCGGGACAACTCCTCGATCAAGGCGAGGGTCAAACTTTCGCTCAACTTCCGGAGTCTGGAGTCTACCGAGTTCTAGTAGTTGCTAACAGGCCGATCGGGACTTCGATCGGAGTCGCTTTGCAGTGAGGGCGATCGGGACTTGTACCAATATCTAAATTGAATCATGGCTCGCATAAGGGCGATTCGCTTGCGGATCGCCCTTACTGATTTGACCTCCTGCAGTGTTTGCCGAGTGCCTTGCTCGAAAGGCTCCCCATTAGGGATCGACTTCAGCCTCCAGCGTCTGGGACTCCTGCAAAATCACCGGGCGTTGCTGCGGATCGACCCGATTGCTTTGTTCTTGCATCGCGCTTTTAGCCAGACTCGGGTCAAAATAGCGGTTAAAGTCCGATCGCGACTTATCCACTCGCCCTTGAGTAAGATTGACTTCAGCTTGAATTTCCTGCAACTTTTCTTGCACGGCCCGGTAGTGAGGCAAAAGCTGAATCAAAGCAGAAGCCGCGCAAACAGAAATCACGATGTTAACTGTCAACTTCACTCCTGTTTCTGCTGCTAGCGTTTGGTGGGGGTGGGAACGCGGGCGGCGGCTAGTGCGACGAACAACGCGAGGCGAGTTTTTTACAGGTTGTAGTGGGGTAACGGTGGGTTGAATTGCTTGCATAATTTTTTTCAAATACCTGAAACTGAGGTTTGAGAGTTCTAAACAGAAACTTCTTGGCCGAACGCACGCACCTGTTCGTCAGGGTGCATTCAGGGAAAATTTTAGGGACTGCGTTACGCCTGAGGACAAAATTTAATCAATAAAAAATGCCTGCCCTTGCATTCTCATCTCGTTGACCACAAACAATCTACCCTACTGAAGTAGTAATTGTCTGCGATCTAGATTTGTGCGATCGGGCAAGCACCTAGTAGTTGCAAGCTGGTATCTTGAAACTACTTGTACAGTTCAGTTGCCAGCCGGAAAGCCATGATTCCGGGAATCAAAGCAATTACCAGCGCTACAAAGACTTGAGTATCTGTTAAAGCCATATTGAGAAAACTCCTTTTCACAGGCACGAGCTTTCACTAATTTCAGGTAAATTGGCACTTTTGGGAACATTTTGTAACAACTTGCAATATTTAGTAAGGGATGGGGAGAGGGGGAGAAGGGAGAGTGGGGAGAGGGAGAGGAGGGGAGAGGGAGAGGAGGA
>JAAUPF010000104.1 GCA_012034575.1 Richelia sp. CSU_2_1 | reverse complement strand
GGGACTTTGAATAAGAAGGGGGACTTTGAACGCTTCCGGTCCCCCCCTTCTTAAGGGGGGCTAGGGGGGATCGAAATCTAACGGTTTTACCAGCAATCTAGCACTACATTCGATCGACCCTAACACCAGCTAATAATTTGATAAATTTACCGCAGATTCCCCCTCGATCGATCGCCGCGAGTTTTCGGTAGAAATTACGTAAAAATATCGCCCTAATTTCTATTTTTGGACGCTTCCTAAATTCAATTTAGCCCGCAATTCATCCTTAATCCGATTCAAAATAGAATCCTCATCCAAAGAAGCTAAAATTTTGCTCACAACCGCCTTGGGTCCCTCATCTCCCCAAGAGGCACCGTTGGCTAAATAAGCCTTAGTAACTTGGCCGATTCCGTAGGAAGAAACCCCCGCGATCGCAGCTTGAGTTACAGCTACAGATAAATAAGGGCCTAATGCCAAACCTCCCGTCGCTGGTGCCGCCAAACCTAACAATCCTTTCAAGGAACTCAAACCAAAATTTGCTAGCAATTCCCCTGCAGTAATTCCACCCATACTAATAGCAATCTTTTGCAGCAATTCTACTGCACCCGCTTCTGTCATGGCAATTCCGTAAAGTTTAGACAGAGTTAAAATCATTGCTACGTCAATTACTGCACCGCTGAGAATATCAACTACAGTAACAGGATTCAGGGCGATCGCGACGGTTTTTGTCATTACTCCATTCCAGATAATGCGATTGGCGCTGTCGTCTCTAATTTCCATTTTTCGCTGCACCAATTGTTCGTTAATATCCCCAGCACAAAGCATCGTATTCAGCGCCACCAAAGATTTACCTTCCCTGTCTAAAATCTCCAAAATCTTTAATTTCAAATCTTGGACTTGCGGCAAACTGCGAGTCATTTGCACGCCCATACTGCCGTCAGGGCGGCGCACCGCCTTCGCCGTCAAAGGTGAAGCTGCTGCCATCACAATTTCGTCGGGAGATAGCAATTCTTTGACGCGATCGTCCCTAATTTTATGGTAAATTGCCAGCCTGTCTGCATCGGGATACTGGTCAATTTTATTAAACACTAATAACATCGGTTTTCCCGCTTCCCGTAACTGCGAAAGTGCTTCGTATTCCACCTTCGTAATGTCGCCAGCAACTACAAACAAAATTAAATCTGCTTGTTGGGCGACGCGACGGGCTAAAAGTTCGCGAGTTTCGCCGTCAACTTCATCTATTCCCGGAGTATCTATTAGTTCAACTTGCGACAAACGGTAAATTACTGGCGAAAATCGATCGGGCAAATTTCTATCAACACCATCTCCAACATCCCATTTACCGATAGTTGTGGTGCGAGTCACGCCGTGAGTCGGGCCGGTTTCAAACACATTTTGACCCAAAAGTGCATTCAAAACTGAAGATTTTCCCCGCCCTACCATGCCAAACACGGCAATTTGCACGCAAGCGCGCTCTAGTTTGTCGAGCATTTTCTCCAAACCGCCAATTTCTGGCTCCAGTCCAGCTCGCTCTTGAGTTGTCAAGTCCAAATTTTCTACTATATCTCGCAGAGCATCTTTAGCGCGGCGCAGGTTGAGTTCTGCCTGAATGTCTGCGAAGCTTAAAATTGTGTCATCTAATTCTCGATCGACATCTGAAAAATCCGATGAAAAATCTGAGGCTTCAGTCATTGTCACCTGATGTTCTAGCTTTGCTAAATTTACAATTTCAACCGATACGATCTTATTTTAGCTTTTTCTTTTGGCTTTGTATAGCAGTTGACAGTTGACGGTTGACAGTTGACTGTTATGGTATCCGAATCTAACCGTTTATGAAGCATGGATTTTAGACCCTATTGATGAATGATTGAATGTCCTAACCGATGTGGCGGTTGCTATACATTCAGGTGATGTCTGTACTTAGCGATCGTACTGTTGGAGGCATCAGCCCAAAGAAACTGTTTTTTTTACTTTAACTGTTGGCTGCAGCTAAGAATTTTCACACAACAATTCGGTTTCTGACTGCCCGCGCGCCTGGGATTAAATCAGTTGATACCACCCGCATTTAACAATCGGGCAATAACATCAGTCCGGCAGGGGTTTAAACCCCTGCCTCATAGCGAAAGTCGGTTAAAAATTGACATCTTGCAGCAATGTCAATCAGAGGTTTTCTGGTGGGTGGGGGCGGGTTTATTAACCTGTTTACTACCTTTTAGGCTGTTGTGAACCCGCCCCTACAGCCTATTAAGAAGGGATTTTCAATCCCTGTCGGACCGTCGGAATGTCAAACTGTCGGAATGTCGGACTGTCTTACTTACCGATTTACTCAATTTCAAGTAATTTATAAACAATGACCGATCGCATCCACAAAATAGCCAGTTATCCCTTTCCTTTGCGCGTGGCAATTTTTCTGTTAATCTTGCTGGCAGTCTGGCTGCCCTTTGTCGTACCCATTTATCTCTTAGTTAAAGATAGCAATCTCGCCACCATTCTGACAATGGGATTGCTGTTTGTCGAGTTTGTGATTTTGGTTTTGCAGTGGGGAAAACGGGTTTACCGACAAACTAATTTGTTCGCAAGTTACGGTTTATTCAATACCAAACAAAACGGTTTTGAATTGTCGATCGGACTGGCGATCGGCACTTTGCTCGTTTTCAGCTTATTTGCGGTGCAAGGACTGTTCGGCTTTGTCTCGTGGCAAAATTCCGATAATTTGCCAAAAATTATTGCAGAAGGGCTATTAAGCGCCTTGGGAGTGGGTTTTGCAGAGGAGTTGGTATTTCGCGGTTGGTTGCTGGATGAGTTGCGGCGAGATTACAACGATCGAATATCCGCGCGATCGAACGTTTTGATATTTGCTCTATCTCATTTTATCAAACCCGTGGAGGTAATGCTGCTAACTTGGCCTCAATTTCCGGGGTTGTTGCTGCTGGGTTCTATTTTGATTTGGGGCAAGCGAATCTGTCAAAATCGATTGGGTTTGTCGGTCGGACTTCATGCAGGTTTAGTCTGGGGATATTATATTATTAACATAGGACAATTAGTCCGATATTCCGGCTCGGTTCCCGACTGGGTGACAGGAGTTAACGGCAATCCCTTAGCAGGGGCGATCGGGCTGCTGTTTTTGAGCGTTTTGGCTGCAGGAATGCGAAAAAGATTAGATAGTTAGATTGGCGATCTTACTTCCTAATTAACGGTTAAAATAACCTGCTAAAAGTGAAATTTTAATGACTAATAATGACTAATAATGACTGATGACTAATAACTGATGACTAATAACTGACGACTAATGACTAATGACTAATGACTGATGACTAATAACTGACGACTAATGACTAATCACTAATGACTCACAACTAATAACTAATTTTGCGGGCGCTGGTATTTGCTCAACATAGCCGCAAATCGCTTGTAATCCAGAGGCTTCCTCACATACTCCGCCGCCCCCAATTCCAAACCACGCTCTTTGTCATCCAAAAAAGTCATCATGATCACCGGAATATCAACCAAATCCGGATCGGCTTTCAAAGCAGAAAGCACCGCCCACCCATCCATACTGGGCATCATCACATCCAGAGTAATTGCATCCGGCCGCAACTCCTTAGCCAACTGAAGTCCAGCTTCCCCGCTAGCTGAAGATTCTACCCGAAACCCCTGTTTCGACAAGCAGCGCACCACCAGATCCCGCGCGTCCGGGTCGTCGTCAATTACCAGTACACAAGAAGCATCGGGAATAGATAAGGGAGCCGAGCGCACTTCTTCCGGCTTGGGCTTGGCGGTGCTACCCTGCTCGGCATCCAGAGTTGACTCATCCTCCGTTTCTTCAGTTTCCTCTTCTTTATCGCTTTTCACCACCAGCGGCAAGCGGATTGTAAAAGTAGAACCGACGCTAAACTCGCTGTCAACGCTAATGTCCCCGCCCATCATCTGGCAAAACTTCCGGCTGATTGTCAGCCCCAAACCGGTGCCGCCGTACTTGCGGGTTGTCGAAGCGTCAGCTTGCGTGAAAGCCCCAAACAGCCTCAATAACTGATCCTCCGTCATGCCGATGCCCGTATCGGTGACTTGAAAGACTATATAGCCCTTTTGAATCTCTGAGTCATGGCTTTGCTGCCGGTTAGTTTTGTTTGCAATTACCCATTCCTCCGGATCTTCCTGCCACACGTTCAGCGCAATTTTGCCTCCTTCGGTAAACTTAGCGGCATTGCTTGTTAAATTCAGCAGCGCTTGCCGTACCTTTGAGGAATCGGCATACATCGTACCGAGATTGCTGTCGCAGTTGACGGTAAAGGTGTTGCTATTTTTTGCTACCAGCGGTTGAACAGTCGTTACGACTTCCTCTATTAAATCTGATATCTCGAAAGTCTCCAAAGAAAGAGTCATCTTGCCGGCTTCAATTTTAGAAATATCCAGAATGTCGCTAATAATATTTAGCAATTGTTTGCCTGCGAGATTGATGCTCTCCAAATCTGAAACAAATTCCTGTTCGCCAAGTTCCTCGGCTTCTTCTTGCAGCAGCTCGCTGTAGCCGATAATCGCATTTAAGGGCGTCCGCAGCTCGTGGGTCATATTTGCCAAAAATGTACTTTTCGCCCGGTTGGCGGCTTCAGCAGCCTCCTTCGCGACTTCCAATTCTCGGGTGCGCTCCTCTAACTGCTGGCTGCGCACTTCCAAGCCCTTGAGCAAACTACCAATCTGTTGTGCCATTGTATTGAGAGTAGATGAAAGCACGCCGATCGCGTCGTTAGAAACTACGGGCGATCGTACCGCAAAATCCCCGCTCGCCATCTGCTGCGCGGCTTCCCGCAACAAACCGAGATTCCGAATAATTGCCGACACCGACACAAAAGCCACAATTCCAGCAATCGAACTTAAAACCAAAGCAGCCATCAGCCATTGCTGAGTGCGACTCGCCGCCCCCAGAGTTTCCTCCACCAGTACCGCCATTGCTTCCTCTGAAACCCCCGCCGCCGGAGCCGAGGCTGATTCGATTGCCATCAAATAGTTTTTCATCTCGGCAGCACCAATCCACCCAGCCCCCACAGCCATCCAAGTTATCAGTACCAAAATCCCAAACAGCCCGATTAAAGAAGCCCGAGTTCCTACCGATATGCGCCTCGGAGCCAGCGCCGCCGCCCAAGCATAGTTTTTGAGGAAAGGATCTGGCTCTACCGGTACGCCAGAATTCCAAATTTCGTCAACTTGACCGTCTGACTTAACTTTACCAATGCGCACTGTTTTCCAGGTATGCTGCGTTTTAGCGTCTATTTTAACTCTTCCCCCAGGGGCGGCAAACTCGATATTTTTAGCAGCAGCCCTGACTTTTGTCACTTCTGTTGAACCTGCTTTTTCTACTGCTTCTTTCCACAGGTAAACACCAAAATAAGCAGCTTCGATCGGATCGTCAGTAACTCGATTTTCACCGTATTTTTGCTTGTAAGCTTTGACAAATTTGTGATTTTCTGGTGTATTTACTGTTTGAAAATAGTTCCAAACAATCAAGTGTCCGGCAATATTTGCAGGCCCGATCGCCCGAATCTCTTCTTCTGCTACGCTGACCGACATTATGGGTAACTTGTCAGCAGTCAAACCGGATTCTTGCAGCTTTTGGAAAAAAGCCACATTGGTGTCGCCGTTGAGCGTGTTGAGAACCGCATCCGGTTTGACTGCTAAGATATGCTCGATCGCCTCCTCGACTTCCATCGAACCCAGCGGCAGGTAAATTTCCCCCGCCAATTCTCCCCCGGATGCCGCCAGTTGAGCTTTCACGATCTGATTTGCCGTCCGGGGAAAAATATAATCTGAACCCAGCAGGAAAATTTTCCGCTTCCCCTGGGACAGCAAGTAATCCACACCGGGGACAATCTGTTGGTTGGGAGCCGCACCGGTGTAAAAAATATTGGAAGACTGTTCGATTCCTTCGTACTGCACCGGATAAAACAGCAAACCGTTGCAATTTTCCAATACAGGTAACACCGCTTTGCGACTGGCTGAAGTCCAGCAGCCAAACACTGCCGCTACCCCTTCTTCCTGCAGCAAACGCTTGGCTTCCTTCGCAAAAGCCTGCAAATCGCTCGCCCCGTCTGCGACAACTGCTACCACAGGACGCCCCAGAACACCACCAGCCGCGTTAATTTCCTCAACAGCCAGCAGGGTTGCATCTTTAACACAAATTTCGCTGATGGACATCGTACCCGTCAGCGAATGCAATACGCCTATTTTTATCGGTTCGCTAGCTTTGGCGGCTGCTTTGAGCTGATTTGTGTTCCTTGCTCCCATAACTTTTTAAATTATTTTTACTGAGTATATAAACTTTCGATCGATTTTGCGGGGATAGAAACTGTATGAGTTGTTCGGAGCCGAGTTGGCTTTGATGCTAACTCTTGTTTAACCGATTATTGCACCCGACTGCAACAAAACTTTGCAATTAATGAGCTCTGTTGCCTTTAACTGCGGTACAACAATTGTGGAGCTTCGATCGCCCTACTTCAAAGCTTTTACAGTAGCCGGAGCACTCCAACCGGAATTTTTTGTGTTTGTGTATTGAGTTTTATGAAGCACGAGACCTGTTCCCAATCTCCCTTGAGGCAGATGGGCTGCCCAACAATTTTTTTTATTATTGATATAAGGTCAACTTTTTAGTTTACATCTTTGAAACAAACTGGGCACGCAACAAGGTGAATAAATAATGAACATTGAAGAACCAGATATTGAAGAACAAGAAAGCCCTCCCATCACTGTCAAGGGTCGTAAAGTAACTCTCCCAAAATCCCGAGAGGAATTGCTGGGTGAGGAAACAGAAAAAGCGCTCGGCGATCGCAAAAAAACTGCCGAAGACACTCAGCGCGCCGTCGCGCAGTTGAGAGGAGAACTCCAGCATAAAATAGAAGAAGAATGCCATCACAAAGTAGAGTAAAAATCCTAGAGATTATGGCAGAGGTGCAGGCAACTTAAAGTATTGCTGGCACCTCTTTTTTTAGTGATATTTTTGAGTTCGATCGAATCCAGTAGCATTGGAATTAATATTACCCGCGCGCTGCTGAAATCGAGTGGGGACGATCGCACTATCAAATATCAAATATCAAATATCAAATATCAAATATCAACTCTCAACTGTTTTATACTCCCAATGACTGAGATGAATGAATTGTGATTTATCCCTACAGGCAGAGTGCAGTTAAATATCATTGTATCTAAGATTATGGGTAAGTAGAAACTGTAAAAACAGACACAAACAAGGAAGAAATCATGAGCGTTGAAGATAGAGCCAAAGCAACCGGCAAAAATATCGAAGGTGCAGCTCAAGAAGCCCTAGGAAACATTACTGGAGATCCCAAGGATAAAGCTCAGGGAAAAGCCAAGCAAAAACAAGCTGAAGCCAGCCATACGATCGAAGATGCAAAAGATGCGGTTAAAGATGCCGTAGATAAAGTTTAATCCTCGGCGAGAAGGTCGAAAATATTGATCTTCTCGCTCGATCGAAAAAATCGGCAAACAAATAAAAATCTTCCAAAAGTTTTCGGAGGGGAGGAAAAACAAGTGAGCTTATTTCAGCAAAGTCGCAAAATAATTGCCGGGTTCCTCTTAGTTTTAATAGTGAGTTTTACCACAGCTTGCTCGGGAGGTCCATCAGCCCAAAAACCCACAAATTTACCCGTAGCAATTGGCGGTAGTCCGAGTTATTACGCGCAGTTGCAGCGCGGCAATACCCAAGCCGGACAAGATTTCGGTCAGTGGGTAACGCAGACGGCGAAGGGGCTAGTTCAGGATGCTTACGTGCGCGATAACAACAAATTGGGAGTGGTAATTACACAGCAAGTCCGCCCCAATGAAGTGAAAGATTTGGCAAAATCTTTAGCTCAAGGTTTTCACCGCAATTTCCCTAACCAAGATGTCAGCGTTTTGGTTTACGCGCCCGACAAAAAACTGATTTTGACTGCTAAATACGACCAGCAATCAAATCAGATTGAATACAAGTCTTAAAAGTTGACAGTTGTTTGGGAGTTCTCAGTTTTGAGTTTTGAGTTTTGAATTAAGAAGAGTCTTTAACTCAAAACTCGTTTAAGTTGACAGTTGAGATCGGATGGGGAAAAGTATGATTTGAGAGCAGAGAATTCTCAAATTGAAATGCAAATCTTTTTGAAATTGGGAAAAAAGGCGATGAGTGTTAGTGATAACTATAAACGTCAAATCATGAGCGATTTGGCACAGGGCGATCGAGAAATGATGCCGGAAAATTCAGCAGAAGAATACGAAAATTTTGATGATTTTGCCCAGCGCACTTCTCCTGACCAGCGGAGACAGTTATTCGGTCGTTCTTTGAACCACGATAGCTTGCCACCGGCTCAATTGGAACCGGAATTGCAAAAAGCGATCGCCCAAATTAAACCCAACGAACGCGACGATGTAGCGCGGGAATTCTTCAAGCATTTGGGCAAGAGAGGATTGAGCGATCGGGATTTGGAAAAGCAGCTAGGACTTTCCACTCACCACGCCAGCCGCATGACGGCAGATGATGTTAGCAGATTGGCATCGTTTACCTATCACAATCACCCGGATATTTTCCGAGAAGTGCTGGCAGAACAGCCGAGTTTGATGAAGTTTTTGGGCAATCCAGTAGTTGCTGGTATCTTGGGAATTGTGGCGGCTAAATGGCTGAGCAATCGCAAATAATCTCGTTGTTACTTGAGTTGAAATCCCCCTAAATCCCCCTTTTTAAGGGGGAATTTGAGTGTTTGGATTCTTTTCTACTTGAGGAGGACTTAGAACACTTTCGGTCCCCCCTCTTTTTAAGGGGGGCGAGGGGGGATCTAAATCTAGTTGATAAACACCAGCCTCTGACTGCATGAGAAACTCAGAAGACACCAACGAAGATTGCGACATTCTCAGGGATTTCTCAACGATACAAATGCTATAGTTTCCCCAGCAGCAGTAAAAGGACGATCGCGCGCGATCGTTCTTTTAGATTTTATTAATCTTTAAAATTTCACAAAAGATATCTTGTGTGTGTTAGATTTTAACGTTCCGATCGTTGCTCCCGACTGCCCGATCGCGAGACAGCAAGAGGAATAATGTTAATCTGAACACAGACTAGAGCGTTAAAATTTTATGAACATATCCTCCATTTGGCGAAAACTCCGCAGCCAGCAAGCCTTCTGCTTGGCGACACTGCTGACAGTTTGCATTGCATTCAGCGGTTGTTCGCCTTCCCAGTCAGTAGCAGGAAATCAATCTCAAGTAGATCCCAAATTAAAGGAGCAAGTTTTGCAGGTAATTCGCGAAAACCCGCAGGTAATTTTGGAGTCGGTACAAGCTTACCAACAGCAACAACAAGACAGTCTTAAAGCCGCACAACAGTCATTTTTGCAGCAGATGACAACTAATCCCAAATCTGTCATCGGCGATTCTCCCAGTACCGGTGCGAAGGATGGAAAAGTTGTACTTTTAGAATTCTCCGACTTTCAATGTCCGTTTTGCGCTAAAGCTCACGAAAATGTCAAGCAGTTTATGGCAAAAAACCAAGACAAAGTTACTTTAGCTTACAAACATTTGCCCTTAACTTCAATTCACCCCCAAGCAATGCCAGCAGCTAAAGCAGCCTGGGCGGCCCAACAACAGGGGAAATTCTGGGAATATTACGGTGCTTTGTTTGAAGGGCAAAAACAGTTAGGCGAGGAATTTTATGTCGCCACAGCCCAAAAACTGAGTCTAAAATTAGATAAATTCAACACCGATCGCAACAGCCCGGCCGCCGAAGCAGCAATTCAAAAAGACGTGCAGTTAGCTCAATCTTTGGGTATAGAAGGTACTCCATTTTTTATCATGAATGGCAAAACTTTCTCCGGGGCAGTAGAACTTGCGGAAATGGAAAAAATTCTCGCTAGTGTGTCCAAATAAAGTCGATCGTCGATAGTGCGAGCGTCCCCGCTCGCTTTCGGTGAGTTGATAGTTGATAGTTGACAGTTCGATCTTTATTTAATTGATAACTGTCTGCTTTTTGCCCTCTATTTTTTGCCGTCTGTGTTAGCTGTTCCGGTCAACTGTTAGCAACTCTCAGCAATGTGTCGGCGGGAGCGATTAATCTTGCTGATTTTGCAACGATCTAAGCGGAGATTGGGTGATACATAGCTCATGCTGTTATCTCTAATTTAACCTGGTGCTAAAATAACCCTGCAATTGAAGAAGCTCGATCGAAATTTCTCGAACCTTTACAACCGAATGCTAAGGCATCAGAAATAACAGCAGCAAGTCCAGAAAGTAGCGCATCTCAAAGGGGCGATCGGCTTAACAAACAAGCTCTCAAAAATGCCATTTTATCTTAATACTGAAAGATATTTAGCTCTCATTGCTCGGAAGACTGCGATCGTCCGCCCGAAATTCATCCCGCACTCAAAGCGCCAGACTTGGTGTGCAGAAACAGCTTAAGTCGGCCTTAACTGAAATTTGAGAATGAAACACGCCTGAACCTTCCCCCTGTCAGGTGATTCATCAGGAGGAAGTTCGATCGCCCGCTGATTGCCTACATTAATAGTTATAGCAACCGCCAAAACGGTTAGGACATTTTAGATCGCCCAAAGCGTTACTATGAGTCCCTCGGACTTCTGCCTTCTGCCCTCTTCCTTCTGTCTTCGGCTATAGCACCGGAGATTCGACCGCCAAAAATGATACAGCTCAACCGCAGCACTCGACCGCTCTTGCAGGTAATTATCTTAGCTCTCGCTTACTGCGTGACTGGCAAACTCGCATCGTCACTCCTGGGACTGGTGAAAGCCGAAGCGTCTCCGGTGTGGCCGCCCGCCGGTATTGCCCTGGCGGCACTGCTGCTGCAAGGGCGGCAAATGTGGCCGGGAATTGCCGTCGGTTCGGTGCTGTTAAACTCTACCGCCGGAGTCGGGATACCGTCGCCCGTCATCGCCACAGCAGCCTTGAGCGTCACGCTGCAAGCTTTGGTGGGTGAATCTGTCCTGAAGCGGATCGGTTTTTCTACGAAGCTGGAACGCTTGGAAGATGTTCTGGGATTGGTGGCGGGGGCTGCAATCGGCTCTACTTTTCTCGGCTCTAGCATCGGTAATTTGGGCGCGTGCGTTTTTGGTTGGGCTCAGTGGAGCAATTTTTCTCGCAGTTGGTGGACTACTTGGCTGGGAGATGGGATGGGAGTTTTAATCGTAACTCCGGTGCTGCTGAGTTTGAGCCATGCCCTGAAAAATTGCAAATTTCAACTCAAACGCAACTATATTTCCCGCCGCTATATTTCAACTAATTTCCCATATTTAATTGTTAATTCTTCCGAAGTGGCCATCTGGCTGGCTTTGTTACTAACTGTTAGCTGGCTGGTATTTGGCTCGAAAACAGAGATGGTAAGCTCTCTGTACCCCCTGGAATATTTGCCTTTTCCTTTGGTAGTTTGGGCGGCTTTGCGATTTGGCCCGCAAGGAGCGATTTTGGCTTATTCGATCGTCTCTTGTATCGCGATTTTGGGAGCCGTGCAAGGAGGCGGTCCGTTTTTGGCTAAAAGCGATAATCTCAAACAGGCGGTGCTGTTTTTACAGGCTTTTACCGGTACGATCGCGATCGTGGCTTTGATGTTGGCGGCGGCTGTGGCGGAAAGACAGCAAGCCCTAATAGAGGTGCGCCGCACGGCGGCCCTGTTGCGCGCGCGCGAGGCTAGTTTAGCGAATGCCCAGCGGATCGCCCAATTGGGCAATTGGGACTTGCCATGCCACGATCTCGAATTCCCCGAGCGTTTTGAGATGTCTGAAGGTAAGCCCAAATCAGATATTGAATTACATTGGTCCGACGAACTTTACCGACTTTTGGGCCTGAATCCGGGAACTGTTAAGCCCAGCCCTGAAGTATTCTTGCAGTCGGTACATCCAGACGATCGAGCTTTGGTGGCTCGATCGCAGTGTCAAGCTATGTTTGAGAGCAAACCCTATTGCATAGATTACCGGATCGTGCTTCCCGACGGCTCGGAGCGCACTGTTTGCGAACAGTCGGCAATTAACTCCGATGCGATCGCTGCTACGGTACAGGATATTACCGAGCGATCGCGCGCGGCTGCTGCATTGCGAGCCTCGGCCGAGCGCGATCGCTTGCTTTCGGAAATGGCGCTGCGCATCCGCCAATCCCTCGACTTACAGGAAATTCTCAATACTACTGCTGCTGAAGTCCGCCAATTTTTTAAGGCCGATCGTACTTTCATCGGCATGATGCAGGCTGAAGGTACGGCGCTCGCCCGACCGGCTAGCGGTAAAATTGTGGCGGAATCTGTAAATCCAGGGTATCGATCGATTTTGGGATGGGAAATTGCTGACGAAAATTTCCTCAACAATTTGAGAACGTTTTATGCCAACAACCGCATCCGATGCGTGTCCGACACTGCTAATACAGAATCCTGCGTCGCTCTGGCAAACTTCTACAGCTATTATCAAATTAGCGCTACTTTAAATGTGCCGATCGTCCTGGGGGATGAATTGTTCGGACTCTTGGCTGTCAACCAGTGTTCCGGGCCCCGCCAGTGGCAAGAATTTGAAATCGATTTGTTAGAAAAACTCGCTACCCAAGTCGCGATCGCCCTCCAGCAAGCCCAACTTTTGCAGCAGGTCAAAGAGCTCAATGCTAACTTAGAATCTCAAGTTGCAGAACGCACCGGTCAATTGCAGCAAAAAATGTACGAACTGCAAGAAAGCAACCGACTCAAAGATTTATTTTTGCACGCAGTTTCTCACAATCTCCGCACGCCGGTGATGGGAATGTTAATCTTGCTAAAAAACTTGCTCAACAAGTCACCTGCTGAATCTCCCGAAGCAATTCCCGTGGCGCGATCGATTTTGCAGCGAATCGTTGAGGGTAGCGAACACCAACTGGATATGGTTAATGCCCTACTCGACGCTCATTCTAGTGAGGTTAAAGGTATTGCCATCGATCCTCTAGCGCTCCAGTTGCGTTCTATAACTTCAGACGTTATTGCTCATTTAGCACCGCTTGTGGATAAAAATCAAGCGACTTTGAGCCAGGAAATACCTGACGATTTACCGCTGGTTAATGCCGACTGCAAACATTTGTATCGGGTGTTAAAAAATTTGCTAAATAATGCTATTAAGCACAATCCACCGGGAGTAAATATAACTTTGAAAGCTGAGAGAAGTACGATAGAAATCAAACACAATATTGTAGGGGCAGCAAGATTCTTAGCATCGACAAATCATCCAGTTTCTAGCTGTATATCTAACCTCCGCTTGCCCTCTGGCATCAATGCTCAGACGATCGATGCTAATTGGGAATTACCCACAAGCGCGATCGAAATTAGCGCGAAAAGCCGAGAAATTGCCGCAAATTTTCAGATTGACGGTACTTGTGGATTGCCCCGCTACCGGAGTCAAATCGGGCATTCTGGAGGCGAAATACCTGCCAGACAGACCGTGCCAGCCGTTCGCTGTAGCATAATAGATGATGGAGTGGGAATCAGTGAAAAACAGCGGGAATCTTTGTTTGAGTTTTACGTTCAAGACCCAGAAAGCAGACAATTAACAGGGCTGAGTTTGGGGCTGTACCTCTGCAAACAAATAGTTAAGGCTCACGGTGGCGAAATTGGCGTTGAAAGCACTCCTGGAGGTGGCTCGACTTTCTGGTTTTCTCTACCCGCGATCGATCGCACCGATCCGCCTCCCTCAGTTTAAAAATTCCCTCACAGATAGCCATCAATCACAAATTCCACTCACAAATTTCACTCACAAATCATCAATTAAAATCATCAATTACCAGTTACCAATTATCAATTACCAATTATCAATTACCACTCAAAAAATCTAAAATCCAAAATCGTTATGTCTGATGTTCCAGCGTTAGCAGCTTATGAAATGTGGCGCAATCGTTTCCTCCGAGATCGGTTGCGCCCTGCCGTGCGGATTGCGATGTTTTTTGCATTGACAATTATTATTTATCTTTTAGGTGAAGCTATCTTCGCTCCCCGCGAATTTAAAATTGTTTATTTGTATACTAGCGCTGCTGTAGAATTAGGATTGCTGACTTGTTTGATATTGCAAAAAAGTTCGATCGGGCAACGCTATCCGGGTTTGTTATTTTTAGGATTTTCGTGGTCGCTGACTGTAGTCGTACAAATCGGGTTAGCTTTAGCCAAGATGGGAGAAGTGCCTGTTTTAACTTGGAGTTTAACGTTTCTCACTCAAGCGACGCTGATGCCCGTCCGCTGGCCCCTGCACTTAATTTCTCAACTCGGGGTTTTGTTGTGTCATGTCGGTATAAATTTAGTTTTGAACCTGAGTTTTGCAAAATATAGTGCTTTTAGACTCAGCGGTTTTTACTTATATTTATTTTGGTTTTGTTTGATTTGCGATTTGTCAGTTTGTTGGTACGATCGACTGCAAAAAGCTGAGTTTAATACCCGCCGCGAGTTGGAATCTGCTTATCAAAAATTGGAGGTAGCAGAGGCGAAATATCGCAGCATTTTTGAAAATGCCGGAGAGGGGATTTTTCAAAGCACCCCCGACGGGCGCTACATTACGGCAAATCCTGCTTTAGCGCGGATTTACGGTTTCGATTACCCTGAGGAAGTAACGGCAAAATTTACCGATATAGATCGCCAATTGTATGTCGATTCCATTCGCAGGATAGAGTTTGTCAAGTCCCTCGAACAAAGCGACAAAGTGTCGGATTTTGAGTTTCAAATTTACCGTTCTGACGGCACGATTGTCTGGATTTCTGAGAAAGCGAGGGCGGTGCGCGATACTGACGGCAAGGTACTTTATTATGAAGGTTTAGTTGAGGATATTACGCAGCGGAAACAGGCGCAGGAATCGCTCCGATTGTTTATTCACGCTCTTTCTCACGATTTGAGAAATCCGGTTTCGGGAATGTTAATGGTGCTGAAAAATTGGCAGAAAAAAAACGGGGAATCCATCGAGATTCCCCGTTCTGTTTTGGAGCGGATGATTCAGGGTAGCGAGCAGCAGTTGCGGTTGATTAATTCGCTGCTGGAAGTTCACGCTGGGGAATTGCGCGGCTTGGTTTTATACTGCGATGTCGTAGATTTGAGGGCAGTTGTTGCAGCGGCTGTCTCGGATTTGGAACCTTTAATTAATGATAATGAAGCGACTTTAAAACTTTTGATTTCTGAGGATTTGCCAGCAGTTAAAGCGGATGCTACTCAGTTGTGGCGCGTGTGGTCTAATTTAATTGCTAATGCTTTGAAACACAATGGGCCGGGACTGAATTTGACTGTTTCAGCTAAAGTAATAGAGGGTGGAGAATTAAGTGCGATCGGCGATGTCGGAAAAAATGGCGGATCGCCAGTTCCCAATTCCGAAATTAGTAAAATGAGTGCAATCCGCTGTACGGTTGAAGATGACGGAGTGGGAATATCGCCGGAACAATGCGAGCATTTGTTTGACCTTTATGTGAGGGGCTATCAGTCCCGACACTCGATGGGTTTGGGTTTGGGGCTGTATCTTTGCCGCCAAATTATTACTGCTCATGGTGGAGAAATTGGAGTGATTAGCAGTCCCGGTGCGGGGACGATTTTTTGGTTTACTTTGCCTCTTCCTGCTGCCAAATTCTCTACCAATTCCCAATGCACACTCAATCAAAATCCAGCTTAGGATCGGGTAATATAGACTGCATCTCTTGACAGCGATCGATGTAATTTTCAGCCACGCGATCGAGCCTATTTTTGTCCAAGCATTCAGCAAACAATTGTGCCGCTTCTTGATGTTTGCCCGCCTCGTAGTTAAACAAAGCTTCTAAGAAAACAGTTTTAGTGGCTAACTTGCCATCTTTTACTTCTGGCGGATCGGCATCAAATACTTCATAAATCGTCACTAAATCTGATTTGCCTTTTACTCGAACGCGACCGATATTTCGGATCGCATATTCCCGACCTTCACTAACATTTAACTGCACGAAAGTATTTTGAGTAATTAACATCGACACGCCGTAAATTTTCGTCAGGCTTTCTACACGAGATGCTAAATTCACCGCATCGCTAATCACCGTACTGTCCATCCTTGTCGTTCCCCCAACTGTTCCCAGCATCAGCATACCTGTATTGATGCCGATGCCGATTTTAATAGGTGCAAATCCATCGTGAAGGCGGTGTAGATTGTAATCGTCAAGACTGCGCAACATCGAAATTCCTGCGTCCACTGCATCGCTGGCATTGTGACCGAACAAAGCCATAATTGCATCGCCAATGTATTTATCAATAAAACCATTATTTTCAATAATAGTTGGCTCCATGCGACTTAAATAAGAATTAATAAACTTGAAATTATCTTGAGGTGTCATGCTTTCAGAAATATTTGTAAAATCCCGAATATCAGAAAACAAAACTGACATTTCCTTTTCCACGCTGTCACCAAGTAGGACATCAACTAAGCTTTCGCGACTTAGCAGTGAAACAAATTCATTCGGTACAAAGCGTTTGGCAGCATTGGTGAATTTTGATTGCTTTTCCAAGGCTAATTCTAACTCGCAATTCACTCGGCGCAGTTCGGCATTTTGTGCTGCCAGTTGTTTGTCAAGACTGTAGCTGTGGACGGCTTCTGTCACTGTCAATTTCAAATCTTCAGTTTGCCAAGGCTTGCCGATATAGCGGTAGAGTTTGGCGTATTTGATCGCACTTCCGACAGCTTCTATTGTCGCCTGTCCCGTCAGCATTACTTTTAGAGTTTTGGGAGATATTTCGTGTACTCGTCTTAATAATTCATCTCCTTTCATATCGGGCATCACGTAATCGGAGATAATTAAGGGAATCTCATCTCCGTCTTCGATCAATTCGGCAACTAACTCTAAAGCATCCTCGCCTCCTTCGGCAATTTCAATGCGGTAAGTATTGCCTAAAGCGTCTTTTAATTCTGCTTTGAGACTTTTCAAAACTGTGGTTTCATCATCAACGCAAATTATTACTTGTTTGCTCATAGCGCTAAAGCTGTTTTAATGGTTTCGATTAACTCTTCTTCCGACCAAGGTTTGTGCAAGCAGCGGTGCAAGTCAGCTTCGTCAAATGCCCTTTTAACGGCATCTTCATCTGCTTGACCTGTCAGCATTACTTTAACTATTTTCGGAAATTTTTTATGAACGCGAATGAGAAATTCATCTCCTTTCATTCCCGGCATTAGCCAATCAGAAACAATCAAGATTATCGGTATATCGTCGTCATTAATTTCATCGATTAACTCTAAGGCATCGGCAGGATTTTCAGCTAATTCATAAACGTAGGTATTACCAAAAGCTGCTTTGAGTTGGGTTTTCAGGCTTTTTAGCACTACTTTTTCATCGTCAACGCACAGGATGATCGGTTTAGACATAGCTTTTTTTCTTGAGAGGTACTTGGTTGTTTGCTATTGAGTATATCCTCTCGATCGCGCGACCTGCAAACACACTTACAGGGTAACTCGGACGATCGACACTGACAATACTTCGTTACTTAAGTTATCCGAGATTGACGGGCAGAAAAACTGTAAAAGTGGTTTTCCCTGGCACTGATGCCACTTCCATTTTCCCGCCGTGTTTGTCCACAATCTTGCTGACAATATCGAGTCCCAAACCCGTGCCTTCTCCTGGGGGTTTAGTGGTGAAGAAAGGCTCGAATATTTTGGGTAGAATTTCTGGAGGAATTCCCTTACCGCTATCCGTAACGGCGACTTTTATTAGGTCATTGTCTTGAGAAACATCCAGTGTGAGCGTGCCTCGATTGTCCATAGCTTGCAGGGCATTATGGATCAGGTTTGTCCATACCTGATTTAGCCGATCGGGGTAGCAGAGAATTGGTTCAATTTTTTGGAAGTTGCGCAAGACTTCTACGCCGTGTTTGAGGTTGTTTTGATACAGGGTTAATACAGTTTCGATGCCGTCAATTATATCGGCTTGAATCATCACTTCTTCGGAATCGTAGCGGGCGTAGTTTTTCAGGGCAAAGACTACTTTTGAGGCTCGGTCTGTGGCGGTGTTAATTGTTTGAGTCGCTCGCTGAATTTCTGATAGTTTGTAAGCCAGATCTAGGATGAGTTCGCGATCGGGCTTTTGCAGCAGTGGCAGAAAGTCGTCGGCTGCATAAATCCCCATATCTACTAATGTGTCGGCAATATCATCGGCTTCGTCAATGTTTTCATCTTCGAGTTGACTGACTAATTTCCGCTTTAATTTCCTTTCTTCTTTGGCGGTCAAAGTTGTATCTTTTTGTAGGGATTTGTTGAGCAATAGCAAAAAATGTCGGCTTCTTCGAGAGACAAGGATTGAAAAAGTGTCGGTAGGCTAGAGAGGGTTTGACCTAAGAATTTGCTGGTATTGCCGGCACTCGATCGAATCGCACCTAGGGGAGTATTTAATTCGTGGGCAACTCCGGCTACTAATTGTCCTAAAGCTGCCATCTTTTCTGAGTGAATTAACTCTTGTTGCGTCGCTTGCAGGTGGTCTAATGCTGTTCTGAGTTCTTGGGTTCTTTCAGTAACTTGAATTTCGAGAGTGCGGTTGTATTCTGCTACTAATTTTTCTGATTCTTTGCGTTGGGTAATATCAGCAAAAGCTGCGATCGCGTAATTTACTTGACCTTTGTCGTCATAAATTGGCGTTCCCCAAACTTCGATCGGAATTGTTTTATTTGCTTGGTGAATTTCGATGTCGTCTGCGTTGACGCTTGAACCTTGAAAAGCACAGAGGATGGGGTCTTTTTCTTGGGGGTAAATTTCTCCGCTTCCTGCGAGATATATTTGATAGACTTCTCGAATTTCTTCAGATTCGATCGGGTCAACTGTGCCTTGACCGAGCAAGGATTGAGCGCGAGAATTAATGTAGTAAGGTTTGCCGTTTGGTTCGGCTACAAATATCCCCACGGGGACGGCTTCTAAAATTTGGTTGAGGCGGCTTTTACTCTCAGATAATTCCGCGTTCAAAGTTTGCATTTCCTCAAAAGAGACTTGCAGTTGTTCTGCCATACTTTTAAATGAGTTGGCAAGTTCGCCAACTTCATCATTGCGGTTAATTTCTACAGTTTTTACCCACCGACGTTGAGTAATATTTTTTGCTGCTTCGTTCAAGTATAAGATTGGTTTTGTTACCCACCTAGCTGTCAGTACGCCGACGATTATAGCTCCCACTAAGGCAGCAATGCACAGTAAAATTGTAGTTTGGTTGTTGGCATTAATTTGCTCCAAAAAATCCGATTCGGGAATAATTACTACAATCAACCAGTCCAAACCTTTACCGTCTTTTAATGGCGTAACCTGCATGAATTGCAGCCGATCTTCGATTTTAAAGCTAAGCTGTTGGGTTTGCTGAATGTTGTTGAGGTTGCCAAAGCGTTGTTGCAGGTATTTAGTTGTGAGGCTGATGGCGGCATTTTGGCTGGCAGTTGCCTGGATTCTTTCTGTCTCTTCTCCCTTGATTAAATATACCGGATCTTGTGTTGATGTGGTAATTAAATCGCCCGATCGCTCGATAATAAATGTCTGCCCAGATTTGCCAATTTTTAACTTTTGCAGGAACTCGTTAACTCGCGAAAACAGCAAGTCAGTGCCGAAAATTGCTTGCAATTGCCCCGATTCATCGTATAAAGGTTGGGCCGCTGTAATTCCCAGTCCTTTGCTGGTAAAATCAGCGTAAATTTTGCTCCAAGTTGCCGTTTTTGCTTCGCTTGCTGCTGTGTACCAAGGACGGATTCGCGGGTCGTATTTAGGTTTTACTTGAACCAAGTTAGTCGGTTCGCCTAGGTTGTTGGCAGCATAATAATTCATGTTGCCCTCTGTAAGTTCGGTGCGTTCTTGCAATACAAAAGAACCATCCTTAGTGCGCCGCGCGGCAATAAAATCTCCGTTAGGAGTAGCAACATAGGTAACGCTTACTGTGTCAAAAGTTTGCAGTTGCTTCCAAAAGTGGCGCTGGATTCTCGCCGGAGTGTCTTGAAAGTTGAGATCCCCCAGTTCAAAAGCATTGACTTTGACTTGATTTAGCTGGTGGGGAAATGTCATGTATGCTTGCACTCTTTCGGAGATGCGATCGCTAATTTCTTGTCGCAATGTAGTAGCAACTTCGTTAACTGCTTGCTGTCCGTTGCGAAATGATAAATACCCGACAATTCCCACTGCTGCGACGATTTGCACGACGAAGGGAACTATCAAAACTGTTCGCAAAGGGAGCGATCGAATTGGATTCACCGCTAAGTTTGTGGCAGATTTGGTCGGTTTTAAAACTTGGGTTTTTGAGGGAGGATTCATATTTGACAAAACTTGCTTTTGAGGAAATTTTTCTCGATTTATTTAGTTGCACCCAACAACTTATCGATCGTCCGAGCACCCAGATATTTTATTTGCAGTCGCTATAATGACAGCGAGCATTTTTTACGATTTTACTGCGGCAAATTGCCTGCTTGCAGCGATCGCTGTATCAAAGACTTCTCTATTTACCGCGTTACGCTAACGGCGTTACAATTAATTGTTTAGGCGGACGACACCCACCTCAAAAAATAATATATAGACTTTATTGTGTAACAGTAGGTACACCACGGGGTCGGTAATTGGTAATTGGTAATTGGCGGATTGGTAATTCGATCTCGAACAACCAGCTATTATTTCTGCCCTCCGCCACCCTCGGCCCATTCCCGACGATATTTGTGCTGTACCCCTCACCCCTTACCCATTACCTATTCCCTCCGCAACGTTCGACCAATTTCCTGGGCTTTGCTTCGCCCGTTACCTATTACTCTATAGCCGATCGAACTGAAAAAACCTATATCTGGCTGCCAGCTTCACAATACGGCAATTCCTTTTACAACAAAATAGATTGACTATCCGGATTGTTGTGAAAATTGTTGTATTTGTTAACTCGCAGATTCTTCCCCTGCACCCACTTTCCGACAGCCAGCTACAAGAAAAACCTTCCCCTTTAACCCGCAGGATCGGAAAATTTTTGATGTTTTATGTTGGATTTTAGACGATCTGTGACGATCGCGCTTGAGAGATTGCTGTTCCCTCTATTTTTGATAATTGTTATCAATGGGTCATCTAAGATTTAAAATCTCAAATCCCAAATCTTAGACCCCCTTTAGTTTAACAGTATTTGCCGTAAAAATCCGGATAAATACAACCCTTTTAAAGGGAAATTGGTAGCGGATATCCAGGTTTTTAGCAAACAACACGCGCTAAACCTGCCAGATTTTTGACATGAGACATGAAATTAAGATATTTGGTATCCAGAGCGCATACATTAGCAATTTGTCTCGATCTTGTAAGCCAATTGGCTAATTTTTAGGCGGCTGGTGTGTATTTTTCACTATGAAACGTTTTGATTAAGGGTATTTTCACAGATTGGGGGTCGATCGAATCTGTAACCGTAATTCCGAACAGTTTTAATCAATTGCGCAGCGGCGGCATCAACTTGACTCAATTTCTTGCGAATCTGAGCGATATGCACGCTAACAATTTGCTCATCTCCTGGATTGTTGCAGTTCCAACCCCAGATTTTTTCAATTATTTGTTGGCGACTCCAAGCTCGATCGGGATAATTGGCTAAAAGATGCAAGATGTTAAATTCTAAGTAGGTCAGGTTCCTACGGTCAAGGACCTAAAGGAATTTACCGCAGCGACATAACACCCGTGGGTAGTTTTGGTGTAGCGAATGCCTTTGGACTCTACGATATGCACGGTAACGTTTGGGAGTGGTGTGCTAATGAACCTAGGCACGATAGGCCTGAAGGTACAGCGACCGACAGCAGCGATCGGGATGATAATAGTAATAATAATTGGGATCGAATTAGTTCGGTTTTCGCATTGTCTGCGTCGCTGCGTGGACTTAATGCTCTTTATACTTTGCGTTTTTTGTTCTTGACTCTTCTTAATTTTTTCACCAGCCAAGAAGCAAGAAGGTAAATGGAGGTTTGTCGTTGGGTGGGGGCGGGTTTTCGAGATTGTTGGTTTAATACAATAATGGTTGCCGAACCCGCCCCTACAGAAATTACGATCGATTTACCTAAGATTGGACAGCATTTTTAATAACCTGTAGGGGCGGGTTCGCCAAGGACTTTAAGCCTTGCAAACAGCTTAAATAAACCCGCCCTCCCCCACGAATAACTCCGAAATAACCCCCATTTAATAAACATTAGTGCATGATGTCAGTTGACTATTGATTCATGGCAATTTGAGTCAATCGTTTGAGAATGCGAAGCACGTCATAAAGTTCGTTGCCGGGATTGCGGGTAAGATACCCTTTGGATGTGGCATATCGCGGTGATTCTCCATTGACTAATTTCACAAAGATGAAACTGCCACCCGTCGCGATCGCCCCGTAACACGGCTTTTCCGGCTCGGGATTTGCTAGCATATAAGCTAAGATTTGGGGCAATCCAGCTTCGATCGAAAATGACGCCCGCTTAGCTTCGATTACCATCAGCCACAATCGGTCTTTTAAAACTAAAGTGTCGAGACTGCCCTTAATAATCACCCCTTCATCTTCTTCGGAAATTTCCACAGATTTCTCCGGTTTAATGTAAAACGGATGCAGGTAAAACTCTCCGGCAAACAGCAGCGGAGAGATGATAGATAAACTGATAACTTTTTCCAACATTGGCGGATGTTCCAGCAAGTTGAAATATCCGGCTTTGATTTGGTCTAGCTGTTGTTTTTGAAAATCAGTAATTTCCGGCAAATCTGCTTGCCATTCTCGAAAAAAGCTTTCATCTCGCACCAGTTGCAAGCCGAAAAGATTTTTTAATTCTTCTAGGGTGACATCTTTAGCTTGAATTGTTTGAACCATGAGTTAGGTCGATTTTACAGATACTGAATATTTTATCAAATTATTAGCGGGTGTTAGGGTCGATCGAATGTAGTGCTAGATTGTTGGTAGGACGATTAGACTTCGATCCCCCCTAGCCCCCCTTAAGAAGGGGGGGACCGGAAGCATTCAAAGTCCCCCTTTTTAAATCGAATATAGTGCTAGATTGTTGGTAGGACGATTAGACTTCGATCCCCCCTAGCCCACGCCAGTTGCGACCCTTGGGGAGACACGCCACTTGCTCGACTTGGGGGGACCCCAAGATCGCAGTGGCTCCCCAAGACCGCACTGGCTCCCCTTAAGAAGGGGGAGACCCGGAAGCATTCAAAGTCCCCCCTTCTTAAGGGGGGATTTAGGGGGGATCGGAGACTCGGGTAAAAAACGAGAAATAGTCCCCGGCTTCAAATGATCCCCCGTTCGTTAAGGGGGATT
>JAAUPF010000015.1 GCA_012034575.1 Richelia sp. CSU_2_1 | reverse complement strand
GTCAAGAAGAGAGAGAGAGAAGGAAGAAGGAAGAGGGGGAGTTTTAAGTTACCATTTGTGAATGCGTTCCCGGTCAAAACTCAAAACTCAAAACTCAAAACTCAAAACTCCTTACCAATTACCAATTACCAATTACCAATTACCAATTACCAATTACCAAACACGCGCAGCAGATACGAGACGTACTAAAAATTATATTTCGTACATTTGTCGGTGTCTGGTTAAAAGTTCGAGATACTTCTGATTGACTTTTGCCAGCATCCATTTTTCTTTAAAAATAGCAGCCGATTCTGCTTTCACCGGATCTACTGCTAGCGGTAAAATATCTTGGCGAGCCGCTGTTTGCTCTGCAACAGATTCCAATTTCTGAGGATTTTGTCGGTATTTTCTACCGCTTTTGTGGTTGGCGTAGCGGCGCGATCGAGTGTAGCCCATTTGCAAGAACTTTCGAGCCATATCCGCCCCGACAAAATCTTCTCGATCGACATATTCCAGAAACATTGAGTAAATTTTGCTGCTGGATTCCCTGGCAATTTCAGGAGTTTTAAACCTCCAAAAAGGCAGGATTTCTCCTTTATAAGGTTCCACCAGCAGCACTCCCTGTTCTCCTTTTCCCACCCGATAAAGTTCCGGGTGCTCTCGAAAGTCGATCGCCCGAAAATCTAAAGTATAGTCAAACTGCTTCATTGCGGGTTCTCCACTCGATCTGGTACGATCGAAGCCCGAGGCTTTCCTTCATCAGGTTGCGTATAAATCCAGGCCCAAGCAATTAACACGGCTTGAAAAGGCAGCCGGAACCAATACAGGCTCGGGTGGTGCGGAATTCCTTCGATCGGAATGCTGTTGACAGCCTGATTGATATTAGCTGGAAATACGGCAATAAATAAAGCTATTATTCCCCAAGCTGCCGCGCGACTTACCGGGGGAACTAACAGCCCGATTCCGCCCAAAATCTCGAAAAAACCGCTAATGTAAACTAATGCTTCCGGGTTGGGAAGCTGCGGCGGGACAATTCTGATATAAGGTGTCGGTGTGGTAAAGTGCGTGATTCCTACAATGCACAAAGCTACTGCTAAAATAACTCGCCAAATTTCTTTTTGAGCTTTCATCGTAAATAAGAAATTAGTTGACAGTTGACAGTTGATGGTTAATAGTTGATGGTTAATAGTGCGATCGTCACCGATCGCGATCGGTTATTGATATTTGAGATTGGTGCAAGATGTCAATCGATCGAACTTTCAGAGGTGACAGCACCGCCAGGAATAAAAGCGCTGGCTACTTGACGGTCAATTGCCTGTTCTCGTTCTGGTTGCTCGATCGATTTCGATTCCTCGGAACTAGCTGATTCGGAAGCAGCATCGAGATCGAGAGACTTAGGAGGTTCTTTGGCACCAGAAAAATCAACAGGTCGATCGGGCTGATAATTAATTTTTTTTCCTCCAAAATACACGGCTCGTTTTGCTAAAAAAATTTTAATCTTTAGTTCCCCAAAGCTGCCTCTGTCCTCGGACAGTTTCGGTAATATCTCGCAATATATATGCCTTATGCCCTATGCCCGATGCTTTATGTCCTTTTTCGCCAAAATTGCTAAATTAAAAATATTAAGTAATACAGGTAAGTTAGGAAAATGACCGACAAACAGCAGCAACCGCCAGAGGAAATTAAATCGGCGAATTCGTTTTGCGAGGCTGTTGAGACTGCGGTGAAAACCGGTCAAGCTGCTGCAGAAACGGCTGCGATCGCCCTTGGGGCGATCGGTAGTGCAGGGGCGCAAATTGGCGCAGCCGCCGCCGCGAGTGCGGGGGAAGCAGCCGGGGCAGCCGCCAAACAAGCTCAGGATTCTTTCGACAATGCCACTGGCGAAACGGGAAAAGTTCTCGAAGCAGTGGCGCAAAATCCTGTTTTGCGACAATTTTTGAAGTTTTTTCGCGCCGAAGGGTTGCTGACGTTAATTGGTGAGGTGGATCTCGCCAGCGTCGAAGCTGCCGTACAAAAGTTGCAACAGGAGTACCCAACTGAAACAAAGGCCGAAATCGCTCGCCGGATTGTCGCAGATAAAGCCATTTACGCCGGTACGATCGGTTTGGCAACCAGCGTGGTGCCGGGAGTGGCTTTGGCCCTGCTGGCAGTGGATTTGGTGGCCACGACTCAGTTGCAGGCTCAAATGGTGTATCAGGTGGCGGCTGCCTACGGTATGGATTTGCGCGCCCCCGCCCGCCGATCGGAAGTTTTGGCGGTTTTTGGCTTGTCTGCAGGAAGTTTGGAAGTGTTGAAACTCGGCTTTGGCTTGCTGCGAAATGTGCCTCTGGCGGGAATGGCGATCGGTGCGAGTACGAATGCTGCGATGTTTTATGCTGTCGGTTATGCTGCTTGCCAGTTTTACGAAGCGAAGGTAAATTCTGCAACTTCCGACCCTGCTACTGAGACAATGGGGAAAGCAAGCCAACAGTAACAAGACTTACGCAAAATTGCCTAAATATCAAAGGCTGCGATTATTTCTCGCACCTAATAAAGACCATAGATTGTATTGTTCTGGCGCAAGTCCCGAGAAAGCGGAAGGACGATCGGACTTGCTGTCAAGGGGATTTAGATTTATTTAATATTTGACCTGAACAATTTGTTTGTGCGGGTAATTCGGGAATTGGCGCTAATGAAAACCAACGCTTAAATTTTGGGTTTTCTTTACTTTCAAAATATGTTAAGATTGACAAAAGACTCAAATTAAAATTATTAACTGCACGGTCAGCCATAACTTGTCACAGGAGCGAAGCGTCAAGACTCTCGTACCTGACTGTAAGACCTTACTGTCAAAGCACCTGCGGGAATTGTGGGAAGCCAGATGCAGCCGGCTGCCAACCAACCCGTAGAGGAAAAAAATTGTGCTGCTGCGGGTCGATCGCCCTTGGCAAAACGCGCGTTACTTAAGTAGATTCATCACCTGCTAAAATTGCGCATTTTGTGACAATTTAAGTTCGATCGCCACTCGCAAATCTTCCTGCTTGAATCAAATCTTTTCTCCCCGGCAGGAACTTTCTTGCCGCTTAATTGTTCTCAAAGATTGAGCCTTCGCACACCGTGCCATTTTTATTTACACGCAAACAACCACCGACGACCATGAACACTGTACTCAACACCTCTCAATCTCGCTTCAACCGAATCTTGCGGCAATCCTTGCTCGCCGGCATCCTTTCGACAGCAGCTTTAGCTAGCGGATTGGCCCCCGGTTGGTACGCACACTCCGCAGCCCCCGTATTCGGCGCAGCCGCCCAAGCACAAGAGATTAGCAACGAGGAAATTACCAGCTACGCTCGCTCTGTCTTAGCCATAGAACCAAGACGGATAGAGGTTTATAACGAAATTAAAGGCATAGTTGGCGGCTCGGTGCCGAGGGTAGTGTGCAACGAAACTAGAGAAATTAACAGGCTTTCGGGAAATGTCCGCGGCATCGCAGTAAATTATTGTCAGCAAGCTAAAAAAATTATCGAAAGCAATGGCTTGACAGTTGCTCGCTTCAACCAGCTTACTTTGCTGCAACAAGCCAATCCGGCTGTAAAACAGCGCATTCAAGCCGAGTTGCTGCGCCAGCAACAAGCAGGCAATTAACAGTCAAACAAAAATGATGTTCCCAGCGAAGGAAGCGGTTCGAGAGAAGAAGGAAACGGAAAGTTTTTTGAGGATTAAATGAGATGTGGAATTTTGAATTTTTATTTAATTCTGCGGAACGCCTGTTTCTTTCGACCAGCCGATGAGGAATTCTAGATCGAGATGCTAACTTTTACCAAACTGTTGCCTGCAAATCCCGACGCAGTTGTGAGCTTTACTTTGCCCTTGACAGCGGGCGATCGCACTCGCAGCCGCCATCGATTTGAGACGGATTCTGGGAAAGCGTTACAGTTGCTTTTGCCCAGAGGTACGGTACTGCGCGATCGGGATTTATTGCAGTCAGAAGACGGTAGCTGTTTGGTGCGGGTAACTGCAAAACCCGAACCGGTGATGACGGTGCGGGCTGCAACTCCCCTGTTGCTGATGCGGGCGGCTTACCATTAGGAAACCGCCACGTATATTTAGAAGTTAGCGATAGTTATTTAAGGCTTTCTCCCGACTCTGTTTTGCAAGCGATGCTCGAAAAAATGGGTTTAGCAGTAACAGAAGAAACAGTACCGTTTTCTCCTGAAATGGGTGCCTACGGACACAGCCATTAAGAGATTTTAGATTTTAGATTTTAGATTTGGTAATTGGTAATTGGTAATTAATTATCGGTCAACGTGGATTTACGACTAATGAGCGATCGATAATTATCACTGCTGTCGCAGTCAACTATCAACTATCAACTATCAACTCTTCCTTATAGTATTACTCAAGCGGCGATCGGCTGAACGCCTGCCTGAGATTTCTGCAAATTCTGATGCAGGACGACAATCCATTTGCCCGTCAGCGGGTCGCGGTAAGTAACAAACGGATTCGATTTTAAAGTTTTATTGCCAGGTTCGATCGTCATTTTCAACACTCCCAATCACTTGTTCTGAATAAAATCTACAACTTCATATATTTAATAATCGGAAGATTTTTTGTAAATCCGCGTAATTTTTAGATTAATAACAGGTGATTTGTGAGGTGGTTTTATGTGACACATCGCACTGAAAAGAGTGACTCGATCGCAAATCCGAGTTTACCAACCCCATTATGTTTTAAGTCCGCACAAAAAAGATTTTGTTCGTTTAGTTGGCTGACTAAGAGATAGAGGGGGCAAGAAACCCGGATTTTGTATGACATTACATCGAAGATTTTTCGCTCTCTGGCACCATACAATTACCTTTCCGGGAACAACTGACAAGACCTGTCTGTTGGCTGATTTGCCCACTCCAAACGAGAATTGCCAAACCGATCCATCCAACCTTCCAGATAAACCCGATTGGCTTGTTTTTGCTCCGGATCGGATGTATTCATCGGATAAGGTGCCAGACCGAAAATAGTTGCTGTCGTCACGCAAAACATCGACTTTTGAAAACTCTGACAAATTTGCACCCGCAAATCGTCTTCACCCCGACAGCTAGTACGGTAAATTTCATGCAAATACTCCGGCAAATAATGGCGCATATCCTGCATCAATTGAGTTGGCGGAATCCCCGCACCCCCGATCGGCAAAGGGTCTGCAAATAAAGCACCGTAGCCGAATTCTCTTTGTTCTGTCGGGATTTGATGGGCTTGTGCGTTGTAAGAAACTACGCCAAAAAAAGCAGTTCCCCGAAAGAAAACTGCCTCTACATAAGGCACGGCTGTATCTGCTAAAAATGTCAATTTAGCCTCCGCCGGAATGATATCGTAAACTTGACCGCCAATCTTGACGCTGTAGGTAATCGGTAAATTTGCCGCCGCCACCAAACCTGCCAAAATAAAATCAACTACATCCGCGATCGACTTAATTTCCCCGCGATCGTAACTGTCGGACAAATCGATAAACAAATCGCTCATCACCCGCCAAAACTGACCGAGACCCGTGTAATAAGCCAGCATCCGCACTTGTTCCGGTAAAAAATTGGGAAATGCTTTATTGAGTCCCTGCATAAAGAAATTGCCCTTCAATTTAGCATCGATCGCCCTTTTTACCAACTCGCTAAATTGCGGCGAATCCAAATAACTATCCAAACCGCCGCCGCCGTGCCACATCATCGTTCTCATGCAATACTCTGCATACTCAAAATTAATGCGATCGTGCCACAAATAGCGCATTAACTTCGGCAGCGTGACTTCCCCGTTGAAATATTTAAAAAACGGAAACAGCACTAAAAACTGTTCTTCAGCAATGTAGTTGAGATTGCGGGAATAGGCATCGAGAACTACACCGTAACTTTTCAGAACACCGACAACTTCGGTGACATTTTCCGCAGAGTCAGGCAGTAAAGCTTTGCCGGATTCCAAAAGGTCAATATAGTAAGCTAACGGATGTGCAGACGGTTTTAATGCAATACTTGTCATTGGCGTTCATCCTTAATTGAATAACTATTTTTTTACAAACAATTGCGCGATTATTTCGTAATTAGGTTCGCAGTAAGGACTAAAGTCCTTGGTTGGTTGCTGGTGTTGCTGGTGGGTATTGCTGGTTCCCAGGCTGTGCCTGGAAACCCATGCCAGCGAGGCTCTGCCTCGCATGGGAAATGAGATTCGAGGCAGAGCCTCTGGATCTGCGTTACCAGGCAGAGCCTGGTAACGAGTAAAACGAGTAACTACGAACCTTTGAGAGGACTAAAGTCCTTACTACGAACCTCTGAAAGAGATTCTTGCAAATTTTGAGAAACTTGAACTGGCGGCGAAACAATAGCTGCCATGCCGATCGCAGTTTTTTCGCTTAAAGCAATAATAACTCCCGGCTGCACTCCCATCACCAAGATAATTATTGCCAATACTAAAGACGGAATGCGATCGCGCCACCGCACTTGCGGCAGATTAACCACCAAATCGGAAAGGCGACCGAAAAAGACGCGGTTGATCGCAATTAAAAAGTAAACTGAAGTCAAACCACTGCCGATCGTACACAGCAAAGTTTGCACTGGAAACACGGGAAAACTGCCCCGAAACACTAAAAATTCAGCGATAAATCCAGCCAAACCCGGAAGACCGGCACTTGCCATTACCCCAAGAATCATTAAACTACCAATCATCGGCAAACCGCGATCGGGATTCAACAAACCTTTGATAACGTCTATATTGCGACTGCCGGATTTTTTGTAAACAACACCGACGCTTAAAAATAGCAGTGCCGAAATTAAGCCGTGGCTAATCATTTGCAAAACAGTTCCCAGCATACTCACTTTAGTAGCAGCAGCGCTTGCTAACAAAATGTAACCCATGTGCGCGATCGAACTGTAAGCTACCATTTTTTCATATCTTTTTGAGCGATCGCGCAACTAGCCCCGTAAAGCACGCTCACCACCGCCCAACTTGCCAGCCAAGGCGCAGCAATCGCCCACGCATCGGGAAACAAACCCAAACCAAACCTCAGCATCCCGTAGGTTCCCAACTTCAACAGCACGCCCGCCAGCAACACCGAAACCGGCGTTGAAGCTTCTACGTGAGCGTCGGGCAACCAGGTATGAAAAGGCACTAAAGGAATCTTAATTCCGAAAGCCAGCAACACCCCAGCCAACAAAATAATTTGCCTTACCAAAGGCAAAGGCGCGCCTCCTTGCAAATGCAATTCCCCAGCTTTACCAACCAAATCAAAACTCGAAGCACCGCTAAGCCAACCAGCACCCAAGAAAGCAACCAGCAACACTATTCCCGAAAGGGCAGTATAGATTAAAAACTTAGTAGCAGCATAACCCCGGCGCTCGCCTCCCCAAATAGCGATTAACAGGTAAAGCGGTATCAATTCCACCTCAAAAAACAGGAAAAACAGCAGCAAATTTTGCGCCAAAAAAGCACCGGTAACGCCGCCGCTAATTAACAGTATCAAAGAATAATAGAGTCGGGGCCTGCGCACCGCTTCATCCGTACTGTAAATAGCTACTCCTGTTAGCAAGCTATTTAAAATTACTAGAGGCAGAGACAAACCATCAACCCCGAGGTTGTAGTTAAATCCCAAAACATCTATCCAAGGAATAAATTCATTAAACTGCAACTGGGCGGTACTGGCATCAAACCGAGTTGCCAAAAATACCGCCAGTATAAAAACGCCGATCGCAGTAGCGATCGACCCATTCCGAGCTATTTTAGAACTTACCGTACCGGGCCAAAATCCAATCAGAGCCGCGCCCAATATTGGTATCCAGATTAAAGCACTAAGCATCAATTAAAATTGTCCTTTATTACACAGAATTTAGAGGTATATTTAACAGTAACGCAAACCGAGTAAATATCAAAGCGATCGATCGATTTTTTTCTCAACCTAATTTTCCTGTTAACATAGATGCAAATGTCTTTGGAATCGTCCTATGACCTCAAGCCTTACAGATTGTGAAGATTTGCAAATTAAATCCGGCTATCCTTCTACCCGCCTCACAGTTGCCGACTTGGAACAAGTGCAATCTATACTCTCCGAAGCACATTTAGACTACCAACTAGAACTGGTAGATGGAAAAATTATAATTACAGGTCCATCAGACATTGTATCGAGTGAAATAGGGGCCGAGTTGGGTACGCTTTTACTTAACTGGGTAAAACCTCGCAAACTCGGAAGAGTTTTCGAGTCCAGCGGCGGATTTATTCTTCCCAATTCCGATTTGAGAGTTCCCGATGTCTCTTTTGTAGTAGCGGAACGTCTCAAACAAAGTAAAAGGTATTTTGCCGAACTGGTTCCCGACTTAGTTGTAGAAATTAGATCGCAGTCCGATCGCATCAAACCATTGCGTGAAAAAATTCAGTCGTTCCTCGAACTCGGAGCCCGAGTAGGAATCTTAATCGACCCAGATAAACGCACCGTTACGATTTACACTCCCACAGCCGAACCAGTTGTACTCAGAGACGGCGACATTATTTCAATTCCCGAACTTTTACCAGGTTGGGAAGTTCCCGTTACAGAATTATGGCCGATCGAATTTGAATAAAACTAGAAAAAAAGCAGACAAACCCCAAACAAATTCATCTGCGTTAATCCCCGTTCATCTGCCTTCATCAGCGGTTCAAAACTGCCAAATAATCAACCCCAACAACACAGCAACCCCAGCCGCAATAGTCAACACATAAAACTGAGATTGACCCGTACCGCTATACTTCAAACCCTCACCGCTAAACAAAGTCGCCAAACCGAACAAATTCACCACCCCATCCACTACGTACTTATCAGTCCAAGCACTGATTTTAGAAATAGAATCAACAGCCCAAACCACAGTCAAACGGTAAATGCGATCGATATAAAAATCGTAAGCCAACAGATCCTGCAATATCGGCACCGGCAGCCGCACCGGTCTCGGCAAAACCCCAAACCAATAAATAGCAACCCCAACAGCACAGCCGATAAATCCAGATAGCGCCAACAGCGGTATATCAAACGTCTTCAACAGCAAATTTAAAGCATCCAAATTCGCATCATCAGCCCAAACACCGTTCCAGCTAATTAACAATTGCCACTGCTGCAACATCCAAGGCACCAACAGCCCGAACACCGTCAAAGTTACCATCGCCACAGCCATTGCCCAACCTACTTCTGGAGTTCTGCGAGTTTTCGGCTGCGGCTTTCCTGCAAATACCAAACCGAATACGCGAGTTAAATTTAGCGCCGTCAAACCGTTAACTAACAGCAGCACGATTACCAACCACAAAGGCACCGTCCAAAAACCGTTCAACCAGCGGCGCATCGCCCAAAAATTGCCCAGCGGCAGCAGCGCCACCATGCCCGCACTTCCTACTACAAAAGCAGCCGTTGTCGCGGGCATTCTCGACCACAAGCCGCCCATTTCGGTTAAGTCTTGGGTATTAGTTGTCGAAATAATTGACCCGGCACTCATGAACAACATTCCTTTGAAAATTGAGTGCGCTAACAGCAGCAGCAAAGCAACGTCAACTTGATTGAGACCGACTGCAATAAACACTAAACCTAAAGAAGCGCTGGTAGAATGGGATAAAGTTCTTTTTAGGTCAATTTGGGCGATCGCACCAAAGAAGCCCCAACAGCCGTCACCGTACCTAAAACCACCAATACTGCATCAGTTACTGGCGACAGCGCTAACACCGGCTGAAGTTTAATCAAAGTATAGGCCCCAGCACCCACAACTACCGTATTCCGCATAATTGACGCCGGATTCGGCCCTTCCATCGCCTCATCCAGCCACAAATGGAACGGAAATTGAGCGCATTTGGCTGTAGGTGCGGCAATTAAAGCTAAACCTAACAAAGTTGCAACTGTTGGAGATAAAGTTGCAGTTTCTGCCCATTCTTCTAAATCGGAAAAATTCAAACTTCCCGCTAAGGTTGACAGCGTTACTACTCCCATCAGCAGCAGTACGTCTCCCACGCGCTTGGTTAAAAACGCATCTCTAGCGGCGGTTACTACTAGCGGTTGAGCGTACCAAAACCCTACCAGCAAGTAAGTTGAAAGCGTCAGCATTTCTAACAAGGCATAAGTTAACAGCAGCGAGTCGCTAATCGCTATACCGCTAAGCGCGCCTTCAAAAAACCCCAGCAGCCCGAAAAATCGAGCCATCGCCCAGTCTTTTTCCATGTAGCCGAGGGCGTAAATTTGCGCTAGCAAACTTAGCAGCGTCACTAACTCCATTGCCCCCACACTGACGGGAGAAATTTCTATGGCAAAGGATAAGTCTAAATCTGCAGCTTGCACCCAATGTACGAGCAACTGTTGGGCGGGTAGATCCCAACTCGCTGCAAAAATCACTGACCCGTGGAGGAATGCCACGACTGTCATCAGCAAATTGAAGTAAGCTGCCGGTCTGGGACCGGTTCTGCGAATCGTTCCCGCAGACCACGGCAAAGTTAAAATTGCGCCTATTAAGCCATATAAAGGTATCCACCAACAGGCTTGGAGGAGAAATTGAGACATGAATTTATCCGTTAAATTTCAAAAAAATTCAAATTAGCGGCTGCTTGTGATTCCAAAGCAGTCGCGTTCGATCGCACCAAACAATAAAACTACGACTAGACCCGATCGTAAGTTCTGGCCCAATAACTTTGCATCCAATGTTCAATATACATTCAAAGCGCCTGCTCTGATAATCATCCGATCGCGAAATTAACTGCCGATCGGGCTGGGCGCTCTCAAAAAAAAATTCGCTCACAGCTCTACATCCCAACATTTTACCCCTTTTCTTTGCGATCCCCCTCTCGATCGTCACTGCCACCCCCGCCGCCGGGACTTGCACCCTTGCCAGAGCAAGCTCTACTTTGCTAGTATTTTTTACTTACCGCGCTCTCTGCTGTCTTGCTCTTTTACTCAGCCATATGTTAAGTTTATTAAAAAAGTATTAAATTATTTTAAGTAACATAAAAATTCCTAATTTTTGTTATTAAACTTTATGATGTCCGTTTATATTGTCAAGGTGGACAGCTTAGCCTATTCTTAAAACAATAGGAAGCTAAAAACCGTTTTCCTAAATAAATTAATGTGGCTGCCCCCGTCCAAATTTTGAGATTTGTCAAAGATTTGCACCGGAAATTCCGCACGCTCTCAAAGGAGATTCAAACAAAATGTCAATTGCTGTGGGAATGATTGAGACAAAAGGCTTTCCCGCTGTTGTCGAAGCTGCCGACGCGATGGTCAAAGCAGCCCGCGTCACTCTTGTAGGCTATGAAAAATCGGCAGCGCTCGCGTCACAGTCATCGTGCGCGGCAACGTATCGGAAGTCCAAGCCTCAGTAGCAGCGGGAATCGAATCAGCGAAACGGGTGAACGGCGGAGAAGTCGTCTCTACCCACATAATCGCCCGCCCCCACGAAAACCTAGAATACGTTCTGCCAATTCGCTATACCGAAGCAGTAGAACAATTCCGGGGCTACTAAGCTGTTGGTAGTGCTAAGTTAGCGCCCAGTTAGCGCCCAGTTCGCAAAACTCAAAAAAGGCAAAACTAAAGGACGCAAAACTGAGAAAATTAGTTGAGCGAAAATTCAGTCGCGCCAAAATCAGTCGCGCCAAACCCTGGTGCAGCGAAAATTAGCGCAGCCCCCGAAACAAACAGCCAAAAAAAGCTAGTCCCAAAAAAGCTAGTCCAAAAAATCTCGTCCAAAAAATCTCGTCCAAAACGATCGCAGTAACGATCGCAATACAGTTCAGCAAATCTTTATTCAGGAGTATAACCAATGGCAATTGCAGTTGGCATGATTGAAACCCTAGGCTTTCCGGCTGTTGTCGAAGCTGCCGACGCGATGGTCAAAGCCGCTCGCGTCACTTTAGTAGGGTACGAAAAAATCGGTAGCGCCCGCGTTACAGTCATTGTAAGAGGAGATGTCTCGGAAGTGCAAGCTTCCGTAGCCGCTGGAGTGGAATCAGTGAAGCGCGTTAACGGCGGACAAGTCATGTCCACCCACATTATCGCCCGCCCCCACGAAAACTTGGAATACGTGTTGCCCATCCGCTACACCGAAGCTGTCGAACAGTTCCGGGAAGGCGTCAGCGGCATTCGTCCCCTCAACCGGTCTTAATACCCAAGCCGCCAACTGATAGTGGGGCAGTAAGCGTTTCGCAATTAAAAATTAAAAATTACAAATTAAAAATTGCGACAGTTTTTGATTTAATGTTTTTAATTTTTAATTTAGAACATGGAAGATTGGTGGTAAGTCATTAGGTGTTAGGTCATTAGTCATCAGTCACCAGTCATGAGTCACCAGATAAATCATCTAGAAAAACAGACAAATGACTGAGTAAAACCAATAAAAAAACCTACGTGACACCTCAAAGATGACGGTTACAAATTACCAATTACCTGTTACCTAAAATGCAAATGGCCAAAGTTCGCGGCACAGTTGTCAGTACCCAAAAAGAGCCGGCACTAAGAGGAACGAAACTGCTACTGCTGCAATTCATTGACGAAGAGGGTTCCCCAGCACCCGGATATGAGATAGCCGCTGACTGCGTAGGCGCGGGTATAGATGAATGGGTTTTAGTAACTCGGGGAAGCGGCGCCAGGATTGCTCAAGGGAGCGAAAACCGTCCGATCGATGCTTTGGTAGTAGGTATTATAGATACTGTCAGCGTAGATAACCGCCTCATTTACAGTAAAAAAGACGACCCGTACCGTTAGTTGCTGCAGTTAGTAGCAGTTGGCAGTTAGCGGGAAAATAGCTAACGGCTGACGGCTAACAGCTAACAACAAGATTTTTCAATTTAGGAGAATTCAAATTATGGCAGCCCGCAGCGTTGCGGCTCCCCCAACGCCTTGGTCGAAAAACTTGGCAGAGCCCAAAATTCACGATACAGCCTACGTACATTCCTTTTCTAACATTATTGGGGATGTTCGGCTCGGTCCTAACGTGCTCGTTGCCCCCGGAACTTCGATCCGCGCTGACGAAGGGACACCTTTCCATATTGGAGAAGGAACCAACATTCAAGACGGAGTAGTAATTCACGGTTTAGAACAAGGCCGAGTCGAAGGGGACGATGGCGATTCCTATTCAGTTTGGGTAGGCAAAAATTCCTCCCTCACCCACATGGCTTTAATTCACGGACCGGCCTACGTGGGCGACCAGTGTTTTATCGGCTTTCGGTCTACGGTGTTCAATGCCAGGGTGGGAAATGGTTGCATCGTGATGATGCACGTATTGATACAAGATGTGGAAATTCCCCCAGGTAAATACGTACCTTCGGGAGCTGTCATCACCAATCAGCAACAAGCAGACCGCTTGCCAGACGTTCAAGATTCTGATGTTAAATTTGCTACCCACGTCATCGGAATTAACGACGCTTTGAGAAAAGGCTACCGCTGCGCTGACGACATTGCCTGTGTAAAACCCCTTCGCGACGAGCTAACTAAATACTCAGATATGACTCCAAGCAATTATTCTACCCATTCCAGCGGTCAATTGAACTCCCAGCTAGTCGATAGCATCCGCAATTTGCTAACCCAAGGATACAGCGTTGGGGCGGAATACGCCGACGCCCGCCGCTTCCGCACCGGTTCTTGGCGCACTTGCGGCCCGATATCCTCTACCCGCGAAGCAGACGTAATTGCTGCTTTGTCTGCTTGCATGGCAGACCATCAAGGAGAGTACGTCCGCTTGATCGGCATCGATACCAAAGCCAAGCGCCGCGTACTCGAAGAAATCGTGCAGCGTCCGGGTGACACTAACGGCGGGTCATCTTACCAATCAAACGGCAAAAGTGCTCCAGCCCCCTACCACAGCAGCGGTTCGGTGTCAAGTGGAAAATTGAGCGCGGAAACAGTAGCCCAGGTGCGCAGCTTGCTGGCTCAAGGCTACAAAGTCGGTACGGAATACGCCGATGCCCGCCGCTTCCGCACCAGCTCTTGGCACAGCGGACCGGCCCTGCAAGTTCGGAGCGAGTCCGAGGCTGTCGCGGGTCTGGAATCTGTAATGAGCCAGCATCAAGGCGAGTACGTGCGCTTGATCGGCATCGACCCGAAAGCGAAGCGTCGCGTAGTTGAAGAAATCATTCAGCGCCCCGACGGTCCGGTAGCTCAATCTAGCGGTACGACTGCTGCAACTGCTACAGCTTCCTACAAGGCAGCTCCGGCTGCAACAAGCAGCAACGGGCAGTTGAGCCAAAAGGTTGTCGAACAAATCCGCAATTTGCTGTCGCAAGGCTACAAAATCGGTACGGAACACGCCGACGCGCGCCGTTTCCGCACGGGTTCTTGGCACAGTTGCGCGCCGATTGCATCGACTCGCGAATCCGAGGTGTTTTCGGCTCTGGAAACTTGCATGGTAGAACACAGCGGCGAGTACGTTCGCTTGATCGGTATCGATTCCAAGGCCAAGCGTCGGGTGCTGGAAGAAATTATCCAACGTCCTTAATTGACGGGCAATTAGCTTGCAGTTCCCGTTCAGTCCTGCTAGGGCTGGCGGGAGACCTGCAAAGCTAACAGCCAAAAGGCAAAAGGCAGAATTTAAATATTTGAAAAATTGAAAATTCAGACACCAAAGAGTTTTTATTTACTTGTGTCTTGTGCCTCGATCTTGTTAGGAAATCATGTCGCGATCGCTCGCGATCGAGACAGTTCGTAGTGAGGAATTTAGTCCTCTCCACCAAAGGACTTCAGTCCGCCCTACAAACATTTTGTAGTAAGGACTTTAATCCTTTGAACAGTTTGTAGTAAGGACTTTAGTCCTTTGAACCGACGCACTTAAGTCCGCACTACAAACTAAAAATTGCCAACTAAAAATTGCCTAAAAATTGCCAGTTGTCAAGCAAATATTAGTGAATAATTGACGGATTAAATATAACAAAATGTATGTATCGCCACTGCAATTAAGTAGCAACTCTCAAATTTTCGTGAGTGGCGATGTGGTTGTTGATGAGGGTGCGACGATCGCCCCAGGAGTTATCCTGCAGGCAGATCCTGACAGTAAAATCTCGATCGCCCCTGGTGTATGTATCGGCATGGGAGCTATCCTGCACGCCCGCGAAGGCACTTTGATCGTAGAAGCAGGTGCGATTCTGGGTGCGGGGGTGCTCGTAGTCGGTCAGGGGACGATCGGGCAAAATGCCTGTATCGGCGCGGGGACTACTCTAATTGACCCTAAGATCGATCGAATGCAAATTTTGCCAGCAGGTTCCCTGATCGGAGATAACAGCCGTCAAGTACCCGCCGAAACAACAGCAGCACCAGAAACTCCCGCTACCAGTCCGCCACCAGTCGAGCCTGTAGAGACATCTGTAGAGCCACCAATCAAGCCACCAATCGAGCCAATAACAGAACCCCCAGCCGAGTCGCCACCCGCGATCGAGCAGCCTCAAACCGCAGCCCAGACCCCCCCAGAAGCGCCCGCAGCAGCCGAGAAACCAGCAGCTCCCTCCGGGGAAGTACCAACTATTCTGTACGGACAAGCTCACATTAACAGGCTGTTGGGGACGCTATTTCCACACCGACAAGCTTTCAACTCACCGCCGGAAAACGGTCAAATTCCCCCTGAGGAGTCCGAATAGTAAACTGTTGAAGATCGCGATAAAATTATAAATAGGTAATTTAATATAGTTGGCTGCTAATTAATCTCTAATGCCTTTGAGGAAAAATGTGTATCTTGCAGCTCGTGCCATCCGCCTTCACCTCTGGCAAACTAAAAGCACAGATAAATTTTGATATTTAGAAGTTTCTAACGGTGATTCTACATGGATGCACAGACAGAGAATAACGGTTCGCACCGCCCGGAATACTTCAAAGACACTGCTTTGGGTTTGGTATCGACCACAAGTTTTCCAGCAATTGTCGGGACTGCTGACATGATGCTGAAGTCGGCAGGGGTGATTTTAGTAGGATACGAAAAAATTGGTTCCGGTCACTGCACCGCGATCGTCCGGGGCAGAATTTCCGACGTGCGTTTGGCTGTGGAAGCAGGAGCTCAGACAGCCGAACAGTTCGGGCAGTTTGTTTCTAAATTGGTGATTCCCAGACCTTTACCTAATTTAGAAGTAGTTTTGCCGATTGGTTTTCGGCTATCTCAACTGTCGCAAAATGGCAGTTATTCTCGATTGAGTTCTCAAGCAGTTGGTTTGCTGGAAACGCGGGGATTTCCGGCAATGGTGGGGGCCTGCGATGCGATGCTAAAATCGGCAGACGTGCATTTAGCCGCTTACGAGAAAATTGGTGCGGGTTTGTGTACGGCAATTATTCGCGGTGCGGTAGCAGATGTGGCTGTAGCGGTAGAAGCGGGGATGTACGAAGCCGAACGCATTGGCGAGTTGAATGCGGTGATGGTAATTCCCAGGCCGCTGGAAGATTTGGAACAAACTTTGCCGCTGGCAAGTTGCTGGATAGAACAGCGCCAACCCGTGATGATGCCGGTGTCGGTGAAGGAAACAGAAAAAGAATTGGTCGAGTTGCCAAATTTGGAACAATTGAAAGTTTATCAAACAGAGGAAATAGAGCGGTAATTGGGAATCGGTAATTGTTAATTGGTAATCGGTAATGAGTTTTGAGTTTTAAATAACTGAGTCATAACAGTCGGTCGTTATTTCCTCTCGTCCTCTCTTTTTGCTCAGGATTTTTGATTGTTAAATTTTGATTGTTAAATACTGTGAGCACCCAATTGGCAAAAGCTTCGTCTCCCAAACGAGAAAGTGCTTCTTGCATAATTTCTCCGTATTCGACCGTTGAGTGCTCGGGAAACTGTACCGGCAAGACGAATTGGGCAATGTGACCGATTAGGTGGTAAAGTTCGTCGCGACTGCGCTGCTGCGTTGCTTCCAATACTCTCAAAGTGCGATTTACTGACCGCTCCCGCCAGAATTCTTCGATCGATATCTCGATGTCGCTTTGATTTTGGTTATTCATAAATTTAGAAGCTCTAATTACTGTTTATTTTTACCTGCTTCTCGAAAAGCTGAAGGTGTTTTCACAAAAAAAGTAAGAAAATGACAAAGTAGTTAGGATTGGGTAACAAAAGTTTATGGGAACTCCCTGGGGAAAATACTGAGAGCCATCTTTAAAAAGATATAAAATATACATTGACAAAGTAAGTGTAACAATTGATACAGAGCAGGCGCGATCGCACCCGCAAGACAAAAGGCTCAATGGCAACTAAAATAAGGCTTTTGAGGGCGATGGGAGATGGTGCGATTGAAATCGTGAAGTAAATGAAGTTGCAAGTGCTGGCTGTCTCAAGACTATCAAACTGCTGTTAAAATGAATCTCAAATCCTGTTTCAGGTAGATTTACTCGAATAACTTAAAAGTTACCCTGGCCAGAAGTGCGGTTCTCGAAAGTTTAACGGTTGTCCGGCTAAAAACTGACTGCAATCCCATAAATCGCCAGTATCAAGCAATCTTGACAGTTGACTTATGAACCTCAAGCAAGTTTACAAGCGCGGTTTGCACAGCGCCAAAAAAGGAAACTACCAAGCCGCGATCGAAGATTTCGATCGCATATTGCGCTTCAATCCCGCTGATGCTAAAGCCTATAACAATCGGGGATTGGTTTACTATTACATGAAAGATTACGAGAAAGCAATTGCAGACCTCAGCCAAGCTTTGGATATTAATCCTAACTTTTTTGAAGCTTACCTAAATCGAGGTAATGCTTGGCGTCACCTTGGAAAACACGACAAAGCTATTGAAGACCTCAACTGCGCTTTGGAAAACAATCCTGACAGTCACGCTATTTACAACAACCGGGGTCTGGTGCTGGCTAATTTAGGAAATTACGAAGAGGCAATTCGCGATTACGATCGAGCTTTATCAATCAATCCCAACAATTATAAAACTTATTACAATCGGGGTCGCGCTTACTATCTTTTGGGAGATAAAGAGTTAGCAACTAAGGACTTTAACGAAACGCTGCGGTTGAATCCTCGGTATACCAAAGCTTACATAAATCGCGGTTTATCTTGCCACCAGTTAGGAGATAACACTCAAGCGATCGCCGATTACAATACAGCACTGGGGATCGACCCGCAAAATGTCTATGCTTATTATAACCGAGGTTGCGTTCGCTACAAACTGAAGCAAATGCAGCTCGCGATCGAAGATTTTGACAAAGCAGTGGCGATCGATCCGAGCTATATTAAAGCGTATCTCAACCGGGGTTTAGCTTTGTACAAACTGGGAGATATTACCGCCGCCAACAAGGATTTTTATCACGTAATGTGCATCAATGCTGAAGCTTATTTTTACTACCAAGCACAGCGCTGCACTCCCGATATTAACTCATATTTCAAGGAAGCGCCGAAGATGGATCTTAATAATGCTGTGGAATATTACAACACGACATTAAATACTATTTCGTCTTCGTTAAGTTCGACATCTTTAAATTCGGTGTGGAATCAAGAAGATTTGAACAGCCGAGAAGCAATTATTTGTGAAAGTGAATTTATTAACAATTAATAACTAGAGCACTTCTCATCAACATGAGGTACAGCAAATGCTGTAGATTTCAGTGTTTTTGAGCATTGTTCTGTACCTCACCTACCACCAGAAAAGCTATACTCGATTTCAAATTACCAATCCGGCAATTACCAATTACCAATTACCAATTACCAACCCCCGCATCTACCTCATATTACTGAGAAATGCTATGTAGCGATCGTATTTTTACCACTAAACCGGAGGGTAAAGGTACGGGGGTTGGGTTTATCGATTAGCTATCAAATTGTTGTTGAAAAACACGGCGGGACGATCGAATGTATTTCAGAACCGGGAAAAGGTGCGGAATTTGCGATCGCAATTCCGTTGCGAATTTAAGAACCCGATTTACAGCAGATTGCAGGTTTCTGAAGTACACCCATTTATCAAAAAATCTCGCAAGGACACGGCACTGCCGTGTCCCTACCTATGATATATGTGTACCTCACTTATCTGAAATTTGCTGTAAATCTTTTTACCCAATCTTCACCGACGCGAATTGTCAAATCTGAATCGATTTCGCCGATCGAAGCTGCCTCAATTTTGCCACCTTCCAAGACTTTTTGCAGGCTGTTTGCACCGTCTAAATCGCCTTGCTGCACGATAATTTGACTTTGACGTTGTTTGTCAGGCCAATCTTTAACTACCGACAGATTAGAAAACCCTTTTTCCGTGAGGAATGCAGCAACATTTTTAGCTGCTTTCGGGTTGCTAGAAGCGTTTTGGATGGCAATTTTGAGTCTGGTAGGAAGAGACTGGTTAGTGTTGCGCGATCGCTCTGGTACGAAATCCGGCAAACCTTGCTTAAAATATTGTGCCATAATTCGATCGCGCCCCGCATCATCTACAATCCAATAACTTCTCAAATCTCCTTCTTCCGAACTCGAACGCCCCGGCAGCATTACCATTCTCAAATTATCTCCATCTAATTGCAAACCGAAATTTGCTAGAGTTAGCATCTCTTCAAAACTCAGATCTGTATCGACATATTTTTGCATCAAGCGCACAATTTGTGGCATTTGTACCAATACCGACTGACTTGAAAGGCGGTTGCGCATAGCTTGAATTAAACTTTGCTGGCGTTGAATTCTGGCGGGATCTCCCAAGCCATCATTGCGAAATCGCGCAAATTGTTCTGCTGCTTCTCCGTTAAGAATTTGCCATCCTGGTGCTAAATTAATTTTTAAGTTTTGAGTTCGATCTGTATAGGACATCTTGCGAGGTACAAATACCTCAACTCCCCCCAACAAATCGACTAATTCTCGAAACGCACCGATGCTCACGCGCACGTATCGATCGATTGTAATATTGTTGAGAATATTGCTGGTCAACCGCGCCGTTAAAGCTGCTCCTCCCCTAGCATTTGCTTCGGCAATTTTGCTGAAAGCAACACCGGGAATTTCGACTTTAGTATCTCGCGGGACTGATACCAAACTCACCAATTTCTCTCTAGGATCTAAACGCACTAACAGTATGGTATCGCTGCGACCGTCAAAAATTTTACGGGAATTAGGTGCTGCTGCAGGAACCCGATCGACTCCCATTATTAAAATATTAACTGGTCGGGATAAGCGATATCCAGAAGAGGCGTTCGATTGATAATTCAACCCGGTAACATCGAGAACCCTGCTAATAATTTGCGGTTCTACGGGAGCTAGCAACGCAGTAATTGCCCCGATTGCCGCCGAGATAGCTGCTGTCAGAAACAGCAAAAATATGCCTATCGCATACAGAGCCATTTTGGGGGTTTTTGTAGGAATTCGATCGACAGGTTGAAAATTTTTTCTTTTAAAAATCGACAAGTTTTTCATAGATTTGTGTTTGAGCGTTAAATTTGTTCGGCTTTGCAGTAAAATTTGCGCGGGGCTGCGGTAAAGTATTTGAACATAGCGGGACACAGCCAGCCTTCCATATTTTTCGATTCCCAGCGATACCAATTACCGCCGTATTCTTCTCTCACCCACACCATTTCTGCTTGATATCCCGGAAAAGGAGTGGCTGAAAATAACAATCGAAAACCTGTTGCAGCATCAGGAATATCGGCAACAAGTGTATCAATCATTGCGGGTACTCCCTGCACAAACGGTTCCCGTACCAGTCCTGCTTTTTCATCGTCAAATACCCAGGTGTGCTGTTCCCGATAGGGAAAGATTACCATTATAGAATTCGACATACAATTTAGTTTGGTGAAAGTTCTGGAAAACTCTATTATATTATTCGGGAAGGGAGTTGTAACAAGTCTGTCGGAAAAACTTACTTTCGGGTCGATCGACTATAATTATAATATCCTTAGGTTATTAAAATTTCATGATAGTTAGTAAAAGCTACACCTACGTCTCTGTCGAAGACTATTTAGCCGGCGAGAAAATCAGCCCGATCAAACACGAGTACAGGCACGGAGAAATTTATGCAATGGCAGGGGCGAGCCAAGCTCATGGCACTATTACTCTTAATTTAGCAGCTTTGCTGAAAAACCATCTCAGAGGAAGTGGTTGTAAGCCTTACGTGGCAGACATGAAAGTCATGCTAAATAGCTCGAATATTTATTACTATCCGGATATCGCGGTGACTTGCGACGATCGCGATCGAAATGCGGCGGAAGATTTCATTCGCTACCCCCGTTTAATAGTTGAAGTTTTATCGCCGACAACCGCAGCTTTTGACAGGGGAGAAAAATTTGCCGATTACCGCACTTGTGAAACTTTAGAAGAATACGTACTGATTAACCAACAAAGAGTTAGTGTAGAATGTTTTCGGCGCAATGCAGAGGGTTTGTGGGTGCTTTATCCTTACACTCAAGGGCAAGAAGTGCAGTTGGCTAGCGTTAATTTGAGTTGCCCGATCGAGGATATATATGAAGAGGCTGTACCAAATGCAACTCAAAATCCATCATAAGAAGAAGGCAACAGGCAACAGGGAAAGAGGCAATAGGCAACAGTTTTGGACGATATTTGAGAGCAATAATTTTCCGATTGACAAAATTACTGCCCCGACTCATCGTACCGCAGGCGGTAAAGAGTCGGGGCAGTTTTGGAAAAGCAGCGCAATTTTTACTGCTAATTGCTCCACCCATTCTGATAAAATTTCAGGCAATAACTGACTCTTGAGGGCGGGCAAAAATCATTCTGCCTGCGGTAGTTTGCAAGGCGCTAGTCACGACAACTCTGGCTTCGCCACCGACGTAGCTGCTGCCAGCTTCCACCACCACCATCGTGCCGTCATCTAAGTAGCCAATTCCCTGAGAAGGTTCCTTGCCTTCCTTGCGAATTTTAAGTTCGATCGTGTCTCCCGGCAAATAAGTCGGACGCACTGCATGAGTCAGATCGTTAATATTTAAAACTGGCAGTTTTTGCACCGAAGCTACTTTCGATAAATTGTAATCGTTAGTTAGCAGAATGCCGTCGATATCCAAAGCAAAACGAATTAATTTTGCATCCACCGTCGGGATATCTTCGTAGTCGGCCGAGTGAATCTGTACCCGTTCTGGATAAGTTTCTTTGATGCGATTGAGAATATCTAAACCGCGCCGTCCCCGCACCCGCTTTTGATCGTTGGCCGAGTCAGCTATGAGTTGCAATTCTTGGAGCACGAACTGCGGTACTAAAATTTGACCTTCCAGGAAACCGGTTTCTAGCAGGTTTTCAATCCGGCCGTCAATAATGCAGCTTGTATCGACAACTTTGGCAGAAGCGGGTTTAAATGTACCTTCGGCTACGAGTACGGTATCCAAGCTGTTGGGGTTGATCAGGCGCAAGAATGCGCGCCCGTGGGTTTCCGTCAAGCTGACACCTGTAAAGCCAAACATTACGCTGCCCAAAACTGCCACTAGAGGTTTGATGAAGCCGAATTCCTTGGGAATTGGCAGCAAAAACAGCGGGGCGAGCATTAGATTGGCGACCAATAGTCCGATAATTAAACCAATTGCCCGCGTCAGCAGCATTTCTACGGGCATCTCGCGGACTTGCTTTTCTACGCGCCGGTAGGTGGTTTGAGCGACTAATCCCAACACGAAGCCGATTAGCGCGCCAAAAGCCCCGAGTACCGAGCTCAAACCTTCTATATTTGTGACTTGTTCCAACACGTTGCTCGGCAGCAGTTCTACGCCGTAGTAGCCGATGCCTGCGCCTGCGATTATGAATGAAATGATTATGATTGCATCTAGCATGGTTTTGGACACATGAATTTGCCTACATTATATCTTTCCCGTGTTGGTACTTTTTTTCAGTTGCGATCGGATATCTCGCTCTAGATTGGGGATATTCGTAAATTTCTGTTTTGCGGTTGTAATTTACGGGATTGAGACGCTCTCGGGTATAGAGCATTGCCGCCAGCTCAGAATAGTTGTCGGTTTGGCTTGTAGCGTATCTGGGGCGGTCAATTCGGGAATTACGGCCTCTCAAAACTTCTTCGCTTGTTGCTGAAATAGCTTGCGATCGCGATCGCAATGTTGCTAAAGTTTTTGGAAAAAATTCATAATAATTAATGATAATTTAATTAAAATTAAAGGTTTGAAGTTGCTATTTTGAGGTTGGCTGTAAGGAGCATTAGTGACATACTCCTACACTGACTGAGTACAGTACAGTGTAGACTCCACAGAACATCTTTGTGGTAAAACTCATTTACCCTTCAGGAAATTCGCTTTGGAGATACACCAACTATACTGTGGGAAGGTCGAAAAAAAGGAAGTTTCCATGCAGCTCACGTACAAATACCGCCTCAAACCAACAAAAGCCCAGTTAGCAACGATTTCAACTCACTTAGAGCTTTGTCGTCGGCAGTACAACTACCGATTGAGCGAAAGATTTAGATGGTGGGAGTCCACTAGAGCGCCCGTCAACGCCTGCCCTTTAACTGCATCCATAGTTCCTGTCGAGGAGATTTATCAAAATATTCCCTTGACTAGGGTGCAAACTAGGGATGGCAGAAAAAAGGATGAATCAGGCAATCCGGGAACTTCTCAACAATGCTGGAATTGCCTCAACAAAGTACCAAAAGAATTGTCCCAACGGTGGCATTCTTGTCAGTGTGGCGAGTCTTTGGATCGAGATGAAAACTCAGCCAAACTTATCAAAAAAATTGGTCTGAATTATCAAAGTGGCGGTGGAACTCCGTCACTAAAAAAAGCCTTTGCACAAAAGGAAAAAGAAGCCTGCGGTCTAACTGTACTCAGTTGACCGTCAGGTTCGTTCACCATTGAATTCGATCGAAAAGCACAAGTGACAAATTCCGGCATTCCGAGTTCGGCTTACCTTCACATACCTTTTTGCCGCCGCCGCTGCTACTATTGCGATTTTCCGGTGTTCGTAGTGGGCGATCGCAAAAATGGCGATAACTCCGGGACAATTGTGCAGTATGTCGCCGCCCTCTGCGATGAAATTGAGGCGACTCCAAATTTAGGCGCATCTCTGAAGACGGTATTTTTTGGCGGCGGTACTCCTTCGCTGCTTTCTCAGGATCAATTGAGCCGGATTTTAGATGTTCTCGACGGCAAGTTTGGGATTGCTGCGGGGGCGGAAATTTCGATCGAAATCGATCCCGGTACGTTTACTCTGGCACAGTTGCAGGGGTACGCGCGGGCGGGGGTTAACCGATTTAGTTTGGGCGTGCAAGCTTTTCAGGATGAATTGCTGCAAGTTAGCGGTCGATCGCACTCGGTTGCCGGTATTTTTGAAGCTGTAGAAATTATTCGATCGGCCGGGATTGTCAATTTCAGTTTAGACCTAATTTCGGGATTGCCACACCAAACTTTAGCGCAGTGGGAAACTTCCCTAACATCGGCGGTGAAACTCGATCCGGTTCACCTGTCTTGTTACGATTTAATTGTCGAACCCGGTACTGCTTTCGGGCGATATTTTCAAGCAGGCACGCAACCGCTTCCCGCCGATGAAACGGCAGCTCAAATGTACCGTTTGGCGCGGGAAATTCTGACAGCTTCAGGATACGAACATTACGAAATTTCTAATTACGCTCGCCCCGGCTATCAGTGCCGCCACAACCGCGTTTATTGGGAAAATCGCCCCTATTACGGCATGGGCATGGGAGCGGCCAGTTACGTGCGGGGACTGCGGTTTACCAGACCGCGAAAAACGCAAGAATATTATCAATGGGTGCGATCGATCCAGAGTTTCCACAGTCCCGTACTTGAGGGTGAAAACCCGCAAGATGTCGCACCCCCGATCGATCCCAGCGTTCAACTTTTTGCAAGTAAAGTTTTGTTAGAAAACAGCGGGCCAAATTTACAAACATCACAAAATGATGTGTTGTTAGATACGTTAATGCTGGGTTTGCGCTTGGCAGAAGGATTGAGCCTGTCAATGTTAATTGATAAGTTCGGTCAACAAACAGTCGATCGAATTTGGCATTGCTTGCAACCTTACTGGCGGCGGGGATGGGTAGAAATTGCGCGATCGGACGGATCTGCTGTTACTTTAAAAGACGCTGAAACCCTTGCGATACCTGGTGCTGTATGGGGGAATCTGAGGTTGAGCGATCCCGAAGGCTTTTTATTCTCAAATCAAATTTTGGCTGATTTATTTAGCGAGTTAGAAATCCATTCCTAAGACTTTTAGACCCAAATTGATATAATTTTTCACGATCCCTAACTATACTTCCCAAAGAACTAAGCCTGGAGATAGACGCGCTCGCCAAGCACTAACTGCCATACTAAAAAGTGCAGATAAAAAATGATTTAAAAATGAATACTCAGATTTTAGAACGTCAAGGGACATACAGGAAACACGCTACCGAGATCGGTATCAGGAGCAACATATCTACTGCAAAATGTACTTTTTGCCACCACTACCAACTTCAGAGGGGATCGGTAGGTCACTGTCAATTACTGAACGCACCGGTGCGGGGCGGATGGAAAGCTTGTTCGCGGGCGATCGGACCGTTTGCACCTTCCTGGGAGCATATTGAAGGTGGGAGCAATTTGCCGGCACACTTTAACAATTAAGCAAGAAAATCAGGAGTTGGCGTTGAGACTGCTCCTCTGTTATACTGGTCAGGGCAAGACTGAAAAAACAACCAATTTCACAAACAAGTTAAAAATATGAATTCAACGATCGCCGCCCAAAATTCTGAAACTTCAGAAAAAATTCTTTGCTGGTATATCAATGCAAGTAACAAAATGCAAATTGCCCGCATTACAAATATCCCTAATTGGTATTTTGAGCGGATGGTATTTCCGGGGGAACGTTTATTATTTGATGCGTTACCGTCGGCGGAGTTGGAAGTTTGCCGCACAGCAGAGACAGGTGCAGTTGTGTGCGAGCGAATTTTGTGCGATCGGTTGCAAGTTGAAGAAATCGACCCGGCTGATTGAAGATAATTCCTAAAAGTGCGGCAAGAGAGAGAATTTATTTGTTGCGGTACAGGTAATATAGCCGTTATAAAAAAATAAGACGATCGCTCTTTTTAGCAAAGAGCGATCGCTTTTTATAGCTCGCAGGCGGTTAATATGGCAATGCCACATTCCTAACTGCAGCTAACGATTTTAAACGTTATTAATGAGGCAACTTGCTCAGCGCGTGCCAAGTTCTCTTCCCAACAATTCCATCGGCTGTTAAACCCTGACCCATTTGGAACTGTATTACTGCTACTTTTGTCATCGGCCCGAAGAATCCGTCAACAAAACCGAAATAGTATCCATTTAATTTCAAGACATTCTGGACAATTTTGACAGCATTACCCGAACTGCCATTCATGAGAATTGGCATATTCACAGGCGCACCAGAGTATAATGCTTGCCAAGTAAGAGAACCGACAACCCCATCTTCAGCTAAAAATACACGGTGTTGGTAGTCTTTAACGGCGTTTTCAACATAGATGCCGAAAATACCATCGATCGCACCAAAATAATATCCCCAATGAAATAAAAGCTGTTGTAGTTCCTTGACAGCTTGACCTGTAGAACCGCGCTTTAAAGTGGGTTTCATCAGTCCAGACGCTTCAGAAACTGCTAGATTTGAAGCAGAAGCAGTATCGACGACGATCGCCATAGCTTCATTGTTTTGGGTTTTTTCTTCTGTATACATGATGGAAATCCTCTCTGCATTCGAGTGTTTGCTTTTGATATTTCAGGTATAACTGGTGTTTTTAGTAGCTTCACAGTCGCTTTTTAGAGTGAAACTTATGTACGCTAGCCTATTTGAGTGTCACTCATTTGAGTTAAGTAAAAATACTTTACTTGACATCTATTTGTGAGAAATGCCAAGAAAATTCAATGACAACAGAAAACACACATAGCATTTCTCATGTAAATGAGGTACAATCTCAAGTGAGGTACAATCTCAACCAATTCCCAATCACCAATTACCAATTACCAATTCCCAATTCCCAATTCCCAATTCCCAATTCCCAATTTTCAAAATGTCCCTCACCGAACAAATCCTCTCCCAAGTGCCGGGAGACGCCCTCGGAGGTTTGCGAAAAGTCGATCGACTCTGGCAAAATCTCAAGCAAAATACCGCACCCGCACCCGAAGCCGTAAAACACAGCCAACACCCCCTCGAAACCCTCGATTTCGACATAGTTATCAGCGGCGGCACCCTGGGAATCTTAATCGGTACAACCTTAGCCCTGCGAGGCTGGCGGATTGCCTTAATCGAACGCGGCATCCTGCGAGGGCGCGACCAAGAATGGAACATTTCTCGCAAAGAATTAGACGCTTTCTTAGAATTAAATTTGCTGTCAGTTGCAGAAATTGAAAAAGCGATCGCCACCGAATACAACCCAGCCCGCATCAGCTTTCCCGACACTCCCGACATTTGGGTGCGCGACGTACTGAACGTCGGCGTAGACCCAGTTTACCTCCTCGAAACCCTCAAGCAGCGCTTCCTGGAAGCCGGAGGAAAACTGTTTGAAAACGCGCCATTTCAAACAGCAACAATTCACCCCAACGGCGTGGCAGTAGCAGTTACAAACACGGATTCGCCAGCAGCAACAACTTTATTTACAACTAGATTGCTGCTAGATGCAATGGGACATTTCTCTCCCATTGTCCGACAAGCAAGACAAGGGAAAAAACCCGATGCCGTATGTTTGGTAGTCGGCAGTTGCGCTACAGGATTTCCCCAAAACGAGACAGGCGATTTGTTTGCATCTTTTACGCCCATGCAAAATCAGTGCCAGTATTTTTGGGAAGCATTTCCCGCGCGAGACGGGCGCACGACTTACTTATTTACCTACATCGATGCTGACTCCGAAAGATTCAGTTTAGAAACATTTTTTGAAGACTATTTGCGCCTGCTACCGCAGTATCAAAATGTCGAACTCGAACAATTAAAATTTCAAAGGGCATTATACGGATTCTTCCCCTGCTACCGCCAAAGTCCCCTCAAAACGCCTTGGAATCGAATTCTACCAGTTGGAGACAGCAGCGGCAGCCAATCGCCCCTCAGTTTCGGAGGTTTCGGTGCAATGGTACGCCACCTCAAACGCTTGAGTTTGGGAATTCACGAAGCACTAACTAGCGACTGTCTCGACAAAAATTCCCTGGCACTTTTGCAGCCCTACCAGCCAAATTTATCAGTTACTTGGTTGTTTCAGCGATCGATGAGTGCGAAGATAAATCAAAAAGTAGATCCCGATCGAATCAATCAACTTTTGGCTAGTGTTTTTCAGGTAATGGAAGATTTGGGAGAACCGGTGCTCAAACCGTTTCTTCAGGATATAGTGCTGTTTCCGGCTTTATCAAAAACGCTGTTTAAAACCGCAATTAGTCATCCGGGAATTGTTTTTAAAATTATCCCGCAGGTGGGGGTAGGTAATTTATTAGATTGGATGGTTCATTACGTAAATTTGGGGATTTATTCGGGATTGCAGTCTTTGGGTAAAGCAATTGAACCGCAGGTAAAAAATTTATCTCCCCAGCAGCAATACTATTTTCATCGGTTAATTGAAGCGTGGGAATACGGTGCGGGAGGAGATTATTGATGATTTTAGATTTTAGATTGTTGATTTTAGAGGGAAGGAATGAGTTTGGTTGTCTGTCGGGGGAGAGAAAACACGCCCTAGGTGCGCAATGCGCACCTTAAAATAGCGGAACCGCAATATCTAAACAATTGCTTGTCGATCGCCCCAATCTTCCCCCAAATAAATTGCTCGAATATCCGCAGGCAAATTTGCTTCTAGATTTTGATATCCTTTAACTAGCAAAGCCTTTACCTGAGCGGGGGAAATTGCTTCACCTTCTGCTTGCAAATAAGCGGCAATTCGAGTTTCGCTCCAGCGGAAAGTCTGAGCCATCAACACCACTAAGCGCGGCAAAGGTGCTAGCAAATCCAACGCTTGTTTCACGTAACACCACAGAGGCGGTGGCGCGTCTGCTAAAGAGTAATGAATCGTCTCCACAGGAGGCAAATCTGCTTGATTGATGCAGACAGCAGTCATGTTAATCAGCCAGTTTTGCAGGCTAATAGTTCCATCCTCAGACTCGGGAATGTCGGTGCGCAAATCTACCGCCCGGAGTTCGTGATAAATGTGTTGCCAAGTTAGAGCAAATAGGTAATCGCCTTGTACGGGCGATCGCACTGAATGGCGGATGAGCGAGTAGACAATTTGAGCGTAGCGGCAAAAAATTGCTGTGAAGAATCTACCTTGCTCGGGATGGTTTTGAAACAAAGTCAATAATTCCCGATCGCTGTGGTGGAAAAGCGCCCCGATCGCGGGGTGGTTGAGTTCGGAAAAATTAGGTGCTTGCACAATTCTTTTGGTAATATATCCTGGTGCAACCGCTTCTAACAGCCTACCTAAATCTACTCATGCCAAATAGAATTAGTGCAAGTCCAAGTCTGCGGTGTAACTTCCTCAAGGTAAAAAGAAGCGCATTGCTGCTTGCTGATGGCTCGGCTTGCGCTCAACCATAAGCCCTGACCACTTTTCCCCAGTTAGAGTTTAAAACCTTGAGGTATCAGCTATTGAGTTGTAATTAACGATCGATTTGTGCCAGGTGTTTTATGGTTTTCACGCCATTTAAGCCTTAACAACCCACATCGATCGAGCGTAATGACATTCTACTACCACTGTCAATACTTGTCAATTTCATTCTAAGAAGTATCTTTAAGAAGAAATAGGTAGGTTTTTTGAAACTGTTTTTACCCCGCTCCTACACTATCTGCGGCTAAATTATGCCCGACTATTCCGAAAATCTTCATTCAACATCTCCGACACCAACAACCCCTCAACTGCGACTTGACAGTGTAAGTTTGAAAACCCCGATCGCCTCAAATTATTTGCTAGAAAACATTTCTTTTACTATTAATAAGGGCGATCGGGTGGCAATTGTCGGCCCTTCTGGCGCTGGCAAAACTAGCTTGCTGCGCCTGATAAATCGGCTCAGAAACCCCACCAGCGGCTCGATTTATCTGGAAAATACAGAATACCGTCAAATACCGGCGATCGAACTGCGGCGGCAAGTAACTTTAGTTATGCAAGAATCCAAACTGTTAGGAATGTCGGTGCGGGAAGCGATATGTTATCCTTTGAAATTGCGGGGAATGAATTCAACAGAAATCAAACAGAGAATGGCTCGGACGATCGACCTGTTGCACCTACCCGAAGCATGGCTCGATCGCTCGGAATTGCAACTATCAACGGGTCAAAAACAGCTAGTCGCGATCGCTCGCGGCATCATCTCGGAACCAAAAATTTTGCTATTAGACGAACCGACATCGGCACTAGATGCAGGCACAGCAGCCCGTCTTCTACAAGTATCGATCGAACTTTCAACTAACAGCAAAACTACTATTTTAATGGTCAACCATCAATTAGAATTAGCCGAGCAATTTTGCACTAGAATGTTGCATCTGGAGGGCGGAAAACTGCTGGCAGATTTACCCGCGCCTCAAATCGATTGGCAGCAAATCCGCCAAAATATCGTCGAAGCTGAAACCGCAGCCGAACAAGAATGGTAGGATGTTTTAGGTTGCTTTTCCCACACAGGCCACCTAACACCTTCTTCCTTGTGATTTTCGATTTGAGATTTTCGATTGTTAGATGGTTGAATGGTGGGATTGTGGGATTGTAGGATTATCGCTCGACTGCAACTCTTCCTTCTTCCTTCTTCCTTCTTCTTAAGAACTTACAACCCCCGGCACGGGCAAATACCGATCGCTAGAATTCAACAATTCAAGATTCAATCGGTAGCCAACATTTCTCACAGTTTGAATCAGGTTCGGTTGTCGCGGATCGAATTCAATTTTTTTCCGCAAAGACAGTACGTGAGTGTCGATAGTTCGGGGATTATCAATAGAATCCGGCCAAGCCCTGCGCAGTAAATCCGATCGCGACAAAGGCACTCCACCTGCTTGCGCCAGCACGTACAGCAGGCTAAATTCCTGAGGAGTCAGTTCGATATGTTCCTCGTGCAAGCGCACCCGGCGCTGCACCAAATCTATTTTTAACAGCCCGCATTCCAACATCGCAGGAGGTACCGCCACCCGGTTGCGCCGCATCAAAGCTTCCACCCTCGCCATAAACTCTTGCATTCCAAAAGGTTTAGTCAGGTAATCGTCAGCCCCCGACTTCAAACCTTCAACAATATCCCCTTCCGAATTCCGCGCCGACAGCATCAAAATCATCGACTGCTGCTGCTGTTGCAGCCACCGACAAAACTCCAAGCCTTCGCCGTCTGACAGTTCGGCATCGAGAATGACTAGGGAAGGTTGGTGGCTGTAAAAGACTTCCTTAGCGTGATTGATATCCGCTGACTGGTGTACCCAGTGACCGACTTGTTGCAAGTGCCACCCCAAGAGCGATCGCAAGTGCGGATTTCCTTCAACAATTGAAATACTAGCAGATCCCACAGAGCCTAGCTTCCCTATATCACTAATCGCTACCAGATTAACAGAGGTTTTGTCAAGGTTTTGTAACGACCGCTACTGCCGCCCGACTCTAGATGAAGCTGCTGGCAACCTCTAGCTAGAATTTTAAAGATTTGGTCAAGCTCCTGCCATCCGCCCCCCGAAAGGTTCGAGCAGGCTGGCGGTTATCTTACAATTGAATTAATAACCCTCGCAGCCGATCGCCCCCATGCCCGAAACCCCCGCCACCACCGAACCTCCCGACCCTGGCTCAACCTCCAGGAAGTTGACATATCAGGCAACGCAAATTATAATTCCTCCAACCGTTCGCTCGGTAGCCGGAGCACAAAAACAGTTGGATGCCACCATCCAGCAACATCCCGACTCAATTGCCAACTCGATCGAGCGCTCGGCGAAAAGTCGGCGCGCCAAAAAGTCGAGCCTGGGAAAGCAGTGCGTGAAATTTTTTATGGAGGGTAGCCTGTCAAACCAGACAGCCATTTTGATTTAGAAATAGCCTTCGATAGACATCGCAGCCGTTTCTGAGTCCCGATATCGTACACACCACAAAGGATTTCAACCTCAAACCATGCTTCAAGACACTCGGACAATCCGGCACTACCAAAAACTCACCGACGCCCTCGTCGAAATGTGGAATAGAGGTTATCGCTTCGATGACCTGCGGCTTTATTTAGACGGCTACTTAGCAGCCCTCCGACACACAAATGGTTTGGAACCGTATCTAATTCACCGACTGGAGGAAGAAGCAGCGCGCTACATTCACGATCCGTCTAATTTTGAAATGCCCCAACCCCAAGCCGAAACTGATTATTATTAATGCCAAGTTCGATCGTCCGATCTTTTGGTAATTGGTAATTGGTAATCGGTAATTGGTAATTGGTAATCGGTAGTTATTTTTGCCGATCGCAATACCTATTACTTATTTCAAAGTCGCACTCGATTCCTACTATTTGATTTTAAAATTTTGATTCGAGTACGACTTTGATAATTACAGAAGTGATTTGAACTGTCAACTATCAACTGTCAACTGTCAACTATTTAAGAAGCCAAAGCTACTTCTACCATTTCTTGCAGTTCGCCTTTTTGATAAAGCTCGATCGCAATATCCGAGCCGCCGATAAACTCCCCGTTGATATAGATTTGAGGAATTGTCGGCCAGTTGGAATACTCTTTAATTCCCTGACGAATTTCCGGGTCTGCCAAAACATCTATAGTTTCGTAAGGCACTCCCAAAGTATTGAGAATTTGCACCACATTGTTAGAGAAACCGCACTGTGGCATTAACTTGTTGCCCTTCATGAACACCAAGATTTTGTTTTGCTTCACCAATTCGTCAATTTTCTGATGTGCTGTACTCACGATCGCTCCTGATGTTGTTTCCAAAAGTTTTCAACCGTCACAAGATTTATGTTAAGCAACTATTGACACAATTGCCAATGTGTGCCGCCAAACTTTAACTCAAGAATACTCAAGAATTAAGCTGCCTGAGTTTTAGCTTCCCATTCTGCAGGGGTGAAAGTTTGCAAAGCCAAAGCGTGGATTTCTTCTGTTGCCATCGCTTGTTGGAGCGCGCCGTAAACGAGTTGATGCTGCTTGACTCGGGTTTTGCCTTCAAACGCAGCAGAAACCACGATCGCCTGATAGTGGTCGCCGCCGCCAGTTAAATCGTCAATTTGCACTCTCGCGTCGGGCAATCCGCCCTGAATCATTTCTATTACTTGAGATGGAGTAACCATTGTTTGTTGTAATAAACGACTGTTGTTTAGATTGTAATTGAGTTAAAATCCGCCTAATTAAACGTAAGATCTCAAGCGCTAGAGAGCCTGCTATCTGTACGTTTTTCCTTCTTCCTTCTTACTTCTTCCTTCTTCCTTCTTGCTATTTGTTAGATGAAGTCGGACTGCGACTGCCGCCCTGTCGGGGGTACGGCACGTCCACAAACCCCAACTCCAACAACTGCTGGTAAGCTTTTTTGCCCAAATCGCGAGTCGGCTGCTGCGATCGAATAATCTGAACCAACAGCGGTAAAGCCAGTTCCGGCTTGTTCTGCGCGCGGTGAACTAGCGCCAGCCTGTAGGTAGCCTCATCCCGCAGTTGGGCTGTTTCCAAAGCTTTAGTGCGATTGGTATCCGACACTTTAGGGTCAATTCCCGAAAAAGTGTTGGCTAGCTGCTGGTAAAAATTCGACAACTGATTGTATACTTGGCGGGATTCTTGGAGCTTTTGAGAAGCTAAAGCATAATTTTGATTGGAAATTGCGTCGCTAGCCTCTGCCATCAACCGCTGGCCGCCCGGAATGCTCAGCAGGCTCATCTCTGTCGGGTTCGGGGTCGGGCTGGGGCTGTCGGCCTGCTGCGAGTCGGGGGCATCCACAAAACCCAACTCCACCAACTGCTGGAAAGCTTTTTTACCCAAATCGCGAGTCGGCTGCTGCGATCGAATAATCTGAATCAGCAGCGGTACGGCCAGTTCCGGTTTGTTCTGCGCGCGATGTACCAGTGCCAACTGGTAGGTAGCTTCATCCCGCAGTTGGGCTGTTTCCAAAGCTTTAGTGCGGTTGGCATCCGAGAGGCGGGGGTCAATTCCCGAAAAACTGCTTGCTAGCTGCTGGTAAAAATTTGACAACTGATTGAATATTTGGCGGGATTCTTGCAGCTTGCCAGAAGCAGCAGCATAATTTTGACTGGAAATCGCGTTGCTAGCTTCTGCCATCAAACGCTGACCGCTCTGGATGCTCAGCAGGATACTCTCTTGTGTCAGGGAGCGGACATTGCTGGGATCGGTGGGGTCATCAGCGGGTTCGACTTGCAGGCGGTTCTCTGTCCCGGAAGGTTGTTGTGCTTTGGCTTCGATCGGTTGCAGCAGGGTAAAAGACACGATCGCCCCCAGGGCAATCCCGGCGGTGGAGCGGAGCAAGCAAACAGTTCCAGAGTTTACCATAAAATTACTTTGCGCCTCAGCGCTTTGAAAAAAGTCATCATATAGTTGGGTCGATCGCGCTAGTGGCGATCGCAACCGCATAAGTATACATTACATTTGCCCAAAAGTCAAAGCGCATGAGGGCGAGGCTCGCTAGAAAAAATCCCAAGTAGGAACTTGACACCTGGTTCTCAATATGAGAACATAAGATTGTAGTTTAAACAACGATCTATGAGATTGATTTCTAAGAAAAATCTTCTGCTTGCGATCGCACCCTACCCCGATGCCCAGAATCCGATCGAATCCTGGTATAAACTCTTCCAACAGAATGATTGGGGTTCGCTAGAAGAGGTGCGAAAGGAGTATTCCAAATCGGTCGATGAAGTATATGGATATACCATATTTAATATTAAAGGCAATCGCTATAGATTAATCGTACAAATCAGATACAGAGCAAAAATTATATTTTTTAAGACATTTTTAACTCATGCAAAATATAGCGAGATTAACTGGAACGATGAAAGTAAAGTCAGACAAAAAATAGGTTAAAATTTACCTAGATTTTCAGGAAATCCGTGCAGGTTTCCTGAAAAATAAACAAACTAAAATACCACCTCTCAATCGCCAAAAACACGATCCAGAGAAACAAGAACCCACCTATTTGCAGAAAATTTTGTTAAACAATCGCTCACAGGGAACCATGAATATTATTATTGAGAAACAAGCCTACGGTCAACTGCTCGCGAAATCGCAGCCCAAGCCTATTCTGAATGATGAAGATTACGAACTCGCCCTCGCAGAAGTCGAATCTCTGATGTCCCAGAAAGAATTAACACCAGAAGAAGAAACTTTACTTAACCTGTGGGCGCTGTTGATTGAAGAATACGAAGCCAAATATTACCCAATTCCAGAAGCAACTCCCCGAGATGTTCTATTGCATCTCATCGAAGTTCGCGAGATTAAACAAGCAGATTTAGTGGGAATAATTGGCTCGAAAGGAGTAGTTTCTGAGGTGGTTAATGGCAAACGGGCAATTAGCAAAGCCCAAGCTAAAGCGCTGGGAGATTTTTTTAATGTCAATCCTAGCGTGTTTATTTAGGGCTTGAATTTGTGTTTTAGGTTTTAGGTTTTAGGTTTTAGGTTTTAGGTTAAAGACTGATTTCCTACCGCCTACCACCACCTCTTACCTACCGCCTACTACCTACCACCTTCCTTCAAAACAAAGTTAGAATTTCTACTCCAGAATCAGTCACGGCCAACGTGTGTTCAAATTGAGCCGAAAGCTTGCCATCTTGCGTGACAGCAGTCCAACCGTCGCCGAGCATTTCTACTTCCCAAGTTCCCTCATTAATCATCGGTTCGATCGTAAATACCATTCCCGCCCTGAGTTTTTTTCCAGTTCCTCGCTTCCCGTAGTGCAGAATTTCCGGTTCGGTGTGAAAGACGCGGTGCACGCCATGTCCCGCAAAATTTCTGACTACTGAAAAACCTTGTGCTTCGGCGTATTCTTGAATTGCTGCGCCGATATCGCCAGTTCGAGCTCCCGGTTTAACTTCTGCTATGCCTCTTTTGAGACATTCCTCGGTTACTTCAACTAATTTTTGGGCTGTAGGTGAAGGTTTTCCCACGAAAAAAGTCTTGGAAGTATCGCCGTGATAGCCATCAAGTAAAGGTGTTACATCGATGTTAATAATGTCACCTTGTCGGAGAATTTGTTTGGCATTGGGAATGCCGTGACAGACTACTTCATTGACGCTGGTACAGATAGATTTGGGAAAGCCTTTGTAACCTAAAGGCGCGCTTTTTGCGCCGCGCGATCGAGTCCAGCGTTCGGCTTCGTCGTTAAGTGCTAGAGTGCTGACACCGGGTTTTACCATCGGTTCGAGATGTTGGAGAAGTTCGGAGGCCAAACGACCGGCTTGGCGCATTTTTTCCAATTCTCTTTTTGATAGCAGCACTAAAGGTTCGGTTCGCATGGTTGTTTTTGTTGTGGGTTTTGTTGAGAGTTAATAGTTTCAGGAATTACGCACTTGCTTTATATCTATGTAGGGTGCGCAGTGCGCACCTTACTAATAGTTTCAGGAATAGGGAAAATAGTGCAGTATATTAGTTTAACTCAACTTTAGAATCGAGTTGAACCACCGTTCAAATCGATCGCCCAAAGCTGCCAAAGAATATTCTAGCTCTGCTTGTCGGCGGCAAGCAAAACGATCGATTCGATCGATCTTTTCGATCGCGCCCACTAATTCATCGACACTATCAGGTTCGACTAAAAAGCCAGTTTCTCCGTCCCGCACGATTTCCGCCGGCCCTCCCCGCCTGTAGGAAATCACCGGTACGCCGCAAGCTAAAGCTTCGATCGCGACATTTCCGAAAGCTTCCACCCAGCGCGGAGTCATCAACAAGGCGAGGCATTCCCGGACTTGTTCTTGCATGGCGGTTGTTGTCAGAAACCCTAAATATTCTACAGGAGCATCGGGGCAACCGGCACAAATTTTTTGCCAGTAATTTTCATCCTGCATTTTTCCCATAATTTTCAGGGGAATTCCTGCAATTTTAGCAGCGGCGGCGGCATCTTCCAGACCTTTTTCCGGGGCGATGCGGCCGAGCCAAGCTAGTTTTCGATCGGGCTTGCTGCAAAATTGATACAGGGACAAATCTATGCCGCTACCCAACAACTGACATTCGCTGGCAAAGGCAAAAGTGGCGGCTTGGGAGGCGGTGTAAACTCCGATCGTACCGGGAAATCGATCGGCTATTTGTCCGGCGGCGCGATCGAGGGATGCGGAAAGGGAACCCATGCTGATAAAATGGGCGATCGGAGTGTTAAAAAATGGCGTCAAATAAAACGGCAGCCAATCGTAGGCAAAGTTAACAATAATGTCCCATTCAGCTTGAACTTTTCTGGCGTATTCCCACATATTTCCCAATACAGAATTGGGTGGCATGATAATGGGAGCAGCGTAATCTTGTGTTTGGGCGGTAATTTGCAAGTCGCCGTCAATTTCGATAACTGGAATTGATTCTAAAACGGAGCCTGCGGGAGCGACAACGGCTATTTGATGACCTCTGCGGTACAATTCTTTAGCAATATTGAGAACTGTAAGTTCGACGCCGCCGCCCAACCCGGAACCGAGTTGACCGACAGAGGTTGAGAGGAATAATAGTTTTAATTTGCGATCGGACATTATGAATTGGTAATTGGTAATTGGTAATTGGCAGACAGTTCTTAATTCAAAACTCAAAACTTAAAACTAAAAACTCCTAATCTCTTCCCGATCGAGGCAGGATGCGATTTAATTGACTTATCGACCAGCGGGCTGTTTCTTGAACTTCCGCATCCGGATCGTCAGCGGCGCGGTAAAGTAAATGACTGATTTGATTCACCAATTCGTAAACCCGAGTCAAATCGCGAATTGCATTTTTGCGCACTTCGGCGTTTTCATTTTGCAGCGAAATCGACCAGGCATTGTTCATGGGTTTAAGAGTGCGAATGCCAATTTCCGAAAGACTTGCCAAAATTAAACTGTACTGGTTAGAATCGGAATTTGCTAACAAATCGAGCAGGGGTTCAACGGCTCGGGAATCTCCCCGCTGACCGAGTTCCCAAATTGCTTTGCGGCGCGTTGCTGGATGGGGGGAATGCAAATCTTCAATCAGTGCGTCAATAATATCAATTATACGCCGACCTGATGTTTGAGGCAGCGAATTATTTTTCCTTTTACCTGCGGTTGGTTCGGTTGAATTAGTTTTTCCTAAAATGTTGAAACCCGTGCTGCTGCCGTTGCTGTCAGTTTCCAAACCGGAGGAATCGGTATCGATGCGATCGCCCTCATTTGCTGCATTTTCCGATTCAGCTAATCCCGGTGGCAAAATGAATGGTAAAGAGCGATCGAGACCCTCAAAATCGCGGCTTTTAGGATGAGAAAAGGCGTAGGGAGAAACGCGAAGGGAGTTAGGCGCTGTAACGGGGTGAGGATTTGTCGGGGCGTTGCTATTGAGTCTTTTAGATCTTGGTTTGGCATGATGCGATTCGTCGCTGCTGACAAGTTTAAGCATGATAAAAACTGCTGCCGCCGTGACAACAATTGCAGCAAAACCCAACAACAACAATCCCCGCTGGTTGGACAAAATGCGGATTAAATTGGCGATCGATTTGGGGATTTTAGAATTCGATTTTTCCGTTTTGGGCTGGTTAGATTGGTTTTTATCCCTAGCTGGAGAGGGTTTTACAGGCTTGGGAACGGAATCGTCCGCCGGGGAATCCGCCTGAGCTATTTCTTGGGAAACTGGGCGGTAAAAGGAACTGGGGATAAATTGCCCTCCGCGCGCAGTCGGAGGAGTCCACCAGTCCAGACAGGCGATGCAGGCGAATAAAAATAAACTAGATCGGTAGTGCGCCATATCACTAGGAAGAGCAAAATCTGAGTTAAGGAGAGTCAATCTAGGCATATTGAAAGCCGTCTTGCGATCGCAATTTTACGAATTTATCAATCCTGCCACTGATGCTTAATTTTTTAATTCTTACTTCCAAGCCAATCTTGGATGTCGAACAACTGGCTTGCAGGAACTTGGAACTAGCGCATCCCAAGGTGCGAAATTTAGCGCTTAGAGATAAGGGCTGCTGAATCAAAATTCAGCGGTTTGGAGTAGCTAGAGCAAACCTGATGCCTCGGATTTACTCAAAATTGGTGCTACAGGCCCGCCTAAGAATCGATCGGGGGTTGCCAGAGGCAACGCCACCTGACAAACTTTAATGTAACCTCGAGCTAGCTCGATCCTAGCTGCTATCGGCTCAACTAAGACAGAACAAGCGCCAAAAAGGCGAAAAATCGCGGTTTGAGAAGTCAGCAATCCGATTCCCAAAACACAATTGCGTCATTGATGCGCAAGTTCTAGAACGAAATTAGTGTGAAACAAGGTACAGCGGCTGCGGACAAGACAGCACAATGCAGAAAATTTATTGCTACTGAACCGCTGGGGAAAAGCGGGGAAACGGCGGAACAAAGGGTTTGGGATGCCGTTTGCGAGGCTTTTGCCGCGCGCGAGTGCGTTGCTTATTGGCGGTATCCTATTTTTTCTTCATCGGGTGATTTTCGCAAAGAGCCTGACATTTTGATTGTTGATTTTGAACTGGGTTTAACTGTAATTGAGGTCAAAGCTTTGGCGATCGACCGTATTATAGGTATATCTGGCCATAGGTGGGATTTCCAGAATTTTTATACTACTGGTGGCAACCCCTATCAGCAAGCAGAACATCAGCTATATTCACTGCTAGGATACTGCGATCGCGAAACGGCTTTGCGGGGCAAAGTCAGCGGGCGGGCGATGGTTGCCTTGCCGTTAATTTCTCAACAACAATGGCATGAGAAAGAGTTTAACAAGCTTCCGAGCTGTCCGCCCATTCTTTTCCAAGACCATCTTGGAGGAATTCGGAGAGGAGTTATGACAGAGGCGGGGGTACAGTCCCCAAAACTTAAAACTTTTCCCAAATCTCCTGCTTTAATCGAACTCATTAAAAGCACCGCTCCTGTCATTAATAAACAGCAATTGAGTCGGGAAAATTGGCAATTATTGTTGGCCGCCATCGCCGGAACTCCTATTTTCAAACCCCGACCCCGCAGGTTTTATTTTAACAAGCATCAAGACGCCCGATCGGCAAATTATATTATACCAAATCCTCAAGCAGATCGCCCGAATTTACCAGCTCGCGCCGCAGTTTTAGCTCAGTTACAGCAGCGGTTTTCGGAATTAGATTTGCAGCAAGAACGCATCGGAAAACAAATTCCTCCGGGCCCGCAACGAATTCGGGGAATTGCCGGATCGGGAAAGACTGTGTTGCTGTGTCAAAAAACGGCTATCATGCACTTAAAAAACCCGGATTGGGATATTGCTTTAGTGTTTTTTTCTCGCAGTTTGTACGAGTCGATCGCGATGCAGTTAGATAAGTGGCTCCGGCGTTTCAGCAATGGCGAAATCGGGTACGATCCTAACAGTCAAAAGTTAAAAATCCTGCACGCTTGGGGCGCGCAAAATCGACCCGGACTTTACAGTACGATTTGTCGGGCGGCGGGAGTAGGGCGTTTGACGGTGGGCGATACGGATTTTCAGGAACCGAATCAAGCCTTAGCTGATGTCTGCAGCCACTTGCTCAAATCTGCGAAAATTCCTCAAATGTTTGATGCAATTCTAATTGATGAAGCTCAAGATTCGATCGTCAGTAACGAGTTAACTTTTCAGGGAAAACAGCCGTTTTTTTGGATGGCTTATCAAGCTTTGCGATCTGTTAATACCCCTAATTTTTCCAGACGGGGGGAGGAGGAGAGGGGGGGAGAGGGGGAGAGGGAAAGAGACGAGACTAATGAGAAATCCTCCCTTGGTATTGGCGGGGGTCAAGATTTGCGCCGCTTAATTTGGGCCTACGATGAAGCGCAAAGTTTGGACTGTTTGGAGATTCCCACAGCTAGCAAATTGTTTGGTGAAGAGTTGGGACACTTGACTAGCGGCGAGTACGCTAACGGCATTAAAAAAACCGAAATCATGCACAAATGCTATCGCGTTCCCGGCCCAATTCTGACTGCCGCTCACGGCATTGGGATGGGCTTGCTGCGCCGCGGGGGAATGCTGACGGGTATTACTAGCATAGCAGATTGGCGGGCGATCGGCTACGAGGTAATTGTCGGTGAAATCCCCGATCGCGATTCAGCAGATGTTTCCCAAAATTCATTAAAATCTGCAAATAAGTTTGCAATAAATCAAAAAGTTACTATCTACCGTCCTCCCGAAAATTCTCCTAATTTAGTACCTCAATTGTGGGGGCGATCGGTCTTGGAATTCGAGGCTTATCGCTCCCGCCAAGAAGAGTTGACAGCCCTCGCTGACGATATATTGTACAACCTCAAAGTGGACGGTTTGAGACCGTCGCGAGAGATTTTAGTAATTATTTTAGGGTCGGGTTTTGAGGCGATCGAACTCGAAACTTATACAGCTAGTTTTTTAATGAAACAAGGCATCGATATTTACATTCCCAGCACCCCAAACTGCAATTTACTCAAAGTAAATAAAGAAAATTATCAGCCCGATCGATTTTGGTGCGAAGGCGGAGTAACAGTATCTCGGATTCACCGCGCGAAGGGTAACGAAGCGGATATGGTTTACGTTATCGGCTTGGACTGCGTTGCTAAAAATGAAAGCAATTTAAGCTTGCGCAATCAATTATTTGTAGCTTTAACCAGGGCTAAAGGTTGGCTGAAATTGAGCGGAGTGGGTGCTTATCCGATGTACGATGAAATGTGGCGAGTCATGCAAAGTGGCAACAGTTTTACATTTACTTGGAGACAGCACCACCAGCGGAATATTAGCGTTACGGATGCAGGGGAATTGGCAGCAAGATATGCAGCAGGTGGCAGAAATTTTCAGAATGTGAATTTGGTTGACGCCGATTTAGCTAACGCGAATTTGCGGCGAGCTAATTTAATTCACGCTCAACTAATGGGAGCAGATTTAACCAACGCAAATCTAGACGGTGCGAGATTAGTAATTGCCGATTTAACCGGAGCAGATTTGAGCGGTGCTAGTTTAAAAAAAGCTAAATTAGTAGGTGCAATTTTAAACGGTGTCAAATTCGATCGAGCTAATTTAAGCCGCGCCGACTTGAGCGAAGCCCAATTAAAAAACGCCAATTTAACAAAAGCTATTTTAAACAAAACAAACCTCAGCGGAGCCGACTTGCAAGGAGCAAATCTCGCAGGCGCAGACTTAACAGATGTTAACTTAACAGGAGCAATTATGCCAGATGGAACCGTGCGGGAGTGAGAGAGTTTTGAGTTTTGAGTTTTGAGTTTTGAGTTACCAGTTGAGAGTTGAGAGTTGTCATCAGCCAGAAGGAAGGAAGGAAGAGGGAAGTAGTGAAGTATTAGGTGTTAGGTGGTAGGTATGAGAAACAACCTAAAACCTACACACCTAAAACCCAAAACCTATTTTCGCGCGATCGAGAGTCATTAAGTTAAATTAAGTTACAAATAACCATTACAGGCAAATCCGTTATAAAATCGATCGGGATTTTTAGTGCGTGTGAGTAGATAAATTTGTGAACCAACAAGATATTTTAAATTTAGCAAAACAAGGGGAAGCCAAAGCGATCGCTTTTCTGATTACCCAAGCCCTGCAAGGCTTCGGCGTTACAGCAAAAGGCAGCAGCGAAAATGACGGGCTACACTTGCTGCTAGAAGGACATCAATTACCAGCCCAAGATGCCTGCATCCGAGTTACGATCAAAGGCTTGCAGCGACTGCAACCAAATAACGTGCATTCCCTGACAATCTACGGGCGACAATACGGCCAGCAATTGCCCGCTTGGACTCAGAAGATAGAATTGCAACAACCCTTAACTGCAAAAACAGCAACAGACAACCAGCAAAAAGTAAAAAGTTCGATCGAACTTATCTCGGATGCAATGCTCAAAAACGGGCAAGATATCCGTCCCGCAACAGAGAAAATTGCTGTCAATCGCGCGCAAAATGTTCCTGCCGCCACAGAGAAAGTTGCTGCAGTAGCGAACGTTTTACCAATTTCCGAAACTGTCGCGCCGCCTCAAGTAACGGCTGGAACAACCGTTTTGCCCGTGCCAGAAACCGCGCCTCAAACAATCGCTGAAACAGTTACTTTGCCAGCACCAGAAACGGCCTGCCCGCAGCAAGCAACTGCTAGCAAAATAAGCTTGCCGGCCCTGGAAACTGTCAAAGTCGATCGAGTTAGCAGTCAAACAAATTATGCGATCGCGCCCGAAGTTGCAGTGCCGCCTCGATCGACTGTTGAAACAGAGATTTTGCCCGTTTTAGAAACCAGAAAAAAAGCTCCAACCCAACGGAAAGATCGACGCCGCCAGATTCAAAAAAATCGGGTAGCAATCGGTATTATGACTCTGGTTTTAGTTCCGCTATCCGGTTTGGTTTTGGCTTCTCAACTGTACAAGCCTTCAGATCCGGCTGCTAGCGATGCTAAAGCGCGATCGACCCCCTCCACAACAGCAAAAACTGCAACTTTACCCGCCCCAAAATCGCCCTCTCAAGCTGCAAAAACACCAGTCAATCTACCAGCAACCGTCAGCATCAAAGCAGTTGGCGACATCATCCCCGGCACCAATTTTCCCTACAACAAACTGCCGGCAAACAAGGAGAGTTTATTTAAGGATGTGAAACCGCAGCTTAAAGGAGCTGATATTTTATTTGGCAATTTTGAAAGCACGCTGACCGATTATCCCTACAGTGCTAAAGGAGCGGGCGGTGGCAGGCTGTTTGCCTTTCGGACTCCCCCGAGTTATGCGAAAATCCTGAAAGATGCTGGCTTTAATATTTTGAGTGTTGCCAACAATCATTCCTACGATTTTCACGAGCAGGGTTTTAAAGACACGATTAAAAACATTGACAGCAACGGCATGAAAGCTGTCGGCAAAAGAGACCAAATTGTCTACAAAACTGTCAAAGGGGTGAGGTTTGCTTTTATCGGTTTCAGCAACTACGGTGACGTTCACAATTCTTTGCTGGAAATAGAAGCAGGGCAAAAAGTCGTGAAAAAAGCCAAGCAAAACGCCGATATTATCGTCATTTCAGTTCACGCGGGTTCTGAAGGAACGGGTGCTTTGAATGTCAGGAATCGCACCGAATTCTTTTATGGAGAAAACCGGGGCAATATGGTATTATTTTCGCGGAAAATGATTGATGCGGGAGCGGATTTGATTTTGGGACACGGGCCGCACGTTGCGCGAGCTTTGGAACTTTACAAGGGGAAATTGGTTGCGTATTCCTTGGGTAATTTTATGGGTTATCGAACGCTATCAACGGCGGGAGAACTAGGTGTGTCTCTGATTTTAGATGTGAAAATGAATCCGCAGGGGGATTTTGTTTCTGGTAAAATTATCCCGATCGAACTCGATAATCGCGGTATTCCCTACGTGGATAATGATTTTCGGAGTGTGAGGCTGATCCGCCGTTTGACAAGCAGCGATTTTCCAAATGCGGGTTTGAAAATTGATGACAAAGGACAAATTTTACAGAAACGCAAGTAGTCATTAGTTAGTGGTAGGGTGCGTCGCTGGATAATATTTGCCAGCAGCGGAAGTTGTTTGTGGCGACGCACCCTACGCAGTCTATACGCAGTCTAACAATGGCAGAAGCAGCAGCACGATACCTACAATATAAGCTAATTATAGGTTTGACAACAGGCATCAGGCGGTGAGTTAATTGTGGAAGATTGATAATAAGGAAGATCGATCGATTTAGCATTTGGGAAATCTTAATACTCGCCGAAAAAGGAAGATTAATACTATAAGCTAATCTCAAAATGAAGAGAAACTATATTTTCTATTATACTTATAGGCACTGCCGTTTCCCTACAAACCTAGAATACGCTGTATCTTATAATCAGAAAAACCACAGAAAGTTTGCTTTATGTTTGCCCGACAGCCTGAAACTCGAATGCACTGGGTGCGGTGGATACTGACGATCGCGTGGCTTCTTGTCATCGTTTCCCTATTTTACGATCCCTGGACGCCGGCATTAACCGAACCGACTCATCCTTGGAGTCTCCTGCGACTGCCCGGCACCTGCATTCAAGTGCAAGGCAAATGTTTGCCAGAACAACCTTATCCCTTGGGAACAACCGTGTTTTGGGGAGCGATCGTCCCTGCTGCAATCTTTATTTTATTAGTATTCGGACACGAACTGTGGCGGCGCATTTGTCCGCTATCTTTTTTATCGCAAATTCCTCGCGCTTTAGGCAAGCAGCGACAATTCAAACGAGAAAATCAAAAAACAGGAAAAGTCCGCTACGAATTGGCAAAAGTTAACTCGGATTCTTGGTTGGGTAAAAACTATCCTTACGTGCAATTTGGCTGGCTGTTTGCAGGATTGTGCGGGCGAATTCTATTTTTTAATGCCGATCGCTTGGTGTTAGCTGCTTGGTTGTTGTTTACGATCGCTGCTGCAATTGCTGTCGGCTATTTTTACGGCGGTAAATCCTGGTGTCAATACTTTTGCCCAATGGCTCCCGTGCAGAGTATCTATAGCGAACCGGGCGGTTTGTTGAGCAGCAAAGCTCACATGAGCGATCGATCTATTACTCAGTCTATGTGCCGCACCGTGCGATCGGACGGTCAAGAGGAAAGTGCTTGTGTCGCCTGTCAAAATCCTTGCATTGATATTGACTCCGAGCGCACTTATTGGGATAGTTTAAACAAGCCTGAAACCTTGTTTCTGCGCTACGGTTATATCGGTTTAGTCGTCGGTTATTTTGGCTATTACTATTTATATGCAGGCAACTGGGATTATTACTTTTCCGGTGCGTGGTTGCGGCAAACCGACCAACTGGCATCTCTGTTAAGTCCCGGAATTTATCTATTCGGACAGGCGATTAATATTCCAAAATTAGTTGCAGTTCCTCTGTTTTTGGGGGGCTGTACGGCGATCGGGTATTGGTTGGGACGCGCGATCGAAAATCAAGTCAAATCCTACATCCAGCGGCAGACTCGTCCGCTACCGTTTGAGGTAATTCGCCATCGAATTTTTACTGTTGCTACCTTTGGAATTTTCAACTTTTTCTTTATCTTTAGCGGCCGCCCCCTAGTACAGCTTCTACCTTTGTGGGTGCAATATTTCTATGACTTCGCTTTGATTTCGCTGAGTACCCTCTGGTTCTACAAAGTTTTTTGGCGCAGTTTTGAAACCTATTCCCGCGAAAATTTGGCAAGTCGATTCCGCAAACAATTGGAGAAATTGCAACTCGATGTTTCGCAATTTTTAGAAGGGCGCGTACTGGGAGATTTGAATGTCCATGAAGTTTATGTATTAGCTAAAGTCCTTCCCGGTTTCACGCGAGAAAAACGACATCAGGCTTATAAAGGTGTGGTTAGAGAAGCTTTAGAAGAAGGCTATGCAAACTATTCCACCAGTTTGGAAATCTTGCAGCAAATGCGTCAAGAGTTAGGAATTAGCGATGACGAACACCGGATTGTATTGGATGAATTGGGCATTGAAGATCCGCAATTGCTCGATCCCAACCGCCAGCGCAGTTTAGAAAATCAAATTCGTTTGAGCGGCTACCGCAAATCCCTAGAAAGGTTGATGACTCTGCAAACAAAACAGTTCGATCGCGCTTCCTTCGAGCAATTGTCAGTTGAAGATGCAGAAGCAATTAGCTCTTTGCGACGGGAATATTCGATCGCGCCTCATGAAGAAGAGTGGATTCTCAGTGGATTTTCGCAGAATGATAGCAGCATCAAAAAAGCCGAGTTTTTACTAGCTAGATTGCCAGAATCGATCGACTGTTACCGCGCCTTGCATCAACCGATGCTTCAGGAACACCAACCAGTGTTAGCCTTGCTGCGAGAAAACATCAAACACAAACAAGAATTAATCGTGCAATCGATTTTGGAAACCCTAGCAACCGTACAAAACGACTCGAATTTACCAGCACTAGCACAGTCTTTGCAAAAGTGTTCTTCGATGGTTTTAGCCGAGCTTTTGGAACAAGAGAATTGGCGCGAACGACTGCCACAAGAAATCGTTCAATTTCTAACTCGCATCGGAGAAACCGAAGTTTCTTGTTCTTTGGAATTACCTTCTCAAACAATTCTGAGTCATTTAGAAACTTTGTTACAGGATCGCAATCCTCCGATTCAGGCGGCGGCACTATATGCGATCGCGCAATTAGATTTAGAACGCAGTCAAAATCTCGCGCGGGATTTGCAACAAGACTCTCAGCCGGATTTTGTCAGAGAAATTGCAACACAAATTCTATCTTTAACAACGGGGAATCCTCCACTAAAGGCATTTCCAAGATTAGAGAAAGTAGTCTATTTATTTAACAGCGATTTCTTCCACCGAATGCGGAGTGAAACGCTGCTAGCCTTGGGCGATCGAGCTGAGGTAAGAACCTATGCTAGCGGTGATGAAATTACCGAAGCGGGCGATACCTGTCGGGAATTATTACTTTTAATTGAAGGCGATGCTGTGATTAACTATCAAACCGGAAATGAGATTCGTGTCGAACGCTTGCATCCCGGACAAATGCTCGATGAATTAGAAGTTTTAGCGCACAGTAAGGCGGAGAATACGATCGTTGCGGACAGCGAAAAGACTCGGATTTTAGCAATTTCTGTCGATACATTCGACGATTTGCTCGATAATGACCCGGATTTTGCACGACGGGTTTTGGAATTGGAAAGCCGACAATTACAGCGATTCGTGCGATCGGTTCAGTGGATGTAAGTGGAATTTATCTTGTCAGTAATTGATATTAGGACTTAGATTGCGTCCGATCGATTACTATAACAAAAACGGTTTGTAGTGTGGATTTTATACCATTTCCCTACGTTCTTGTAACCCACATTCCGCACCCCCAACTGTGTGCGGAATGTGGGCTGTAAAGTAAATGCTCTGTAAATAAAGTTTTGGCGATCGACAGTCAGAAATTCTTCAAAAAACTTGTTTGGAACGATTAATTTTTGCTGTCGCGCTGGATTTTTCCGCCACTTATTTAATTGGTAAGGTGCGCAATGCGCACACTACCAATTAGCTAGTAAGGTGCGCGCTGCGCACCCTACAAGTTGATGATTCACTTCTGCATCAATTAATTTTTGCTTCAACGCTGGATTTTTCTGCCACTTCTTTTATCTCTAAAACTGCCTTACGGCTGAAGATTTGGAAATACAAAGAAACACAAAATTCCTTGAGGGGAAACAGGATAAAAGTCAACGGATTGATTGTCACGATGATGTTGCGGTTATCGGCTTTAGCTTGCTTGACAATTTGTTTGGCTACCCAATCTGGTGACATAATGCCGATCGGATTTAAATTGCTTTTAAACGGCCCTAAAATCAGTTTTCGCACGATACAAGGTGCATCTAAGCGCCGCAAAGTGACTAAATCTCCTAAAGCCCGCTTGCTGAGTTCGTAAAGGGGACTGACAGCAGGAATTACTTCAGCTTCCGAAGTATTGACCCAAACTTCTTTTGTCGCTATATTTTCGTTATTGCGGACGGTTAAAAAGAAAATTTCCATCAGCCGCCACGCAGAAAAAGTGTTGATTTCGTAAGATTTTGCGATCGCTTCTCCACTTCTGTCTCCGTGTACGTTAATCCCGTGATTGACAAGCAGAATATCAACTTTTTCTAACAATTCAGCTAAATCTGCTTCTTCACCAACTTGCCAAGTTACGGTTTTTACAAACAAACTTTCGCCATCTAAATTCAAAGTAACTTGTTCGTTTTTTGAAGTCAGGGCGATAACTTTTGCACCTGCTTTGTGGAGGTGTTTGAGAAGCAAACGCCCTAAAGTTCCCGATGCGCCGGTGACAGCTACAGTTTTGCCCTTGAGAGAAAGTGCCGTGCCCATAAGTTTGTCTATTAAGGTAAAAGTACCGCAATAGTAAGCATTTTGATTGTCGAAATGATGCCGCCAGTGGTAAGGTTTGTTGACAAACCAATTGGCGGGCGGTGTCAGGAATTCTCCCGGCTGGTGGGTGATGTCAGTTAATTCATCTGCACCTTTAATGCCGCAACCGCGGGCGATCGCGCTTAATAAAAAGCTTAAAGTATAAACACAACCGGCTGCTGCGCCCCAATGATATGACGGTATCGAGAAATAGGCTGCAGCCCACAACAACAAGCCGAAAACCATCATTGTCGCAGCTTCAGGTACGTCGTGACGCCAGTGCGCTTGCTTGTAAATTGTATCGCTAACGGGGGTTAAATTCGGGCGAAAAACGCGGTGGTGCCAAGCGTGTAGCTTGTAGAGGGGCGGCCAATAATGGGAGGCGACGTGATAAAAGTCTCGCACGATTTCTGCCCAAAAGACAGATGCTATTGCTAAAACGCCGATTATCCAGTAATTTACCATGCTCGTACCGATTGGAAATTTGATATCTGTAAATATTGTCTGTTTTGAAAGATAGCTTAAAATGGTTTTTCTGGCTAGTCTGACAATTGACTCAAGCGTTTGAAGATTTGCAAAACGCTGTACAATTCATTTTGACGTTTGCGCAATGTAAATTGGTCCGATCGAGCATACTGCGGTTTTTCTCCTCTAACTAACTTGACAAAGATCAAGTTACCTCCCGTAGTTATCATCCCAAAACTCGGTGTTTCTGGATTGGGATCTGCTAGCATATAGGCGATGAGTTGAGCTAGACCTTCTTCATTAGAAAATATAGAATCGCAGCCTTTAATTTCAATGAAAACCCGGTTTATTTGGTGTTTTGCTAGAATTCAAAATGATAACCTGTCTAATCTGGCAGTTGACTGAGGCGTTTTAAAATCTGCAAAACGCGGTACAAGTCATTGCCGGGATTGCGCATGACAAATTCTGGCGATAAGGCATACTGCGAAGTTTCTCCTCTAACTAACTTGACAAAAGTGAAGTTAGCCCCTGTTGAAATCATCCCAAAAGTAGGTGTTTCGGGATTGGGATCTGCGAGCATATATGTTAGAAGTTGGTCAAGTGCTTCGTCTGTTGAAAATGAAAGTTGTTTGGATTCAATTACTGTCACCCACAAGTTATCTTTCATAATCAGAATATCTATTCTGCCTTCGATAATTCTGCCTTCGTCTTCTTCTTGAATGGCGATCGACTTTTCAGCTTTAAATTGAAAAGGAGGTTCAAACAAACCGGCAACAAACAAAATCGGGCTGATAATTGTGAGTTGGACTGCGTTTTCGAGTACGGGCGGGGACTGTAATAAATTGTAATAGATTTCTTTGACTCGATCGAGCAATTGTTTGTCGATGTCTGTTACTTCGGGTAAGTTTTCTTGCCATTCTTGGAAAAACTCCGGATTTCTAACTAGCTGCAAGCCGTAGTTATCGATTAAATACCGGAGGTTAATGTCTTTGGCTGCAAGTTTTTGCACCATAATTTTCAGGATTTATAGGGCTGTTAATAAGTTTAGCACGTTTTTTAACCGCAGATGACGGCAGATTAACGCGGATGAACGCAGATTGAATTTTGTTAGTTTTGATTTAGGTTATCTGTTTATTTTTTTTGTGCTGCTTGCATTTCTAGTAATTGTGGGATGGTGACAAAGCGGTATCCTTGCTGTTTGAGTTTGGGAATAATTATGCTCAACGCTTTGACTGTATTGTAGCGCGGGCCGCCACCATCGTGTAATAAGACGATCGCCCCTGATTTAGCTTGAGAAATTACAGTATTTGCTATAGTCGATGGGGGCTGTTGCAGGTAGTCTTTAGGGTCGATCGACCACATCACCACTACATAGTTTTTCTTTTTGGCGTAAGCTGCTAAACCGTTGTTTAAGTGTCCGCCGGGAGGGCGAAATAATAAACTTTTTGTTCCGGTCGATCGATGAATGTGAATGCCTGTATAATCGATTTCATTGGATGCTGTTTTTTCGGTAACATCGTGATAGTAGTGATGCCACGTATGGTTGCCGATCGCATTTCCGGATTGCACGACTTTTTTGGCGATTTCAGGAAATTCTCGCAGGTTTCTACCCAAACAAAAGAAGGTAGCGACGGCGTTGTGTTGCTGCAAAACTTCTAATATTTTCAAAGTTTCGGGTGTGGGGCCGTCGTCAAATGTCAGGGCGATAACTTTGGAGTTGCTGATATTTGCTTGGTAAACTATTTGTCCGCGAAATTGCGCCGGTGGTGCGAAAATTAAAGGTTGTTCGGGGGGTGTGGGGGCGGGAGTTGGCGGGGGAGAGGGCGGTATTTTTTTTTGTTTGGGCGGTTTGAGGAGATTTGGTGGGGAATCTTCAAAAAATGGCGGGATTTGGGCTAGAGAATTTGAATTTGCAGTTTTTAGATTGTCGGTAGAGAGGAAGATGAGGGCGATCGAGCTGATAATTATAGCTGTTTTAGTGGCAAATTTTTTAGTAGATTTGGGATTCATTAATTGGACTTTTTGCTGTTGACTATCTAATTATCGCTTACAAAACAGTCAGCTCGATCGCTAGCTAAATTAATTTTTGTTTAAAAATGGCGATCGGGTCAAAATCTTTCGATCGAGTCCTGTCGAATCTTAAAATTATTCTATTTTGGGACCGATATACCCAATGATTATCTTTCCCGGCCCTAATTCTGTGCAGAAATGAAGTCGCCAAGCCCCCGGTGTCATGCGAACGTGCAAGCTGAAAATACGCTTGTTACTGTCAGGACACTGAATATTTAACTGCTCTTTAAACTGCTTGAGTCTTGACTCGCTTTCGGGAGAAACTTTACTAGGAAGTTTATCTAAATCTAGCGCGCCGTCTCTCCAATTTTTGGATAATTCATCAAGCTCAAATAACTTTTTTATAACTTGCCTCAATATGGGATCGACAAGGCTTTCTATTTGTGTATTAACGCAATCGCAAAATTCCAGACTGGAGAACAATTCACACCTGCGGTTCCAGAGTTCTAAACCATCTGCCACTGTTGTTCGCTGTCGATTTTGAATCCAGTCAGCGTGCTCGATAAGGTGGTTTTTCTGACTGGCATGAATAACCTCTACACTCTCTTCTATCAGCTCTTCATTTTCATCAATTTGTATGAGTTCTAACTCGATCCGACTGCTATTCCAAAGCGGTTCAGAATTCAAACTAATTGCTAATGCTTCCAGGTAGTGAGCAAATTTAAATCCTTCTGCTTGACTGCCTTGCAAACTCAACTCACAATCGGAATCTTCAAGTTTTATTTTAAGCGTGAGATCGGGAATATCAACAGATAAAGGAGCCTTCGTCACAAGGGTTTTCAGAAAAGTTCGCTCTTCTCTATTAACTTCGCGATCGTTGCGCCAGCGAGAAAAAGGATAATTTTCTGCAAGAACCATAGCATGAAAATCTTCGTTAGTGCGGACTACTTTCAGTCCGCGGCTTCTAGCTTCACGTATCGTACTAATTAATTCTGACATCCATTGTCGCGCTGTAGAAATATCGGGAGCAAGAGTGCGGGCGGACAGTTCATTAAATACCATCTCCAAATCCATGCCCAATTATTCCTCCACAGCAGGTTCTAATAAAATTTCCAAACTGTTATCCCATTCATCAAAAAAACCATCCGGCCACCGATCGATTCTACCGTTGCGATCGATCTTTGGCGATACTACATCTGTTATCATTTGTTCTTCTTGCTTTTGACGTTGGAAGTAATGCAACTGAACATCTTTAGGGTCAATTTTTCCCGCATGAACCGCAAGGCGAATGCCATTTAGAACATGATCGCTGTGAGTTTCGATAACAACTTGAACCCCACCGCTAGCTGCCAAAGCTAACAATTCACCGATTTTAACTTGTCCTTTGGGATGCAGGTGCGCTTCGGGATTTTCAATTAAAATCATTGTACTAGGCGGTGACGCTAGCGCAGCTACAATAATCGGTAAAGTGTAACTAATTCCAAATCCCACGTTAGTTGCGCGGTAAGGATTGCTATCTCCATAGGAGTATTGAAAACACATCAAATCGACATCAGATTTAGCATCAATTTTAAGCCGCGTACCCGGACTAATTTCTCCCATCCATGCCTCAACTTGGTCGATTAAATCCATTGATTGTGCTGTGGATTGATCTTTTTGTCTTTGAGTTTTTAATTTTACCTCTGGATGACTGAGACTGCTATTGGGAATAACTTTCCGTCCATTAATAGCCAGAAAATGAGCAGCATATTCACCCTTGATACCCAGTTGATTGAGCTGTCGCACTTGGTAATCTGACATTTCATTAAATGAGCGCGGTCCGATCCGTTCTGCCTGAAGGTAGTGAAAATTATTGCCAAAAAGATTAGATTTATATACTTCCGAGGTAACTTTTTCCGAGGCAATATTCAATACATCTACTACCTCTTTGTCATATTTGAAACGCCATACCCCCTCAATGTTGTTTTCCCAAACAATATTAAAACCAATAAAATCGTCTTTTGCTCCCTCAAAAAGTGCATCCTGAGCCGTACCAACATTGACAAAATCGCCATTCAGTGCCAAGCCTTTTTCTGGCAATAAACCCTGTTGATAAGATTGACGCAGCAACAAAAGCGATTGCATAACAGAAGATTTACCAGTGCTGTTTAAGCCGGAAAATAACGTAAGTTTTTTGAATTCCAATAACTGATTTGCAAAGGGTTTAAAGTTAAGCAAATGTAGCGAAGTAATCATGCCAGAACCTCCTGAATGATTTTTTCAATTATCGTAAATCTATACTCAATTTTTTCTGCTGCTTGAGAGATAGAAACCAGAAAATCTCGATCGCTATCTACATAATTTCTAAATTTTTCAATTAATTGCTCCTTGTGCTGCTTCAACAGATCGAGTTGCTCGTCGCTCAGTAAACTGAGATTAACAGACCAAACTTCAAACAATGCTTTATTAATTGGAAACTTTTTTTTCTGATTTTGAGATACTTTACGAAAGGCGTTTTTTGCAAATATTTCCCATGCTGCAACCATAGCCTTTTTGAAATTATTCTCAATGGATCTTAATTCGGATTCAGACATATTATTAAGCTTTGATAATGCCTTGGTTAAGAATAAATCTCTTGTTTCAGATTGATAATTTTTATAAGATGTAAGTTTAAAGGCTAAAAAACCGAGTATAAATTCTCGATCTTCCATGCGCATTTTCCGCGAATCACTAAGATTAGTAACTTGCTCGAATTCATTAGATGTCGCAAGTTTAGCTAAGAATTTTGTGGCTTTACCAGGATTGAGAGCATGGCGAATTTCTTGAGGGGACATCGGCAGTCCACCTGTATTAATCCGCTTGAAAATATTATATTTAACTTCAGGAGGTGTACCTTTTTCAATCAAATAAACTGTCACCTGAGTTTCCTCGATTCGACGCTGGTATCTGCGCCCGATTTCATCATAGTTTTTGCCTTCTAAATTGAGCAAGTATTCTAGTCCGCATAACTTCAGTTTTTTATCGCTCATAAATTGCTTGAGAGCAGATAGCCGCTGCAATCCATCCACAACGAGCCATTTATCTTCATTAGTTGCATCTATATAAAAAGCTGGTAATGGTATCCGAATTAGGATCGACTCAATCAGTCTGCTTTTAGCATCATCTTTCCAGATGTTTGCATGGCGCTGAAAGTCTGGCGCTAAATCGAGAGCTTCCTCATTAATTCTTCTTAAAAGTTGCTCGATCGTGGGTTCTCTAGTGAAAATATTAATTTCATCAGGGTCGTAAATTAATTTATCTGTTTCATAAGATTCGTCGCCGTTTTCTTCTTCTAAACTGGAATTTAAATCGTCGATCGCCCCATCTCGATCGAATACTGGCTCTTCTATTTCTGAGTGAATTACCATAGCAAATCGTCCTACCTGTTAACCTCTATCTGTCTATTTTAGCAAATCAGAGTCTCCTTAAAAACGATCGCCCGAATTTCGCGACTTACAATTTTGCCTAAAATTAGCTAAAATCCAAGATACCGACGCACAATAACAGGAGAAAGGTTACGATCGCTCCGGCACATCTCAATCGCATCGCGATTCCCCCTTTAGAAAATGGTGACTTGCTTACCCGCGCCGAATTTGAAAGGCGCTATACAGCCATGCCGAATCTCAAAAAAGCAGAATTGATTGAAGGAATTGTTTATATGGCATCACCCTTGCGTTTTGAACCTCACGCCGAACCTCATGCCGATTTAATGGGCTGGCTTTTAGCCGCATTCCAAAACACCGCTTTGTAGGGACGCAATTCGCGGCATCCCTACATAATAATTGCACTACAACCTGCAAGTTTGCCGCGCCCTTTCATCCTCCGGCTCTTGCCATCCGTAAGAAAAATGACTGATTGCATTAATTTGCGGTACGGCCGATCGAATTGCCCGCATCTGCACCTCCAAAGACGGCCGATTGCTCACAGATTTTCCCCAATCTCCAGCAATTGCCGGAATGATTTTTGCCCCCGCAGGAGCCAAACTTACAGTCCGCTGCACCTGCGGCACGATACAGCTTACATCGCCACAATTTCCGTAAGACATCGCGTGAAATTCTACTGAAGCAGGAAACCTGTCCCAAGGCTGCAATCTCGAATCAAAACCACCTTGATTTACTTTCTGATTTCCATTTGGAAAAAACACCGCTCCCGCAGTTATTCCCATTCTTTTAGCGGGTGCGATCGCCATGCTAAAAAAATCTAAAATTCCTTGAACTGCATGAGCTACACTCAGTTGCCAAAGGTCTTTTTGCAACATCCCAGTGTCGGGAAGCGGCGGCGTGGGACTCGGACTCGGAGTGGGAGAATTTGGCCTGCCTGTAGAGGGTTTTCTAGAAGCTGTTGTTGCAGTTGCAGTGGGCTTTTTCGGAGCAGGAGTTACTGCCGCGATCGGCCTGGGAATTCGCCCTTGCCATAGCGGTTCTTGCTCTGCAGGATATTGTTTTACTACTGCTTGCACGTCGCTTACAGTAATAAATCCCTTCGCTAAATAGCGCTGAATTAAATCTCTTCCCTGCTGATTTGTAGCCCGCTGCAATAGTGCTTGCTGCGACGATTGACCGTAAATCCACAAGTCTTGAACTTTGGTAGCAACTGAAGCCGGCCCGACTCCCCGCACGTAGCGAATGTAGTCGAATAATATGCCCTGCGGCTTGCGCCTGAGTACCTGATTTACTAACAAAGAATAGTCTTGTTTTGCTTGCGGGCTGTAGGGGTCGATAAACACGTGAGTCGCGTGACTTTCTCCGCTTTGATCGTGCAATCCTGCGTCTTGAATTACGGTCAAACTTGTTTGATTTTTGCCATTTCTGGCGATCGCTTGCTGTCTGTCGGCGCGCTGGGAATAGGTATAGCCGAAGTTCATGGTAAATAACCAGGAATAAACTTTTAAACCCCGCTGTTTTCCTTTGGCGATCGCCCTTTCTAACAAATCGTATTTCTCGTAGCCGCGATTTCTTAAAACCGAAGGCCAAACTGTAGGATTGTCTGCTTGCGGCAGCAGCACTTGACCGTCGTAAAATGTTTCGATATAGACTTGGTTGTAGCCTTGGTTAACAACTTTATCTAAGACTCTATCGATCTCTCCCGGCTTGACATCGCAGGGATACAAACGCAACCAAATTGCTTGAGTTTGCGGCCAAGTTTTGCGGCGGCATTCTGCGATTTCCCGCGCGTGTTTGTTCAACATAGCAATGTATGCTTGCTGGGCTTCCGGTTTTCCCGACAGGGCGGCGCGCCGCAAATCTTCTTTGATATTTGCCTGTTCTTTGGCGAGTTGGCAATAGGCTGTCGTCTGGGCAAAAACAGGCTGATTTCCGACAAACTGGCAGACAAAGCTACTGGCTAAAACAGCACTTACCGCACTTAAAAATCGTCGCTGGTGTTGGGAATTTGCGATGCGAGTTGGTGCAAATTTCATGGGCAAATTGAATGGGGTTTGCGAGTTTGAGTTGGCTGGCGATGGCAATGCGATCGACCAAAAAGCTCAACTATAAAGTTTCTATTTTTTTTGATTGACCTAGTTATGGCACAAGTCGATCGAAAAATGCAAATCTGATAATTGGTAATTGGTAATTGGTAATTGGGCCGAGCTTTGGAGAGGGATTAGCTGCTGGCTTTTTCTTCTGCTGGCTCGGTATTGTCACGCATAAAAAAACGCCCTGCTACAGCGGGCGCTAAATACCGTTGAAATTTCAAAGGGAAATTATAGCAGAAGGTAAAAGGCAGAAGGTAGAAGGCAGAAGGAATAATAGTAAAGGTTTGGACGATCTAGAATTTCCTAATCGTCTTGGCGATTGCTATATTACTTCTCAAATATTGAGAGCAAATAACCTGTAGAGTTATAGCAACTTTTGAGATGGTTAGGAGGTTCTGGAGCGCTGAAAATCTTGGTGTAACTGCATTTTGCTTCTGCCTCCTGCCTTCTGCCATAGGATTCTGCCTGTTGCCTGCAAATCGCATCAAGCTCCTCTGTTTAGAGCTGCTTCTACCTGCTGAAATTCTATCTCAAGACGCTTTTTCAACTTCTCAGGAACGGGACGATTTGGGTAAGAACTGTAATGCCCTGCCAAGGAGTTTAATGCTGTCCGCATAGTCGTGAAAGATGCCAGCTTGGTAAGAGCGGGATCGCGGCGGTAAGCAGCGGCAAAATCATTGATTCTTTGGCGAGCATCTGCTTGGGCAACTGCTTTTTCCGGTACACCTTCAGGTAAAGTTAGTGCTGTTCTCAAGCTGCTTACTAATGCTAAGGTGTCTTGGCGGTAATCTCCGCTTAGAGTTGCTGGAACATTGGTACAGCCTGTTAAGCTGATGACCGCAACTAATACGATGGCTATTAAACGGGAAAGGTAATGCTTCATAAGGCTTAAAAAATGGAAGCGCAATCTTGCGATCGAAAGTACCCTCGATCCTATCTTGATTCGAGTAACTAATGTCAATTTATCTAAAATTACGATCCTTACCATAAAATATCTATTTTGTCAATCAAAAATCTCCAATCTATCCTTGAAAATCTCCTATCCAATTTCAACGATCCCAAAAATCAAAAATCGCCAATCTCAACAATCTAAAATCTAAAATCTAAAATCTAAAATTGCCTGATTTGTCCCGCTTCAACGGAAAGAATTTGGGTTCGCTGCAGCCATTGAGCATCAAAAGCGCCTAAATGTGTAGTAGTAATTAAAGTTTGAAATCGTTCTTGAATAGTTTCTAAAAGCTGATTTTGACGGTTGAGATCGAGTTCTGCGAGTACGTCATCTAGCAGCAGCAAAGGCGGTTCGCCAATGACTTCTTCAATAAGCTGCAATTCGGCTAATTTTAAAGCCAGTACCAGAGTTCGCTGCTGGCCTTGAGAGCCGTATTGACGGGCCGGCGTATTGTTAATTGAAAAAGCAATATCGTCGCGGTGGGGTCCGACTAATGAAGTTCCTTGAACTTGTTCCGCGATCGCCCTTTGTTTGATTTTATCTAAAAATGCTTGGCGCACTCCTTCGAGATTGTCTTTAGTTCTTAATTCTTGCTCTACTTGAACGTTAGCAGCATATTTTACTTCCAAAACTTCTGTAGAACCGCTAATTGAAGCGTGCCAATTGCGGGCTAAAGGCATCAATCTTTCCAAAATTCGATCGCGCCTCCGGATCACCCGCGCACCCGCAGTTGCTAACTGCGCGTCCCACAAAGCTAATTCTGAATGGGGAATGGGGGATGGGGCATTGGGGATTGGGAATTGTTCTCTATTTTCCTGTTCGAGATTGTCAAATTTAATAGAGTGTATTCGATCGGTATTTTCGGAAACTTCTCCTTTCTTCATATCTCTAGAACGTTTCAACAGAGCATTTCGCTGGCGCAAAATTTGATTGTATTGCTGCAAGATATGAGCGTAAATTGGTTCTAACTGAATTACCAGTCGATCGATCCAATTGCGCCTTTCTTCCGGTCCTCCCCGCACTAAATCCAAATCCAAACAAGAAAATTGCACGACATTTAAAACGCTCAAAAAATCTAAATGGCGGCGCAGGTGTTCGCCGTTAAGCTTCAGATTGCGCCGTCCCTGAGAATGCAAAGTTAAAGCTAGATCGATCGTACCCGTTTGGCGTTCTAAAGCAGCATCAATTTGTCCGATCGGCTTGGAGTCGAGAATTAAATCGCGATCGCGTGCAGCCCTGTGACTTTTTAACGTTGACAGCAATTCAACTGCTTCCAATAAATTCGATTTTCCCTGAGCGTTATTTCCCACTAAAATAGTTTTGGGAGCGTCAAACGCTACCTTTTGATCGCAGTAATTGCGAAACTGCCTTAGGTGCAGCGTTTTTAAATACATGATATTGGTAATAGGTAATTGGTAATTGGTAATTGATAATTGGTAATAAATTTGTACTGGGGACTTCAGTCCTCTACCTTCGTTTGAGTCGAAAAAAACTAAAGTTCCTATTACAAACAAGTTTGATTCTTTATATTTAAACTTAAATTCAGTTCTCTGAGCGAGAACTTTTGTTATTAACCAGGGGTTACAAACCCCTGGCAGTTTTTGAGATCGGCGATCGGTTTGTTGTAGGTTGGGTTGAGGAACGAAACCCAACAACGGGTTTTATACCAAATCCGGGTTTCTAATTCTCTTTGTTCTCTAGTGCGATCGTCCCAGATCTCACTGCAATTTAGTAATTAGTTGAGTTGGGCCCAGAGTTGCGGAGGGTTCGCTTCCCTCAACCCAACCTACGAACAACTAACCAAAAATAAAACCTCTGCCATTATTGGTTAGTTGCTAACACTATCTCCGGGATTTGTAGGCGCGCACAAACAGCTTTTCCATCTCGATCCAGACAAACATCAGCGCGCTGAAACCGAAGCAAACCAGCAACTCAAACGGCGTCAAATATTGAGTGCCAAAAAAATCTCTCAGTGGCGGAACGTAAATCAGCATCAACTGCAAAGCCGTAGTCACAATCACAGCCCCCCACACAAAGATATTAGTGAAAGGATTTAACTCAATAGTTAGCTGAGTGTTGGAACGAATGGCGATCGCGTGGCCCATTTGCGCCAAGCACAGAGTTGTAAATACCATCGTTTTCCAAGCATCCGGATCGCCTTGATGTCCCGGTGCGTGAGTGTAACCGTAAGCCCAAGACATCATCAAGATCGTCAAAATCGCAAACACGATCCCGATCCGCACCATGTAAAGACCCAAACCCCGCGCAAAAATACTTTCTCGGGGACTGAAAGGCGGGCGTTTCATGACATTGGGTTCCGCTGGTTCCACCGCCAAAGCTAAAGCGGGAACGCCATCAGTTACTAAGTTCATCCACAAAATTTGCAGCGGAGACAGCGGCACACCTCCCAAACCGATTAAAGGTGCGGCGGCAATTGTCAAAACTTCGCCGATGTTACTGCCCAAAATGTACTTAATAAAACGGCGGATGTTGGTATAAACAACCCGACCTTCTTCTGCCGCTGCCACAATCGTGGCAAAGTTGTCATCTAACAACACCATATCGCTAGCTTCTTTGCTGACATCCGTGCCGGTAATGCCCATTGCGATACCGATATCGGCTTGTTTTAATGCGGGGGCGTCGTTAACTCCGTCGCCTGTCATCGCTACAAACTTGCCCAAACTTTGCAAAGCTTGAACGATGCGCAACTTGTGTTCTGGGGAAACGCGGGCGTAAACGCTAACGCTTTCAACTTGTTGTTTGAGTTCCTCTTGGCTGAGTTTTTCCAACTCTTGACCGGTGAGAACCCGAGCTCCCCGATCGGCAATACCCAAATCGTAAGCGATCGCCTTTGCCGTCAACTGGTGGTCGCCGGTAATCATTACCACTCGAATGCCTCCCTCCCGGCATTTCGCCACCGCTTCCCGCACTTCCGGGCGCGGGGCATCCAGCATACTCACCAGCCCCAACCAAACCATCTCTCGTTCGCTAGTTTCCTCAGAACCATCGGGGGGCAGGCTTTCCCAGGGTTTATAGGCAAAACCGAGGACTCGCAAGCCTTCACTAGCCATACGGTTGTTTTCCGCAAGGATGCGATCGCGCATTTCTTGAGTTAAAGGTTCGACTCGATCGCCGGAAATAATGCCTTTGCAGCGTTCTAAAGTCAATTCTGGAGAACCTTTAGTCAGCATTACGTAATTCTGTTGCTGTCCTTTTTCCGAGGGAAATGCCGAATGTCCAGAATTGCCCGGTACTTCGCAAATTACGCTCATCCGCTTGCGTTCGGAAGAAAACGGAAATTCAGCAGCCCGCGGCAGCAATTGAGACTGTTTTTCCCGATAAATCCCTGCTTTTCCGGCTACCGACAGCAGTGCACCTTCTGTGGGGTCGCCCAAAATCTTCCATTCCTGTTGTTCTCGCTGCAATACCGCATCGTTGCAAACCGCACAGGCAATTAATAAAGATTCGAGTTCTGGATATTCCTCCAAATTATTAATTTGGGTCGATGTTAGGAGATCGGTAAAATGTCCGATCGGGGCATAACCTTCGCCCGCGACGCCGACATTACTGTTAGCGGTTGCCACTAACTGAACGACCATTTTATTTTGAGTCAGAGTACCGGTTTTGTCAGAACAAATAGTAGTAACTGAACCCAAAGTTTCCACCGCCGGCAGTTTGCGAATCAGGGCATTTCGCTTTACCATCCGTCTGGTTCCCAAGGCTAAAGTAACTGTCACAACTGCTGCGAGTCCTTCGGGAACCACCGCCACAGCCATACTTAGAGAAACTTCTAACAGTTCTTCAAACCTGCTGGTATCAAACCCGATACCGCCATTTTGGAAGCTAATCATGCCGCCGATGACGACAACAGCCACTAAAGCCAAAGCACCGGAAACTAAAACATTTCCCAACTGGCTCATCCGCTGCTGCAAGGGAGTCGGTTCGCTTTCTACAGACTGAAGCATGGCGGCAATTTTGCCCAATTCAGTTTGCATTCCGGTGTTGGTGACAATTACCTTTCCCCGTCCTTGTACGACTTCTGTTCCCTGAAAAATCAAATTGATGCGATCGCCCAAACTAGCATCTTCTTGAAGTTCTATATCGGCTTGTTTGGTAACTGCGATCGCTTCTCCCGTCAGCGCCGATTCTCTAATTTGCAAGTTGGAAGCTTCGATCAAGCGTCCGTCTGCTGCTATTTTTACCCCGGCTTCCAGCAGCATCACGTCTCCGGGTACGAGCTCCTTAGCTGCTATTTCCGAAACTTTGCCGTCCCGCACCACCCGGACTAGGGGGGAAGCTAAGTTTTTCAGTGCTGCGAGGGCTTTTTCCGCGCTGCTTTCTTGCAGGTAGCCGAGAATGCCGTTAAGCACTACGATCGCAAAAATGGCGATCGCATCTTTGGGAAAAGTGTTCGACTTGAGATCCAAAAAAGCCGAAACCACGGCCACACCCATCAGCATCAACAACATGATGTTGGTGAACTGATCGATAAAAATCGACCACGGACTGCGGCCTCCTGTTTCTTCTAGTTCGTTGGGGCCGTATTGCTGCAAGCGTTCTGACACCTGTTGCCCGCTCAAGCC
>JAAUPF010000342.1 GCA_012034575.1 Richelia sp. CSU_2_1 | reverse complement strand
GGCGCTATAGCTGATGGCTGACGGCTAAATGCTTGCAGAAAGCGTAAAGTCTTGTCTCTAGAAAAGAGTCAAGCGGCGCTATAGCTGATAGCTGATAGCTGACGGCTGAATGCTTACGTTTTGAGTTTTGAGTTGAGAGGAAGAGTTTTGAGTTGACAGTTACGCAGTACGGGAATCAAATCGTTGATGAAGCGTCCCTTATGAAGCTTTATTCATGAGGTTATTAACCCAAACGAACATCGACAATTCCTCTTGATAAATTCTCCGGAATATTTGCCACTAAATTCAGTTTCTTGATGTCATCGTCTGCTTCCTTAATTACTTTGTAAAAAGCTGCGATTTCCTCCTCAGTTAAAGAGGAGTCTTCAGACAAAATATAATAAAAATGCTGGAGCTGGTTGAGGAGGTTGTTGACGGTATGGTTGACATTGAACATTGTGGAACAAAATACTTCCATTTGCTTTTTTTGTAAGTTGATTTTGTAGTTGCCCAGCAGAGAATCTAGCCATAAGGCTGGGAAAACAAAAAAAATCAACATGAATATTTCATCAATTTCTAGGGATTCGTATTTCTCTAAAAATGGTAAAAAGATTCAAAATAATCAACATCAAATATATGGGCGGTCGCTACCAAAATCAAACCAATCAAAACACCAATTTTCGTAAATCGGTATTGTTGAAATTTTAATTTTTTTAGTCTGGACTTCATAGTTGAATTTCGATCGAGTGAGTTTGTGCTATTGTTATATAGCGATCGTAAATCATTTGTAAATTTCTTGCTCCCTCCCCTTGCTAAGGAGAGGGCTGGGGTGGGGTCAAAAATTTACGATTACTGCAAGGATTGTTATAGTATATCTCAAAATTAACTGCGTGCAGTGGTGCAGGCAACTATACAGGCAAGCGGATTTAAGCTGAATCCTGCAATGGTGGGCAAACAGGACTAACAACTCACCCGAAACTTCCAACTATGAAAAGTTTACATTTGACAGCGGCTTTATCAATTGTACTATTCGAGCCGATCGCCCCTAATTTTTTGCTGCTAGAACCTGCAAATCTTGTGGCGCAAAACTCAGTAATTGACGAGCCGTTTTGCTATATGCAAACTCCCGACGGCCGCACGGTAGACTTGGGAAAGTTGTGCGAAAAACAGCCTGCTACCAATTCCCAAACTTGTATTGCTGGCAGCAACATTTCTGCAAAAGTGTCGATCGCGAGTGCGAATTACGACGGCAATTTTTTGAGCGGTCAAGTTATCAATCAAGGTTGCAAAATCATCAAGAATGTTAGAGTAAATTATGAGGTTTTGGATGAAGCGGGCAATCTAATTGATAGCGGATTTATTGATGCTCAACCTGCGGCTGTTGCACCGGGAAAATCTGCAAATTTTCGGGGGCCTGTCGTGGCGGGGGCGAAGGTGCGGGCAACTCATGCTGATGGCCGAGAATAATTTTTAATCGCTTAACCCGAAATACCGCCAGGATTTAAATCCCTGGCTAATAGCGAAAGTCCTCTAAAAGAGGACTGAATAATCCATGAGTCCTCTTTTAGTCCTCTTTTAACAATAATCTATGAGTCCTATTTTAGTCCTCTTTTAGAGGACTTGTGCTTTGAGGCTCTTGTTTAAACCCCTGGCGGACTGCGGGTGTAATGTTAAAGAGGAAATGCGGAGATTGCCAGTACAACATAGCCCGATCGCTGGTATCATATTTTGGCTCGGATATGTGTAAAAACAGAACTTGGAGGGGCAAAATATTGTGAAAACTCGATCGACTTACTGGCAGCTATTGCCCTACATTCGCCCCCAGTGGCAAACTATTGCTAAAGCTTTTGCTTGCACTCTAGCATTTACTGTATTTTGGCCGATTATTGCCAAATTGATCGGCGAAATGGCAAATTTTATCGGCAAAGGGGATTTAAGGTCGATCGTCCAACTTGCAGGTGTTGGTGCGATAATATTTTTAGTTCGCGGTGCCGTTCAGTACGGTCAAAATACGCTGATGGCAAAAGCTGCTTTGACTGTAGCTTTGGAACTCCGCAAGCAAGTTTACGCGCACTTGCAAAGCCTGAATCTCGGCTATTTTGAAACTGCTAAAACTGGAGATTTATCTTACCGCTTGACTGAAGATATCGATCGCATCGGCGAAGTTATTAATAAATTATTTCACCAATTTATTCCTTGCATTTTACAGTTAATTGTGGTGTTGGGATACATGATTTATCTCAACTGGCAGTTAACTTTAGCGGCCCTAGTAATTGCTCCGCTGATGGCGTTATTAATTAGTTGGTTTGGGGAAAAATTGTTGGCTTCTTCCCGCCAAAGTCAGGATCGGATCTCGGATTTGTCGGCTTTGCTGACTGAAGTATTTAGCGGCATTCGGTTAATTAAAGCTTTTGTAGCTGAAGATTACGAGATTGCCCGTTTTGCGCGGGAATCGGAACAAAACCGCCGCGCTAAATATGTCGCGGAACAGATTAAATCGCTGCAATATTTTATAGTTGGTTTTCTGGAAGCGATGAGCGTGATTTTGCTGTTTTTCTTGGGAGGTTGGCAAATTTCTCAAGGGAATTTGACGGGAAAGGATTTTATCAGTTATGTGGCGGGGGTGGCGCTGCTAATCGATCCGATCGCGATTACTACTGCTAATTACAGCGAGTTTAAGCAGGGAGAAGCATCGAACGATCGCATTTTTGAGTTATTGGCAATTAAGCCCGCTGTGGTGGAAAAAACGGGGGCGATCGAATTTTCTGATGTTACCGGAAAAGTCGAATACCGCAATATTAATTTTGCCTATTCACCGGAAAATCCGGTATTGCAAAATATGAGTTTGCTGGCACTTCCAGGAGAAACAATCGCCCTCGTGGGCGCGTCGGGTGCGGGCAAAACTACCTTAGTCAATTTGCTGCCGCGATTCTACGATCCGCAAGCGGGACAGATTTTAATTGACGGGATTGACGTGCAAGATGTGACGTTAAACAGCCTGCGCCGGCAAATCGGTATTGTACCGCAAGAAACTATTTTATTTTCGGGTACGATCGCCCAAAATATTGCTTTCGGACAATCGTATTATGAATTAAAAGACGTGCAAAAAGCTGCGGAAATTGCTAATGCCGATCGATTCATCAATGAGTTTCCCGACGGTTATCAAACTTGGGTGGGAGAAAGGGGAGTAAACTTATCTGGGGGACAGAAACAAAGAATTGCGATCGCCCGTGCTGTTTTGCTCGATCCGCGAATTTTGATTCTCGATGAAGCTACTTCAGCACTGGATTCGGAATCGGAAGCTTTAGTGCAGGAAGCATTGGAAAGATTGATGCAAGATCGGACTGTTTTTATTATAGCTCACCGCTTGGCTACTGTGCGGAAATCTGACAGAATTTTGGTTGTAGAAAAAGGTCGAATTATGGAATCTGGAACTCATGAAGAGTTGTTGGAAAAGGGCGATCGATACGCTCGCTATTACGCGCAACAGTTCAGTTAGTTAGCCACAGAAAAAATCAATTTCTGCAGCGGTAAGGCTTGCACTGCGCACCCTACAATAGAGCTAAAGTGTAGCGTTAAGGTGCGCAGTGCGCACCCTACAATATAGCGATCGTGTCAGTTATGTCAGTCTTTAAGATTGGCAAGATCGGGACTGAATTTTGCACTACAAACTTAGCAAATAATTTCCAAAATGACAACATTTAACACGAAAAAAAAACGTAACCGTTCAGGGGGTGCGCCTGCGGCGCACCACCCGGCAAGCTTTGGTGGTAAAGATTTGAGAGTATTGGCGTAAGCTGCAAAAACCAGCACTCAATTATGGTAATGTGAGAATTATGGAA
>JAAUPF010000103.1 GCA_012034575.1 Richelia sp. CSU_2_1 | reverse complement strand
TTGAAGATAATCTACAATTATAAGTTGGTAGAATCAATACAGAAAAAACTTATATTTAACCAAGCTTGAATATATCGATCGCTCCTGGTGTTGGTTTGCGATCGATTATTCAGCAAGCCCTAACTATTAAGAAAAAGGGGATAAGGGTGAATGAATTTATGGAACTAGCCTTCGGCGAAATTTCTGAAGTCGAATTAAAAAAAGTTGAAGTAGACAAAACAGAACATATGGACAGTTATACATCCTATGAGGTGCATTTGCTAATGAATGGGGGAATTCCCCTATGTTTAAGCCGTAGCTTGAATCAACAAGAGCAAGAAAAAATGGCTGATTTGATTCGCAGCTATCTCGACGAGCGATCGAGCTGAATTTATCACTAGACATCTCTCCGGCAAGCGAACTTACTAGGAGGCAAAATTCCGACACGGTGCCAACTTTTTCAAAGGTTGGCGACCGCCAAAATTTTTGTTTGAGAATAGGAGCAGTTATTCGTTCCAACGGTCGCCGATAATTGCAACGATCGCGCTGCAATTCGAGTTCGCGCGCGTGGTGGCGGTTGATTTCGGTCTGACGGCAGTTCGAGCAGTTTCGAGCAGTTTTGATATTTCAACTGTTTCCATTTGCCGCAGCAGCTTGAAAGTTTTTGCGGTCAGCTAAACCGTTCCAACAATCGGGCAATTCGCTCTCGCACTCCTTCATCGGACTCGGCTGCCAGCCAACCGGCGATCGCCGTGAAGCCGTACTTGCGGATGTGTCCCCACAATTGAGTGAGGAGGGATTGTTCGGGAAGCTCGTCCCACCAAATCAAAGCAATTTCTCGGATTTGTTGCGCGCCGGCCGTTCGATCGGGGAGTGCGGTTCTGGCGGCGCGGGGGAGTCTGCTGCCGGTTTTGTTGAAAGCAGTGCTGTTAAAGCATCCCGTTCCTCGCCAGTCAGGGCCTGCCAAATTTTTTCGCGATCGGCCCCGCCGCTGTTGCAGGTTTCGGAGAGAACCGGCAAGAGGTCGAGTGCGGCTGCGCTGGCATCTGTTGACTCCGTTTCGGCGACAAGAGAACGAATGCAGGCAACTAGGAAAAGCTCGTCTTCGTTGAGTTCCGGTTCGACGGCGGCATTGGCCTCGGAGTCTTTCGGATTGCCCGACGGCGCGAGCGAGTCGGACTCCGTTCCTGTCGGTGGCGGGTTTTGAGTTCGATCGTCCGCTGTCGGATCGGCATTCGGAGCGATCGAGCTGGTGGAGCATTCCGCCGGTGGTGGATTTGGGACTCCATCTTTTGGGACTCCCCCAGCATTCGGAGCGATCGGATCTGTTTCGAGATCCACCGGTGATTGATTTTGAGTTCGATCGGAGCCTTTCGGATTGGCATTCGGGGCGAGTGAGTCGGGTTCGCATTCCACCGGTGGTGGGTTTGGGACTCCATCTTTTTGGACTCCCCCAGCGTTTGTAGCGTTCGGCTCGGGTTCGCACTCCGCTGCTGGCGGGTTTTGCTGTTCGATCGCACCGGCTGGATTTGCGGGATGCGCGATCGGTTGTGACTGTGCCAGTTCCGCATTTTTTGGGGTGACAGTTTCCAGACCTTCGATCGCTTTTACCCCCCCTCCCCCCCGTGACAGTTGCAAGTTGCTGACTATCGGGTCTGTGCCATTGCTGTCAAGGGATTCAGCGTTTCTCGAACTGTCACAGTCGCTCTGGTTGCTGACTATCTGCTGACTGTTCTGCTGACTATTTTCTAATCCTTGCTGTGTAACAGTTTCAGAAGAACAGTTAGCAACTGATACTGCAGGTGTGGGGGGGGGAGGGGGTAGTGAATTTTTGGCTTCTCCTTCGGGGGTGTCAGTTGTGCCAGTTGGGATTTTGAAATCAGGGAGCGAATAAAGGTTGCACCGCCTGTCGCCGGGGGCGGGTCGCACGCTGACGAGCCGCTTGTTTTCCATGCGGTTTAGCTCGCTGTAGGTGGAACCCCGCTGCTCGCGACCGACCCCCAACAACTCCGCGATTTCGGAGCCGGATAGCTCGCAGTGCGAGTTGGCACGCAGCACTTTCAAAATCCGCTCGCGGTAGGTTTGCTGCTGTCGGGCTTCTTCGGGTTCGATGCCCGCCTCTGTCAAAAAGTCCCAGGAATTGTTTTCGGCGTTAAATTCGACGCTCAGCGTCGTGCCTTCGCAACCGCGCCCCGTAACGGTCAAAATCCGCTTGGGACACTTGGGGTCAACCATCATTTTTTTCTTGTTGTTGGGATCTTGTTTGGGAATCCGGGCTAATTCCCAAGCCCCCCAACCGGCACCGACGATCGCGGTAGACCCCCGCGCTTTCTCGACACCCACAGCATCAGCCCCCTTATTCGCGTGGTGGACCAGGATGCCGGCGGCGCGGTAGCGGGTCAGCATTTCGTTGAGGGCGATGATGTTGTCGGCAAATTCGGCGCTGTTCTCGCTGACTTCCTTGCCGGCGGTGATGCGTTTGAGCGAGTCGATGACTACCAAATCGGGGCGGAAATCTTCGAGTTCTTTCTCCAGCACTGCCAGTTGGTCGATACTCCAGCGCGGCATGACGTGCAAGTTTGGGGCGTCTTGCTTGCGGAACCCGCGTTTGGTCAGTTCGTGTTTGAGGGACTGCTCCGAAGCGTCGGGCATGATGAGCAGCACCTTGCCCCGCTTGACTGTTTGCCCCAAGAACTTGCTTTCCCCCGTGGCAGTGCAGAACGCCAAATCGATTGCCAGCTTGCTTTTGCCGACCTTCGGCAGCGCGTACAGCAACACGGTTTCACCCGCGGGCAACAGACCGGGTACGAGCCAATCAACGGCCAGCGATTCGGTATCGAGCAGTTCGCCAAAATCCAAGACTCTGACCTCTGGCGATTGCGTCCGCTGCTTCATCGCCCCCATCGCTTCTTTGACCGATGTCGCGCTCATGCTGTATTTGGGCGCTAGCAGGGCGATTTGCCGGACGCGCTCCACTGCGTCTTCCATCTGAAGCAATCCGAGCAGTTCGAGCTTGAACCGCTCCGCATCCATGTCCCGTTTTAAAGGTTTAATAAAATTGTTCTGCCACCAGTATTCGCTTTTCCCGGTTTGGAGCCGCAGTTGTTCGAGTGCGATCTCGATCGAGATTTCGTCTTTTCCGTTCGCGAGAATTTGTCGGGCGGCGTCGGCTGCTTCCTCCAAGGGCATTTTGGTTGGGGAATCGGAGTGTTTGGAGTTACCGCCCGCAATTCGGCCTGGAGTGCGGGGTTTGCTGCCCAATTCCTTACCAAACTCAGCCAACCAGGGAGGTGGCGAACTTCCCAGCGCTTCTCCGATCGCGGGCCAAAAGAAAATGTCGAGCGCCGCAGCATCTTTAATAGCTGTCGCCCACTTAACTGCTTCCTCCAGCGCGGCTTGTTTGCCCGCATCGGTTTCGCCTGTGGAGCTAGTTATTTGCCGTGCTTTCCACCTCAATCCGTGCTGGGCGTTTTCCAAACTGGTATGCGACCGCCAAGCATCGATGCCGTTGCGGGTAATAAACTTGTCGGGGTCGCCGTCGCCGTCAGAACCGACCGGCAGCCTGGGAGCTACGTAAGGCGCGACGCCCGCCAGCAGCAGGGATTTGATGCAGCTTTCGATGCCCTTATCCCCGGCGCTATCCGGGTCCAGGCAGACGATCGCCCTCTCGATACCCGAACGCCGCAGGGATTGCACCTGCTCGGACGACAAGCTGGCGGCGACGCAAGCTACAACTCTGGCATCTCCCAAAGCTTGAGCCACCGCAGCATCGGTCACTCCCTCCACTACAACTATTTCTTTGTGACCCGCAGCGCGCGCCCGATCGAAGTAGAGAGGCGATTCTTTGGTGGCCAACCACGCGCCTTCTGAGTCCTTGGGATTCCAGCAAGCGTATTTCTTGGGAACGGTGGGTTCTACCCAAGGTTGCTCCAGTTTTTGAGCTGCCGAGAGTTTTCCCCAAGCCCGGTAAGCCGCATCCCTCTCGCCCTTCCACCCCCGGTGGTTCTTCTTGAGGGGCAGGGGTTTGGTCGGACAGTGACCGTAAACGGTGAGCGGTTGTCGGTCGGGTGTATGCCACGGGAAAGTAACGTATCCTTCCCACTTGGGAGTTAGCACTCCAACCTCTTCTGCTATTTCTAGGTCGTAGTTTTGCTGTTTGAGTGCTGCTGCGACTTCATCCTTGCTGTGGTAGTAGCCCAATCCCAAATCCGCGATCGCTTCTCGACTCATGCCCCTTTCGGCAATCAGGTGGTTGAGGGCGCTCGTTCCTTCGGAGCCCCACAGCCAATCCCGACACCGAGTGTACACCGCGGCCAGTATCCCCCGGCGCATCTCCCACTTGGCCGCTACTTCGATTTCTCGGGGACTGCGCTCGCGTTCTGGAAGCGTTAACCCTACCCTCAAAGCTATTTCCCGCAGCGCTTCCACCCAATCAGCGCCCTTGGGATGCTCCCACCGACCTACTTTGATGCTGTGGGTGTAGGCAATGGGGTCGCCTGCAAATTCGCACCCCGCATCGTAAAACCTGAGCGTATCGGGCCACACTGCAAACGAAGTCCCCGATTTGCTCTTGCGGAAGGGGCTGCCACCCCGCCACTTTGAGGATGTTGTCGCCGAGGTGTTCGTCGAGCCAGTCAACCGAAGCGGACTCCCACAGCACCAAATGTTTTTGCTGCCAGTACCCGTAATTTTGGGGGCCGTCGGGCCTGAAGTAGCTGGGGGAAGCCGACAAAATGATGTCTCCGGCGATTACGGCATCCGATCGGGTTTTTTGGGAGCCGATTTTGGAGAGCGCCAGTTGCACGACAGCTTCGGGCGATGCCTCTCCTTGCAAGATTTCAACAGTCCTGTTTTCGTCGGCATTGGGTACGGCGGCAGTCCGGCTGTTGTGTCTGGCGGCAGTTCTCAAATGTTCGATCGATTTGAGTTTTCCAACTCTCAAAACGGCTTGCGGCGTGCGAAACATGGCGGTGTCCCTCCCGACAATAATAAAAGTTTGGTTTCGATCGGTCCTGGGCGATTTTCCCCGAACGGGCAATTGCTTCAAAGTCGATCGGAATTTCAGCGAGCGATTGCTTCAAAGTCGATCGGAATTGAAGAAAGCAATTATCTCAAAGGCTCTCGGAATTTAGATGTTGCTGCCCGAGTGCGGGCTCGCGCGAACTCGAATGGAAAACTTTTTTAGAGTTCGATCGTCTCTCGCTCGCACTCAAAATCGTGCTAAAATGCAAGTCTTTCCGCTCTTTTAAAGCGGCCAAAAAACAGAAATTTTGATGCCCCCAGTATTGGATAATTGAAACAGCAAACAACAGTTTCAAGCGGAGTGTGTAGGGACGGACAGTTTCGGTTTCATGCCCCCCCGCAGCATTTGTCCGAATCCCGATCGAGCGGCAAAGCTCGCCCGTTTTCCCTGCTAGTATCGGGCAGCAAAAAACTCCTGTATTCCTTACAAAGCAAGAGTTTCATGCTTTGTTAATAAATGTTACAGTCAGATTCTCAAACGCTCCGAAGTGAGTGCGGAATACGAGGGAAGTACGCTCGAAACACGCACCAAATACGCTCGAGACGCTCCTGATTTTTTTGGTAGTATTTCGGTCGTACTTCGAGTGTACTTGCTGCACGTTTCGAGCGTACTTTGGATCGATTCGGGAGCGAGAAAATTGGTTTTTTGCCAGCAGAAAACTGGTATAATAAAGTACCGATTGCCAGAGGCAGCCGTACAAATATTCGATAGACTTTGTGCGGTTTGTTAGTCATGTCGCATACATATTTAACAAGCTTGGTGCGCTCCGAGCTAGCGTCGGTCGGAGCGATATTTGACAGACAAAGTGCGGTCGTTCCCCTGACGGGGCAGGACGCAAACCTACCGACATCGGAGTCCGTTTTACAGTGGCGAGCGTGTCAGCTCGACAGGCATTTAGTTAAATTAGGTTTTTGTTCGGGTAGGGCGAGGTTTCCAGAATTTTTTTAAGAGGTATCTAACGGAAACTTGAGGGAGGCGCGAACGAGAATCCCGGTTCCCGATACCGAACGGAATCTAGAATTGATTGCCTGGATTTAACCTCTGGATTTAACCTACTTTATCCCCCAGCTCGTTCATTCGACTGTATCTTTAGGATGGTTTTTGACCGCAGTTTTTGTCAAAATACTGCTTAATTCAATATCAAACTTAGAGCCAGAAAACGATTTGGGAGCGCTCGTTCGTTGCAGGCGGTAAATTAGCCGACCGACTGGCAAGTTTGTTTGTTTGCGGTCGATCGCGGCTGCTTCAACTTGTGGCGAGGAACGCGCGACTGCAAGAAAACCACGGAGGCGGCGTGGTTTTATGAGCTGTTAACCCTGCGTGACATACTCCCGCCGCTAACCCTATCGGATATAGCGGGGGCTTCTTGAAGCCCGATTAAGGGTATTCAAGATTTCCTTCACGGTACTATTGCCTACAGTTCCAACTATAGAGAGCTTCCCGTTACGGCGTTTTATACTAGGGAACATGTCCAGCCCTAGTCTCTTCAAATTAATCGCAGCGTTAATGTCGCGATTAACCATCAAAGAGTGCTGCTCATCCCAATAATCTCTGATGCTTGTATCAGTAAAAATGACTTCATTCCGATAGCACAAGATCGTCGAAGTATAAGCAGGATTTTGTGGAATAACTACTGCTCCAGCTTTTTCTGCTATGTTGTCCAGTAGTTGAAAGAATTGATTAAAAGCAGCATCCATCCAGGATTTATTTAATCCCGACTTAGCTGCCTGCCCGTTGGGTAAATATTTACCATTTTCATCTTGCTTGGGTGCATTTCTTTTAGAGAGACCCTTGAGATTCAGGTCTTCATGAAAAAAGAATTTTTTCCCGGTTTTGACCAGTTTGTGAGCGGTCTTATACTGGAAATCCTTACGAGCGCGAGCGATCCGCTGATGTTGTTTGGCGAACCGTTTTGCCAGTTTTCGACGACACCTAGAGCCTCGCTTGCGCTGATTTCGTTTTTGAGAAATCCGAGCCAGTTTTGATTGATTGTGCCGCAACGGTTTGAATGATGGCAGTAATTCACCTTCTGAAGTGGCCAGATAAACATCTTCGTGCAGTACGGCATCTAAACCCAGAGAATTATCCCAACTCGGGGTAATTGGGTCGGGTGTAAAACTCGGTACTGTTGCACCTTCAAGACAGATTTGCAGATACCAACCATCAGCTTTTTTAGTGACAGATAACTGTTTGACCTTAAATCCAGATGGCATGGGTCGGTGCATTCTGACTTTAACAACTCCTAGCTTCGGTAGGCGAATGTACATCCAGTTTTTCCGAACGGGTTTAATCCAATCATCCTGAGCCGTAGCAAAAGTCATTGTGCGGAAATCGGCAACAGTTTTAAATCTCGGCTTGCCAGCTCTCTTGCCATTAACATCCCCAACAACAAACCGTTGAAAAGCTTTATCGACTCGCCGAGAAACCTCCTGTAAAATCGTCGAATATACTCGCGTAAAATCCAGAAGTTCACCACTGTGAAATACCTTTACCAAGTCTTTTTTTAGAACGGGTAGCTGTTGCTTTTGAGAGTAATAGTTAGGCTGGTCTCGCGGTGGTGCAATACTACTTATCAGCGGACAGGCATTGACAGCCGTCCGGTTCATCTGCCACCAATCAAAACGCTCTCCAAGCTGGCGATTGTACCAATAGCGAGAGACTCTGAGCCAGTAATTTAATTCGAGCTTTTGCTTGGTGTTTGGATAAAAACGATACTGATAAGTTGTTTTCATAAACGTTTCGACCCGAACGCTATTTATGAGAAATATTATAACATATTTACGAGCGAGTAAATAGCAAAGTTTTTTGTTTGTCTCCTCATCCGCCCGTCTCTAATCCAAGAATTGCAGCTCTTGGATTACAAACGGGCAGAATCGTCGCCTCACGCGGCTTTCATCCCAAACCAAATCAATGATTATGGTTTGGGGATTCCCGCCTGCTGCAGCTAAAATCTAAAATCTAAAATTTAAAATCTCCCACGCCATTTCCAACGCTCGACAAAAAATTCCCTCAAGTCGCTACCAGCAGCAGCCGCCGCCTTTTGCACTTTCCCAGCAGCTTCTAAAGCACGTAAGTTGCGATTCAGGACACAGCGTGCCGTTTCCTTGCTGGTATAGCGGGCGATCGAGGCATTAGATCTTTTTCTCTGTTGCTGGCGGTGTGACCCGATCGCGCGGATTTCCCGGCGGTTTTTTGTTCTGACCGAGCAGTCGCTGTCCGATCGTCTTTAATTGTCAAGATTTCGCTATTGACTTAAGCGCTTTAGTTTATACTATTGGCGTCGATCGGTCAATCATTGTAAAACTTTTGTAAGATTCGCTACTTTTTGCAATTTCGCGCTATATTAAAGAAGTAGCGGGTACACCAAATTCAATATAAGGAAAGTCCACCATGAACAGAAATCGTCAAAATGTCAAACAAGTAGCCGAAACCCACCGCGCTAATATTCACAAACAACTGATGCACCGCTTGGAAGTAGCTAGAGCCAACGGCAACCAAGATTTGGTTCGGATACTTGAAGATGAGATGAGACAGCTTTAAACAAGCTGAGATGAAAATCTCTCTCGGTAATTTTTCTCTGTAGTGAATTTAAAGGTTGTGCGAGAAAAGCAGAATTCCCGCAACTCTTATCCGCTCAGCATTCATTTTGCTCTTAGTTACTTAAAAAACCCCGGTTTCTTGAAGAAACCGGGGTTTTTAACGAATCTGCGGGTCATATCATATCAATTCCGGTAACACCAGAATGACACAAAGGGAATGGATAACCTGTTTGTGAACCCGGATTTGGTATTACCTGCCCCCAACAACGACATTTTTAATCCGCAAGTGAGGGCCGCCGACGCTGACAGGCAAACCGCCTTGACCTGCTTTACCGCAGCCACCGCAAGCATAAACCGAGTCATTGCCGATCGCCTCAATATCCTTGAGCGTCTGAAACACGTTGCCACTCAGGGTTACATCGCTGACCGGTTCGGCCAATTTTCCGTCGCGAATCATGTAACCGCCAGCCGCCGCAAAAGTAAACATTTCGCCGTTAGTTTGTCCGCCCAACATCCGCACCGCATACACGCCTTCCTCAATGCCGGCAAGCATTTCATCAAAAGAACGATCGCCCGATTCGATCGCGGTATTAGTCATGCGGACGATCGGCATAAAAGTAGCGCCTAGGGCCCGGGCATTGCCCGTCGGAGTTTCACCCATTTTCCCAGCAGTTTCGCGGTTGTGCATCCTCTCGGTCAAAACGCCATCTTTAATCAAATACTTGCGCTGCGCCGGCACTCCCTCATCATCGTAGGTCATAGTTCCCGGCAATCCCGGCAAAGTCGCATCGTCAATTACATTTAACTGTTCGATCGCCACTGGCTTGCCCAAAGTTAGCAATTCCTGCATTTTCGGGTTTTCGTAAATGCCGTCAGCTTCGGACAAATGACCGAAAGCTTCGTGAATAAAAACCCCCGATAAATAAGGGTCTAAAATCACCGGATACTGACCGCCCTTGACCGATTTTGCCTCAAGTTGACCGACAGCTCGAAGCGCTGCACTTTTAACTTTTTCTTCAATATTTGCCAGCACGTCGTAGTCCGATCGCGAGTGAATTGACTCAAACCCTTGACGGACTACACCGCCCTCACCGCGAGCGATCGCGCCAAAACGCCCGGTCACGTCCAACCGTTCTTGAGCGATGCAACTGCCTTGAGAATTGACAAAATAAGTAATCCCAAAACGCTCGCTGTAACCAGCCACCGTAGTCTGAATTCGCGGGTCGCAATCTAACAGCAACTGGTTGTAAGATTCGAGCAATTTGCGTTTTTGAGCTAAACTAACAGAACGAGGGTCGCGACCGAATTCCACCGCTACATAATCTTGGACCGGGGTGACATCTGCCAGTTGGGTTTTTTCGCTTCCCACCAAGCGGGACTGAAGGACAGCTTCTTCAATGCGGTCTTTGAGTTCGGCCAATCCGTTAAAAGTTACAAAACTCCAACCGCCCTTGTGACAGGCCCGGATGCCACCTGCCAAACTGAAACTGCGATTGACAGCATCCAATTGAGGGCCGCGAAAACTAATCCCTGTTGACTCGCTTTGTTCGAGGCGAACTTCCAAATAATCCACCCGATCGCGGTAAGGTGCGATCGCATCTACCAACTGTTCTTGCATGAAATTGCCCCTACTGTGATTGGTGCTAGCTCTCAAAAATTTATTGTTAACTCCAGTTTAACGAAATCGAGGGGGAGAGGGGGAGTTCTAAGTTCTAAGTTTTGAGTTTTGAGTTAAGAACTGTCAATACTCAAAACTCACGCATTCAAAACTCAAAACTCCTAAACAACTGTCAACCCAACGACTACGCGAGCGGGCAAGCTGTCAACAGTCAACTGTCAACTGTCAACTGACTTCCCAGACCTTACACCGACAAGCTGAGATCGGATTACACTAAATCTATCTAAAGAGTTAAAAATATAGTTAGACTGCTGGAAAATGGGATACTTTAAGCTCAAAAAATTCCAACTTTCACCTTATTTAGCCGCAATTTCAGCAACAGCAGCAATTTTCGCGGGAGTCTGGATTTTAGATCGATCGGAACAGCAGCGTTTCTGGGAATACAACCGGGCTCACGCGCTCAACCAACTCAGCACGGTGAGATCCAAACTCGAAGGATCTTTAAATGCGAGGCTGTTTCTGATGCGGGGCTTGGTGGCTTATATTTCCAACAACCCAAACATTACCGAAGCTGAATTTGCCGCGACAGCCAAAATTATGCTGGCAAAGCAAAGCGGCATTCGCAACATAGCTTTAGTTAAAGGTACGACGATCGCTTACGTCTACCCGCGCGAAGGCAACGAATCAGCCCTTGGCGTCGATTTGACGGCGATACCGGAACAGCGCCAAATGGTTGAAGAAGCGATCGAAACCAGACAAACCGTACTTGCCGGGCCGGTGGAATTATTGCAAGACGGTATCGGATTCATCAGCCGAACGCCAATTTTTTTGACACCTGCGGGCGAAACTCCCGAAACCGGAGTTTACTGGGGCTTGACAGGGGTTGTCATAGACAAAAATGCTCTCTTAGACGAAGCAGGATTGAGAGACTCTTCATCCAAGCTGCAATACGCCGTGCGGGGAAAAGACGGGAAAGGAGCATCCGGCGAGGTGTTTTTCGGCGACAGGTCAATTTTTTGCAAAATCCGGTGCTGCTGGAAGTAATTTTGCCCAGCGGTTCCTGGCAGTTGGCAGCAATTCCGGCAGGAGGGTGGCCTGAGAATTCACCGTCTCGGGGGTGGTTGCTGGGAGGGGGCGGATTGCTGGCACTTTTGAGCGCAGCCGCAGTTTTTAGTTGGGTGTACGGTCCTGCGAAACTCCGCGAAAGCGAAGCTAAATACAGGCAATTAGTTGAGAATGCTAACAGTATTATCGTACAGTTAGACAGCCACGGAAACATTACTTTTTTTAACGAGTTTGCTGAGACTTTTTTTGGGTATTCGGAAGCTGAAATAATTGGCAAAAGTGCGATCGAAACTGTGGTTTCCGAGACCGATATCTCACAAAATGACCCGACGATCGCGATCCGAGAATTATTGAGAGAACCAGATAAATATTTTAAAAACGAGAACGAAAATATCCGCCGCAATGGAGAAAGAGTGTGGATTGCTTGGAGAAATAAACCGCTGTTGGATGCGCGGGGACGATTGACAGGATTGCTGTGTGTGGGGACTGATATTACCGATCGCAAATTAGCAGAAGCAGCAGTGCAAGAGAGCGAATCCCGCTATCGAGCAATTATTGAAGACCAAACCGAATTAATTTGTCGCTTTTTGCCGAACGGAATTATTACTTTTGTCAACGATGCCTACTGCCGCTATTTTAATACAACCAGTTCGGCGCTTGTAGGGTATTCTTTGATGAGTTTTATCTCGGAAGAAGATAGAAGACTATTCACCCAGACGATCGATTCTTTAAGCTTAGAAAACCCTGCTGTTACCTGGGAACACCGCGTCGTTAGAGATACGGGCGAAGTTCGCTGGATACAGTGGACAGATCGAGCAATTTTTGACGGTCGAGGCGCTGCGATCGAATGTCAGGGAGTAGGGCGCGATATTACCGATCGCAAACAAGCTGAAATCGCTTTGCAAACCTCAGAAGCAGAACTCCGGGCTTTGTTTGCCGCCATGAACGACGTAATTTTTGTGATTGACACGGAGGGGCGTTACCTAAAAATTGCTCCCACAAATCCCAAACTTCTCTACAAACCGCCGGCAGAACTTCTCAACCAAACTCTCCATGATATCTTACCTTTAGAAAGAGCCGATTTTTTCCTCAGTCAAATTCGACTGGCAGACAGTACAAAGCAAACTTTGCAAATAGAATACAACCTGCAAATTGGTGAAAAAGATTTTTGGTTTACTGCTACAATTTCATCAATGCAGGAGGGTACAGTCATTTGGGTGGCCCGCGACATTACGGAGCGGAAGCGTACTGAAACTTGGCTGAAAGGTCAAAAACAAATTTTAGAAACTATAGCTAACGGCGCTCCCTTGGAAGAGACTTTAAATACTTTGCTTGAAATTATAGAACAGCAGTCAAAAGATGTCAAAGGTTCGATTTTGCTGCTAGATAAAGAGGGGAAATACCTGTTTCACGGAGCCGCACCGAGCTTACCGGAAAGTTACAATGCTGCGGTTAATGGAGTAGCGATCGGCCCGAATATCGGTTCTTGCGGCACTGCTGTTTATCGCGGTCAACCGGTGATTGTTACAGATATTGCTACCGATCCATTGTGGCAAGATTTTCGAGAATTAGCCTTGAGTTTTGGACTGAGAGCTTGCTGGTCTCATCCAATTATCTCATCTCAGGGTCAAGTTTTGGGAACTTTTGCCATGTATTATTCCGAACCGAGAATTCCCCAAGATTTTGAGCGGCAATTAATAGAAGTAGCGAGGAATTTAGCCGGAATTGCGATCGAGAACAAACAAAGAGAGGAAAGCCTCAAACAGCTCAATCAAGAGCTAGAAATTAGAGTAGAACAAAGAACAGCTTTATTGAGAGAAACTGAAGAACGCTGGCAGTTGGCACTCAAAGGTAACAATGACGGCATTTGGGACTGGAACTTGCAAACAAAAGAACTTTTCGTGTCCGATCGATTCAAGGAAATCACTGGCTATGAAGACAGCGATATTATCAATTACGTTAACGCTTGGAACCGAAACTTGCATCCCGACGATTTAGTTGTTGCGGGGCAAAAACTCCAAGAACATTTAGAAAGAAAAACACCCCATTACATTCATGAATACCGCTTGTGGTGCAACAAAAATGGCTACAAATGGATACTGAGTCGGGGACAAGCTTTGTGGGATGAAGAAGGAAAACCCGTGCGCATGGTTGGTTCAATTACTGACATTACGGAACCCAAACAAGCAGAGGAAGCACTGCGGCAAAGCGAGGCGAGGTTTCAAAAGCTAGCTGCTAATTTGCCGGGAGTAATTTATCAATTTTTACTGCGATCGGATGGTTCTGTCAACTTCCCTTATGTGAGTCCTGCTTGCCGAGAAATCTTGGGCTTAAATTCCGCAGCTATTCAGCAAGATGCTGCTTTATTAACAGATCTAATTCATCCAGAAGACCGCCACAGCTATTACGAATCTATTGCTATTTCTGCCCAAAATTTGGAACCTTGGCGGTGGGAAGGCAGGATCGTGCTACCCTCAGGAAATTTGAGATGGTTTCAAGGAAATTCGCGTCCTGAAGCTAAAGATAACGGCGACATTCTTTGGGACGGTTTAATTATTGACATTACCGATCGCAAGCAAGCTGAAGCAGCTTTGCAGGAAAGCGAACGGTTCGTTGAAAGAATAGCCGATGCGACTCCTGGAATTTTGTATCTCTACGACTTGGAAGAACAGCGAAATGTCTACACTAATTCATCGCTGGGCGAGATTTTAGGCTATTCTGCAGAGGAAATTCAAGCAATGGGCGCGTCATTTTTGCCTCAGCTAATTCACCCCGAAGATTTGGAAATAGCGGCCCAACAAATGGCTGAGTTTTCGACAATGCAAGATGGGGAAATTAGCGAAATTGAGTATCGGATGCAGGCGGCGAACGGTCAATGGTTGTGGTTGCAAAGCCGGAACAGTATTTTCAGCAGAAATTACGAGGGTAAACCCAAACAAATTGTTGGATTTGCCCAAGATATCACCAATCGCAAGCAAGCAGAATCAGCACTGCGCCAAAGCGAAACGCGAGAAAGAGAAAGAGCCGAACAACTAGAAAAAGCACTGGTGGAATTGCATTCAGCTCAAGCCCAGCTAGTCCAAACTGAAAAAATGTCTTCTTTGGGGCAATTGGTAGCCGGCATCGCTCACGAAATTAACAATCCTGTGAACTTCATTCATGCCAACATTGCTTATCTCAAACAGTATACCAAACAGTTGCTAGATCTGGTAGTTCTTTACGAAGCAGAGTATCCCGAACCGACTGCAAAAATCATCGATTTAATTGAAGAAATAGACCTGGATTTTCTGACTGAAGATTTAATCAAAATTGTCGGTTCGATGCAGGTAGGGACAGACAGAATCCGGCAAATTGTTTTGTCTCTGCGGAATTTTTCGCGCCTGGACGAGGCGGAAATGAAGCCTGTGGACATTCATGCAGGAATTGAGAGCACTTTATTAATTTTGCAGCACCGCTTGAAGAGTCGGGACAAACGCCCGGAAATTGCAGTCAGTAAAGAGTTCGGGAAACTGCCGCTGGTGGAATGCTATGCGAGCCAAATCAATCAGGTGTTTATGAACGTGATTGCTAACGGAATCGACGCTATTGAAGAGCGGTATCAAAACTTACCTGCTGGGGAATTAGAGTCAAATCCGGGCCGGATTGTTATTTGTACGAAAGTGGTGGATGAGAAGACGATCGCGATTGAAATTTCGGATAACGGCGCGGGCATTCCTGAGGAGACGATCGATCGAATTTTTAATCCATTTTTTACCACAAAAGTTGTGGGTAAAGGTACGGGTTTGGGAATGTCGATTTCGCATTCGATCGTCGTGGAAAAACACCAGGGCAAGCTCGATTGTATTTCCCAAATCGGCAAGGGAACGAGTTTTATAATTCAAATTCCGAACGCCAAAACCAACGATCGGGCGCTCTAAAGATGGAGTTCAAAGCCCCCCTTGGTAAGGGGGGGTTGGGGGGTAGATATGTAACGCTACTTTATGAAATTGGTATAAGTCCTAAAAATGGTAAAATGCGAGTTCAGTTCGATCGCACTTGTTCTTGTTTGTGTTTTAAAAACTCAGCAAAGTCGCGAACTTCTGCGATTAGATCGTCTGATAAATTATCTAAAACCACCATTAGCTGCTCTCGAACTCCCATAATTTCGCTAGCAGATTTTACTAATTTCAATTGATGCGGATAAACTGTTTCAACACCGATCGTTTCCATAAATGCCCCCGGTTCATCCTGAGTTGCAGGAATAAAATCTCCGCCAGCTTCTGCTTTCACCCATCCGCCAAATAATTCTACTAAATACGCTTCACCGTTTTGCAAAACCTCAACAATTGCCCCGGTTGTTTCTGGGGGTGCAGTATCGCCATCAGCGAGGGCGATTGTCTCGGTTAAATGAACTGCGTCGAACAATTTAAATTTGCTCATTGCTGTCTTCTAATAAGTTTCCCTGATAGGGATTTACCCTCCCAAAAAACGGGGAGTTTCAATAGGAGGGTTTGGAAGAGCAAACTAGACTTGTAGCAAGCATATTTCAGTCCCTATTAAGGATTCATGTTTGCCTAGAGTATGGCGACCCGTCTGCTGTTCCTCTCAACAGGATAGCGAACGGCAAAAAAAATGTCAAGTAATGCTAGCTTCAAGTCTAAAGGGTGCTCTATAATTATTGATGATGCCCAACCAGTAAAAACGGAAAAGGCCCGCCTGAAGTACCAATTCAGACAGCGCCCTCGTTTTAGCTAGGTAGCTCAGTTGGTTTGACCTCTGAACTTCAGACCAACACAAGTAAACCCAACTACTTTGAAATATATGTTCCACGATTTTAACCCACAAGACGGACAGTCGTACACAGACCCGCGAGCGCTACTAGCAGCAGTGCTTGCTCACCCTCACGGTCAAGAGTTGGCCCGTCTGGTCGATCGGCTTCATCAAGATAGTCAAAGCCAGACACAGCAAGATATTCGGCTGGTTGCGATCGCCTTAAACCTAGCCGAGCGTCAAGGCATCAAAGACAAACCGTACTTCAAAAGTATGGCTAATGACGAGATTCGCAGGTGGATTGCTCAGCACTCTCCCAAGCAGGAAATTAGCTGAGAACAAAAAAGCCTAGACAGCAGCCAGTCAGCCTACTGGCTGGTTTAGCTGTATCTAATCTGCTTGTTGTAATTCCGAATATCAATCCACCCAACACTCTGTCAAAGAAGCTCATGGCTAACATCCTAATTTCTGAAAACAGACAATTCACTGAGCAACTTAAAATAGCACACTCTACTCAAGCAAACTTGATTCGCACTCTGCTTGAAGAAAGAGAAGTCAAGGATAAAATTATCGAATTGCTTCAAATTGAGTGTCAAAAAAGATGCAATGAAAAGCTTGAACTGCAACAAAAGTTAGATGATTCAGAAGATGAAAAGCTTGAACTGCAACAAAAGTTAGATGACTCAGAAGATGAAAAGCTTGAACTGCAACAAAGGTTAGAGGATTCAGAGGATGAAAAATTTGAACTGCAACAAGAGGTAAATGTATTGAAGGAGCAGAAATTTGAACTGCAACAAGAGGTAGATTCGTTGAAGGATCGGAACTTTGAACTGCTGCAACTAGCAAATCCCTGTTCGCCCGATTGTCTGTCAATTGAAGACTCTTTTTGGGAGGAAGATTAAACATGGATGTTAGTAAATTCATCAAAAGCTCGATCGCCCCTCCAACACCTATAAAATACGTAAATCGGGACTTGTGCGCTGCGGCATAGAAACCGGGTTTTTGGCCGAATCTTTGGATTATCGCAAAGTTGGTTGGCAAAAACCCGGTTTCTCGACCTTGGGTGCGATCGCAGAAACCGGATTTTTTACCGAATCTTTGGGCTACCACAAAGTATTTCCGCACCAACCCAAATGAAATTTCCAAATGTGGAAATCTTGCTATTCATCTTGAAACCCGCGAAGGCGGGTTTTGTTCGTATAGTTGGGGGTGAAAATCGAATGACGAGCGAAGCACATTCGATTTTGCACCCCCAAAGCGGTTTCAACCGCCGAGTCTAATGTCCCAACTAATGTCCCAATAACTTATCTCGCAAATGCTTGATGCGATCGCGCAATTTCCCTGCCTCCTCAAACTCCAACTTCTTCGCCGCCTCTTTCATCTGCAATTCCAACCGCTTAATCAAGTCAGGAATTTCATCCAAAGATAACTCGTTTGCGTGTTCGTAAACCTCATCCAACTGCTGCGAATTCAGCTTGCGCGACACGTCCAAAAATGCCAAAATCGCATTGCTCGATCGCTTTTTCGCGATCGGCTGCGGTACGAGCCCGTGCATCTTATTGTACGCTTGCTGAATTCCCCGACGCCGATCGGTCTCGTCGATCGCGGCAATCATGCTGTCAGTCAAATTATCGGCGTACAAAATCGCTTGTCCCTGAATGTGCCGCGCCGCCCGCCCGATTGTTTGAATCAAAGAACGTCCCGATCGCAAAAACCCTTCTTTATCCGCATCCAAAATTACCACCAGCGACACTTCCGGCAAATCCAAACCTTCCCGCAGCAAGTTAACTCCGATCAAAACATCAAATTTCCCATCCTGCAAATCTTGGATAATTTCAATGCGTTCGATCGACTGAATTTCCGAGTGCAAATACCGCACTTGAATCGCTCTTTCCTGCAAAAATTCGGTTAAATCTTCCGCCATCCGCTTCGTTAAAGTCGTCACTAAAACTCGCTCGTTGCGACTGGCTCTTGCTTTAATTTCTCCCAACAAATCGTCAATTTGACCTTCCGTCGGGCGCACGAAAATTTGCGGATCGACCACTCCCGTCGGGCGGATTACCTGTTCGGCAACTCTGCCTTCAGAAACTTCAATTTCCCAATCCCCAGGCGTTGCAGACACAAAAATGCACTGATTTACTTTTTCCCAGAATTCCTCTGCTTTCAAAGGGCGGTTGTCGGCGGCACTCGGTAAGCGAAAACCGTGTTCGATCAATACTTGTTTCCGCGCGCGATCGCCGTTGTACATTCCTCGAATTTGCGGTACGGTAACGTGGGATTCATCTATCACCAACATCCAATCTTTCGGGAAATAATCGATCAAGCATTCCGGCGGTTCCCCCGCATTTCTGCCTGCTAAATGCCGCGAATAATTTTCGACTCCGTTGCAGTATCCCACTTCGCGCAGCATTTCCAAATCGTAACGGGCGCGTTCTTTTAAGCGCTGAGATTCTAATAATTTTCCCTCTCGATCTAGCTGTTCCAGCCGTTCTTCTAGTTCGAGTTCGATCCCCTGACAAGCCGCCTCTAACTTGTCTTTATCCGTGACAAAGTGGCGCGCTGGATAGATATTCAAAGCATTGGTACTTTGGATAATTTTGCCAGTTACCGGGTCAACGTAGCGGATGGCATCGATTTCGTCGCCAAAGAATTCGACGCGGATAATTCGATCTTCGTAGGCGGGGCCGATTTCCAAAACATCGCCTTTGACGCGAAATTTTGCCCTGCCGAAGTCGATGTCATTGCGACTGTATTGAATGTTAACTAAAGCTTTCAAAACTTGCCGCTGGTTGACTTCCATTCCGACTTGCAACGGAATCGAAGCTTTCAAATATTCGGCCGGCATTCCCAAACCGTAAATGCAGCTAATGGAAGCTACGACAATTACATCGCGGCGTTCAAAGAGCGATCGCGTGGCCGAGTGCCGCAGCATATCAATTTCGTCATTAATTGCTGCCGTTTTTTCAATGAAAGTATCGGTGACAGCGATGTATGCTTCCGGCTGATAGTAGTCGTAATAACTGACAAAATATTCGACTGCATTGTCGGGAAAAAAATTGCGCAGTTCGTTGCACAGTTGAGCTGCTAGAGTTTTGTTGTGGGCGAGAACTAAAGTCGGCTTGCCAATTTTTTCAATTACCCCCGCAATTGAAAAAGTTTTGCCCGTACCTGTAGCGCCGAGTAAAGTTTGAAATCGATCGCCCCCTGCGATCCCTTTAGCGAGTTGGGCGATCGCTTGCGGTTGGTCGCCCGTCGGCTCGAAAGGCGCTTGCAGTTGAAAAGATGCTGCTGCAGTTACCATGACAAAAAGCGGTTATTACCAATAAATTTTAACAAAAATTCAATTGATTTGCAATTTGCTTGAGAACTGGTTATTGTTTATAATATTTTAACGATCGATCGAAATAGCCAGCCAAAAGCCGAAAAAAAGGTTTCCGCACCCAACAATCAAGAGGAAAAAATTATGAGTCTGAACCCCAAAGGCAAAGCCACCGCCCGCCGCGGCAAAGCAACTTCTAAAAGCGAAACAGCCGAAACTAGCAATGCAAAGGAATCTCAAGTAATGTCATTAAGCATTCGCGACAAAACCTCCAGCGAAGCCAAATCAGGAGGAATTCAACTTTATCAACCTACCGCCTTGCCGAACAACCGCCCCGTGGGTCAAGATGATTTTACCGTCAGCCAAATCGTCTCGATATCGGGCGATCGCCCGATCGGCACCAGCACCTTGCACATCAGCGAAACCTACGGGATTGTAGCCAATCGCCCGGTGGAAGCCAGCGAATTTGAAGTAGTGGCAATGGCAGGAAATCGCCCGATCGGATCTAGCGCCATGCAAGTCAGCGAAATGTTCAGTATGTCCGGCGCGCGCCCAGTTGCTGTCAGCAATCTGTTCATTAATGAAGTTTACTCGACAATGGGCGGCAATCGTCCGATCGCCTCCAACGAAATTGACGACAGCTCGACTTTAATGGGATTCTTAGATTAAGCAGTCAGATTGAGCAGTCATTATCGGGTGCGTCGCGATGAAAATCTCTCGAAAAAATCGACAATTTCAGAGCGACACACCTGACACGCAAATATTATTTCAGCGTGCCAATTTCCACAATACTTTCGCCATTATTCAAGAGTTCGATCGCCTCAGGAGTAATTAGATGTTTAAACTCAGAATCATTTTCACAGTTATATTGCTAGTTATTGCCAGCTTCGGACACCAGGCAAAAGCACAAAATCCCACAACAGAACCCAAGCCAAATAACTCTTTAGTGCAAATTCAGCCAACCCGAGAACAAATCCTCAATGCTTGCGTTCAAAATCGCGCCGAAATCCTCCCAAATCCGTTTAGCGATGTTCCCTCAAATCACTGGGCTTACAAAGCGGTTTTAACCATGTATTATTGCGGCGCGTACCGAGAAGCAACTCCACCTTCCTTAATCAAAGAATTGCTAGAATCAGAATCGATCGACCGACCAACCCGCATTTAATCTGCGTTCATCTGCGGAAAAAAAACATTTAAGACTGACGCAACAAGCAGCAAGCAGTAATAGCCTATAATTCCGGGACAAGAGTTCGTTCAGTTATCGCAAAAGTTGGAGGAGCGAAGGTCGGAAGATTTGATAAGTTAAAACAAGGACGATCGGCACAAATATCGGAATCGCCACTAACAGTCCCCATTTGCCAAACCTAAGTTTTTGACCGTCGGACTTGAAAAGGGCGATCGTTGCGCCAATTCCCAGCAGTATCCAGAGGAGGGCGAAGGCAATGAAGACTGTGTATCCTGCGTCTTGCACTTTCTCTAATTGGTTTCCATAAAGGTCTATCTTTCAATGTTAATTACACTATGTTTCTGGCGGCATCTACTCGCAGGCAGATTGAATTTATTCTGAGTACGATCGACACCGATCTAGATTTTCGCATTCAATGCGTTGAGAGCGATCGCGCATAATAGTTACTAAATCAGGTCTTCCGGTCACAGCCAGCCGCCAATCCGCCCAAATTCCATACAGCCAATTCGCGATCGCGCCAACAACCGGCAATTTAGTTAAAGCATAAATCCATCCCATCCCCAAAATCTCGTAAATGCGGCGAAAAACTTCCACATTTTTAATAACCGTCCCATCCGCAAGTACCGCGTGAATCCGGCCCATCGCCATTTCATAGTCGATTCCGCCGTGGGATTGGGGGTTGTAGCCATCCTCCGCAATATCCACAAACGAAACTAAACCTCTGCCCGCATCGCGTTTTTTCAAGAAATTAACTTCCCGCACGCATAGGGGACATTCGCCGTCGTACAGCAGTTCGATTTGCCAACTAGGCGCAGCGATTGATTCAGAAAACTCATTTTTAGTAGCAGGCACAGACATATATTTTAAGACCGATCGAAATTGCGAACAGGACTGCAGTTAAGACAAATATTTTACCTTGAATATCGAAAGCTGGCTCCCAACATACCTTCCACGATCGGTGAAAAATAGTCCCTAGGGTGAATCCAGCCTCCCCCAGCAGCAATGCTAATATCGTCAAGATGCCGTTTGCTGGCTTGCCCGAGACTGCCGCCCGACGATCGATCGTGCACCATCAAGCAATTCGAGGCAAAGCAACTGCCGATCGCAACTCAAGTACAACTGTTGAGTCGGTAACAAACTGTATTAGAATTTGTAGTCACAGCAAATTAGAATTTGCAGTCACAACAACAGCGATTCTCCCAACCAGCACATCGCCCCCAATCTAAAAACTAAAATCGACATGAATGTCAGAGTCCGTCTAGCCCCCAGTCCCACCGGAAACTTGCACATCGGTACCGCCAGAACCGCCGTATTTAACTGGCTGTTCGCCCGCAATCAAGGCGGCAAATTCATCCTCCGGGTGGAAGACACAGACTTAGAACGTTCTAAGAGCGAATATACCGACAATATCCTGGAAGGATTGACTTGGTTGGGCTTGAATTGGGACGAAGGCCCGAGTTTTCAGTCCCAGCGCCTGGAAACATACCGCCAAACAGTCCAAAACCTGCTAGACAAAGGACTTGCTTACCGCTGCTACACCACTTCGGAAGAACTAGACCAAATGCGGGAAGCACAAAAAGCCAATAAACAAGCCCCCCGCTACGACAACCGCCACCGCCATCTCACCCCCGAACAGCGGGAAGCGTTTGCAGCCGAAGGGCGACAAGCAGTGATTCGGTTTATCATTGAGGACGATCGGGCGATTTCCTGGGAGGATGCGGTACGCGGCACAGTCACCTGGAAAGGTAGCGACCTCGGCGGCGATATGGTAATCGCCCGCGCCTCCAGCAGCGGGGAAATCGGTCAGCCGCTTTACAATCTCGCCGTAGTCGCCGACGATATCGACATGGGCATCACCCACGTCATCCGCGGCGAAGACCACATCGGCAATACTCCCAAACAAATTTTGCTCTACGAAGCCTTGGGGGCCGCCCTGCCGGAATTTGCCCATACCCCGCTGATTTTGAACAAGCAGGGACAAAAACTTTCCAAACGCGACGGCGTAACTTCGATTTCCGATTTTAAAGACATGGGTTACATCCCGGAAGCCCTAGTTAATTACATGACTTTGTTGGGCTGGACGCCGCCGGAGTCAACGCAAGAAATATTTACATTGGCCGAAGCTGCTGCACTGTTTAGCTTCGATCGAGTTAACAAAGCCGGTGCCAAATTTGATTGGGATAAACTTAACTGGCTGAACGCTCAATACCTTCACAAAATGCCGGTGCCGCAATTGACAGATTTGCTGATACCTTATTGGCAGAAAGCCGATTATGAGTTTGATGCTGCGGTCGATCGTCCTTGGCTCGAACAAATAACTGCTTTAGTCGGCCCGAGTCTCGTTCGCTTAACCGATGCTGTGGGTATGTGCAAGCTGTTTTTCTCTTCTACTTTGGAATGGGAAGAAGAAGCACTCGCACAATTGCAGCAGCCAAAGGTAGCAGACGCTTTGCAAGCTGTTTTGGAAGCTGTGGAAAGTCATCCAACCCTTACATCAGCCGAAGCCCAGAAAATCGCGAAAAAGCTTAGTAAAGAGAAAAATCTTAACAAAGGGCTAATTATGCGATCGCTCCGGGCAGCTTTGACAGGGGCGATGCACGGTCCAGACTTGATAGAATCTTGGGTAATCCTTCACCAGCGGGGAACAGATAAAACCCGCTTGTCCGAGGCAATTAGCAACTTGAATTTGCCGGTTTCTGGTGTCGAGACGGAAACTCCTGCCCCAGAAGGACACAAGGCGGAAACAGCAACCGAAACTCCCGCCGCAGTACAGCCACCTGCGGAGGTTTCAGCAGCAGAAATATCTATTTCGGAACCAGTAGCACCGGAGATTTCAGCAGCAGAAACACCCAGTTCTGAAACATTGGCACCGGAGGTTTCAGCAGTCGAAATACCGGCTTCTGAAACAGCAGCACCAGAAGTTTCAGCAGTCGAAATACCGGCTTCTGAAACAGCAGCACCAGAAGTTCAG
>JAAUPF010000341.1 GCA_012034575.1 Richelia sp. CSU_2_1 | reverse complement strand
CTGGCGATCGCGTCGTAATCTAGTTCTAATTCTGGCTGGTAATTTGGCGCTTGCGGATTGCTGCGAGAGGCAAAGATCGAATAATATAGAAATGCTATCTTTAATACTTTACGAAAAAAAGTTTCATGGCGATCGGGTGCTTCTAATGCTGCTAAATGTTCCTCGCTGTCGGGATTTAGCAAATTGAGATTGTAGTCGAATACGCTACCGCCGCCCCGCGATTGCACCGGATTGCCAAACTTGATTTTTAAACCAAAAATAAACTGTCGATCGCCCGTTAAATTATCCGTTTTTTCTCCCAAATTTCCTGCTATAATTGGAACGATCGGCAGCGCATCCCAAGCACTCGATCGCGCAAACATATCTCGATAATTAACTCGCACTCCTTCATAGTTAACTGAATAATCTCTATCAACTTTAGTGCTATCTTTAAGATAACTTTCGATCGACCGCAAACGCCGGATTAAATCTTGCAAGTAAATGTACCCGCGATCGGCTGTTTTTTCGGGAGAGATATTGAGTAAAATATATTCTAAATAACTGATTTTTGCGGCTTTTTTCAGTTGACCTAAAAATTCTCGATCGACCGATCGAACCAAGCGGTGAAAATCCGAAGTGCGATCGTTTATCATTTCCGCAAGCAACCGATTTAGTTCGGCGCGATCGACCTTATTTTCAGCTTTTTCATTAATATAATTTTCTAAACTTCGCTGCAACTCTGCTGCGAAATTATCGGCATTTTTTACTGCAACAATCAGTTTATGAAACTTCAAAAGCGCATCGCTGCCGCTATCCGAGGATTGCAAAGTTAGCTTTTGTTTTTGCAAGTTAGGATGTTTCTTGTTAAAATCGTATTTAAATCCTAATTGGGTTCCGCTGCCTTTAAAAGATTCTAACTGGCTGGTTAAACTGGATGCAAATTTTTCAATTGCGGTATTTTCGCCTAAAGTAGATTGTAATCGATCGCGCAAACAAGTTTCAATTTCTTTAATTTGGTTGCGGAAACGAGTTGCAACTTCCGCAGAAAAATTGACTGTTGCAAAATGCGATCGATCTTCCAAATCAGCTAAAGGATGCTGCAGGGAAAGTTTGGCAATATCGGCAGCAATAGCATCTATATCAATGAGCAAGCGATGGCGATCGTCCGAAAGAGCAAAGAGGTTTTTGTCCTGCAAAACTTCTAAAATTTTGTCGAGCAAATCGCCGTAATCTACGGGAATTAAGCAGTCATCAGGCATTCGATTTTAGATTTTGGATTTTAGATTTGCGGATTGGAATATTGAGGGATTTTAGATTTTAGATTGGCAGATTGGCAGATTGGCAGATTGAGGAATTTTAGATTGACAGATTGGCAGATTATTAGATTGTTAGATTGGCAGATTGGGGATTGAGAAATTGGCAGATTGAGAGAATTACCAACTGTCAACTATCAACTGTCAACTGAGGGCAGGCACGGGGGCACTGCCCCTACCACAGGTCAACTGTCAACTGTCAACTGTCAACTATTTACAATGCTTGAATCCACTCTTTTACTTGATATTCTGTCCAAACTCCATTTACCCAATAGGGATCGGATTCAACTAACTGCCGCACACTTGCTTCGTCTGCGGCTTCGTAAATTGCAAAAACTTTAGTTAAATCTTTGGTAGGTCCGATCGTAATTAATACTCCTGTTTCTTTTTGCTCGGCAAGCCCGGCTAAATGTGCTTCTCGAAATGGCGCGCGTTTTTCGAGTACATCTTCGCAGCAACTTCCCCACATTACGTATTTAGTCATAATTTTCAGCAAGCGAATAATTTCTTTGCCCAATAATTGTACAATATTAATTAGAGAAATTTTTAGGATGAACCGCAGAGAACGCAGAGGGCGCAGAGGAAGAGGGAAGAGAGAGAGATTGCAGGAATGGCGCATCAATATCCAAGAAACTGGGTTCTTGACGTTAAAAGCTGCAATGCAGTATTTTCACAAAAACCCGGTTTCTGAATTTCGATCGAACCTTCGCTGCCGACTCGCTCCCGACGGCACAAATCCAGTCTCAGGGAGGGTTGCGGGCTTCCCCGGCAAGTTGGCGCGACGAAAAGCAATGCGGCATCGGACGATCGTATACCGGAGTGCACGGTATTGCCCGATCGAACTGCTAAAATCTGCCCAGCAACCTGAAAGTGCGATCGCACAGCGTATATTCAAGAAATAATCAAACTTTTTTCAGGGTACTCTTAAGAGTCAGGTTGCTGGAGCAATCTCAGAAATAAATGGAGTTGCGGCTGAAAAATCTGATTTTCGGTTGTAACATAAACTCCAAAGTGTGAGTGTGAATATTCCTAAAGGAGTGAATATGGTTCAAACACCTTCGCGCCACCGCGGCAGCGAGATTCAGGCTGTTAATTCGGTAGGGCAAGCAAAACGCCCTGATGTTTTTGGGGCGGGACATATCCTCCCGCTGCCAAATACCAAACTTTTCGGCACAGACGGGATTCGCGGGAAAGCTGGGGAATTGCTGAATGCACCCCTAGCGTTGCAAATTGGCTTTTGGGCGGGACAAGTTTTGCGCCACAATTCCCCAAACCACGGGCCCGTGATTCTCGGACAAGACAGCAGGAATTCTAGCGATATGCTGGCAATGGCACTGTCAGCCGGTTTGACAGCCGCCGGGTTGGAAGTTTGGAATTTGGGCTTGTGTCCGACTCCTTGCGTTGCTTTTCTGGCAAGCGTTTCGCAGTCGGCTGGCGGCGTGATGATTTCGGCTTCTCACAATCCTCCGGAAGATAACGGCATTAAGTTTTTTGGCCCTAAGGGCACGAAACTGTCGCAGCAGTTGCAGGAACAAATAGAAGCGGGCATTCGGGGCGCAAGCGATCCCATTGCTAGCGCTGCTTGGGGACACCATTACCACCGCCCCGAGTTGGTGAAAGATTATGCTGCTTCCCTAAGGGTGCCGCTGCAACAGATAAGTTTGCGGGGAATGCGGGTAGTTTTGGATTTGGCTTGGGGGGCTGCTGCTGGTTTGGCCCCGGCTGTGTTTGAGGAAATGGGGGCGGATGTTATTTGTTTGCACAATTCTCCTGATGGCAATCGCATTAATGTTGGTTGCGGTTCCACTCATTTGGAAAGTTTGCAAGCTGCTGTTTTGGAACACCAGGCCGATTTGGGATTTGCTTTTGATGGCGATGCCGATCGAGTTTTAGCTGTTGATAATGAAGGTCGTTCTGTTGATGGCGATCGCATTCTTTATCTGTGGGGCCGGCAGTTGCGCGACACTGAAAGGTTGCCGGAAAATCTAATTATTTCTACTGTAATGGCTAATCTCGGCTTCGAGCGGGCCTGGGAAGAATTGGGTGGCAAACTAACTAGAACTGCGGTAGGAGATCGGCACGTTCACGCTGAAATGGAGCGCACTGGCGCGATGTTGGGCGGCGAACAATCGGGTCACATTCTTTGCCCTCATTACGGCATCAGCGGCGATGGTTTGATGACTGCTTTGCATTTAGCTGCGTTAGTGCGCGAGTGTGGGGAATCTTTGGCAGATTTGGTAAATGGCAGTTTCCAAACTTACCCGCAATTGTTGCGCAACGTGCGCGTGGAAGATCGGGAAAAACGCTTGAAATGGAACGAGTGCGAGCCTTTGCAACGCGCGATCGCTCGTGCTAAAAATGATATGGGCGATCGGGGTAGGGTGTTAGTTCGCGCTTCCGGTACTGAACCTTTGATTCGAGTTATGGTGGAAGCTGCTTGTGCCGATTTGGCTGATTTCTGGACTGAAAATTTGGTTGTGGCCGTTCAGGAACACATAGCTATTTGATAGTTGACAGTTGGTAGGGGCAGTGCCCCCGTGCCTGCCCTCGGTTGACAGTTGGTAGGGGCGAAGCGTAGCGGAGGGAGTGCCCCCGTGCCTGCCCTCAGTTGACAGTTGGTAGGG
>JAAUPF010000340.1 GCA_012034575.1 Richelia sp. CSU_2_1 | reverse complement strand
CCCTCTCCCCCTCTCCCCCTCTCCCCCTCTTCCTTCTTCCTTCTTCCTTCTTCCTTCTTCCTTCTTCCTTCTGCCATAAAATCAGCACTGAGGTCGATCCGATCGCCCTCAGTACCCCCATAAATTGAAATAATACATAAATAACCCCTAAAGAGGACAGATGCTCGGATTTTACTTATTCTGTATCTACGTTGCAGTCTTGTGCTTGCTTGTCGGGTCCGGCCCCCGCGATCGACAAGAGAAATGGTGGGTAGAAGTTGTGACAGATTTACCCAGATGTACGTATTATTTTGGTCCCTTTGACAGCGACAAAGAAGCTTCTAGCAATACTCCAGGCTACATTGAAGACTTGGAAAGCGAGGGAGCTCGCAGAGTTAGCATCCGCATCAAACGGTGTCAGCCTTCAGAACTAACTATTTGCGAAAGTGAAGCCATGCAATTTTAGATTTTCTATTTTCGATTGCGGATCGTGCAATTTTAGATTTTTGATTGTGGATTGGGGGTTGTGGATTGGGGATTGTCGATCGAGCCAGCAGATTCATCTTTTGGCTAGCTTTAACCTGTTCAGAATTACTACCAAGGTCGGCAATCTGATTGTCGATCGCGCGTAAGTCCAAATGCGGATGTTGCCAGTAGTAAATATCAATAATTGCGATCGGCAAATCAGCATTGAGGACGATCCCGACGGGCGATCGGCGCTGATAGATTGAGAACAGTAACAACTGTTGAAATATTCTGATTGGAGAGGGAAATATGGAATTTGTGATGTTAGCTCTGTTTGCCAGCGCATTTTGGCTGCTAAGCGAACCGATCGGCAGTAGTTCTAAACGCGGCGAATGGTGGGTAGAAGTCGATACGGATTCGCCCAAGCGCACCTATTACTTTGGCCCCTACGACAGCAGAGAAGAAGCTTCTAACCAAACAACCAGTTACATCAGAAACCTGGAGAAAAAAGGTGCTAAGAAAATTAGCATCAATATCAAGCAAGGTCGGCAACCTACCGAACTCAGAGCTAGCGAGGAGTCTTGAGAAGTTTGAGAGCGGCTAATTTTGAACCAAGATAATTCAATTTTTTAACAGGGTTTTTATCAATGACGATCGGGCGTAAATATAGTAGGGACACGGCAGTGCCGTGTCCCTACTATTTGTGTGAGAGCGTGTTCGATCGATTATTTTTGCAAGACTTTATGCAACGGGCAGGTATAGCAACCGCCAAAACGGTTAGGACATTTTAGCTCGCCCAAAGCGTTACTATGAGTCCCTCCGACTTCTGCCTTCTGACTGATGACAATTGACAACTCTCAATTGGTAACTCAAAACTCAAAACTCAAAACTCAAAACTCTGACTTCTGCTTTCGGCTATAAGATTATTTGCTAACCGTCAATAAGTAGCCTTCGTGAACTTGGAAATTAGGAATAGTATAAGTCAAGCTACCGGAACTGGGCGAAACATTTTCTTCTTTAACAGTGACAAGTTTTTGCACTGCTCCTTCCCGATTGTTAGGGATTCTTTCGAGTTTTAAAGTAATTTTTTGACCGGGTTGAATGCCTAACTGCTGCAAATTCCTGAGATTGAGGGAGACGGTGGTGGCTGAGGAATAGTTGCGATCGAAATAACCCAAAAGTACCTGTGCTTTGCCTTCGGGGTTGGACTTGCTGGCTAAGGCTACCAATCGATCCAGATCCGAGCGACTGAGCACTCGCGAATTAACTCCGTCAGCATAAGCTTTGTAAGCCCACCAAGCTGCTCTCGGCTCGAAAGAGTTGGGCGTTACCATGCCAGTTAAAGTATTGTTGAAACAGTTGCTAGTTTTATTGACGGCTCCTACAGTATCCCAACAAGCCCTGCAAGCACCGTCGGCTTGACCGGATTCTAAGTAATAGAAATAACCTAAAATTTCCCCCGGTTGGTACTGCGCTAATTCTCCGACAATTTCGTTGACGTAAAGTTTTTGCAATTTGAGTTCCCTGTAGGAGGGACTTTGCAGGAAATTGCGCCTAGCATGAATTACGTGGTCGTCCACAAATAAAATTAGAGTGTCGTTGAGTTCGTGCCACGCGAGGAAATTTACCTCCAATTTGTTAGCTTTGCAGTAATCGAGAAAATCCCTCAAATATTCTTTGTCGTAGGTGCTGATGCTCGGCCCACCAATAATTGCTGAGGGACCCAATTCTTCCCGCAAAATTTTGTAAGCCCTTTTGTAGGTTTCAAAAAATTGTTCCCTGCTGCCTTTCCAAAAAGGATTTTTTAAATCCGGTTCGTTCCAGATATCCCAGATAATTTTTTTGCCTTTATTTTGCTGGGCTAACTGTCGGATGAAAGCTTCCCAGGCGGGGTAGTTTTGATAGGGCCAACCCTTAGGATTAGTGCCGTAGCCCCACAAGTCGCTAACTAATAGTTGAAATTCGGCTCCACTGGCGATTACTCGATCGTAAATATCGAGTCTGCCGACGCGCCAAAGTTGCGGTTTTAAGGGCTTTATCGAGCTATCTGGCGGCTTTGTGGGGTCGATGCCGTGGAGGATGCCGCTCATGGAAGTTGTGGCGGCGGGGAGACCAAAATCTACGGTTACGTTCGATCGAACTTGTCCGATTGTTGGCTGCTGTCCGAAATACGCGATTAGCAGCAGAGTGATAATAGCTAAGCCAACAGGCAGCAGTTTATTAATCGGCGGCAACTTGAATGTGAATGGCATTTATTTACTGTAATTTATGAGACCTTAGAGGCAGTTTTTTTTACAATATAGCGGTTCCCAACAGCCTGAGGTACACCCGATCGTGTGAATGCCTAGATTTTAAATTAACAGTATCACCTATTTATAGATACAGACGCCAAACAGACTCAAATGTGCGATCGCGAAAGTGATGGTGTACTGCAGTGATACAGTGGTGAGGGAAATCCCAGTGAATTTTGAGAACGAAAATTAACATGAGTTACCCCTCGGAACCAAGAAGCCTCTGGCCTGAAGGCAGGGGAGTTATTAAAAGCACTCACAACTCGCTACTCAAGGAAATCCGCAAGCTGCACAACTCGAAAGGGCGCAGGGAACAGCAGTTATTTTTGTTAGAAGGGACGCACTTGCTGGAGGAAGCTTGCGCCGTGGGACACCCGCTAGCAACGGTTTGCTGTACTCCTCAATGGCAAGAACAGCATCAGGAATTGTGGGAACGTGCTGCTAAGTTGGCCGATCGCACTGAGTTAGTTAGCGCTAGAGTGTTAGAGTCGATCGCCACGACAGTTGAACCGGACGGCGTTCTCGCCACCGCACACCGCACCGCCACCGCACCGCCGCAACTGTCAACCTTGGGAATAGCCTTAGAAACCATCCAAGATCCCGGAAATCTGGGGGCGATAGTCCGCACGGCGGCGGCTGCTAATGCTGACGGTTTGCTGCTGAGTGCTAACAGTGCCGATTTAGACAGCCCAAAAGTGCTGCGGGCATCTGCGGGGGCTTGGTTTAAACTACCAATGGCAATTTGTACCGATTTAACAGCAGAAGTATCGCGCTATCAAAGTCAAGGAATGCAAATTTTAGCAGCGGTTCCCGACGCAAATTTGACCTATTGGGAAGTAGATTTGCGGTTGCCGACTCTGATAGTTTTGGGTAACGAAGGTTCTGGTTTGTCGGCAGGATTGATAAAAAAAGCCGACCGACAAATTCAAATTCCCCTGAGTCGGGGTGTAGAATCATTAAATCTGTCGATCGCCTCAGCATTGATTTTATACGAAGCTCAAAGACAAAGAAGTTAGGCTTTGGGAATTGGGAATTGTTAATTGGTAATTGGTAATTGGTAATTGGTAATTGGGAATTGGTAAGGAGTTTTGAGTTGTGAGTATTGACATTTCACGCATTCACAAATGGTAACTTAAAACTCCCCCTCTTCCTTCTTCCTTCTTCCTTCTTCTTCTCTCTCTCT
>JAAUPF010000102.1 GCA_012034575.1 Richelia sp. CSU_2_1 | reverse complement strand
AAACCCAACGTTAAGTTAATTGTGGCACCTTTCCCCGAACGACAGCGAGGGTCTGACTGCTTTTTCTTTGAAGCATCTTCTGAAATACCCTTGACAATTGCCATCCAAGCTTAACTTGTTACCAATGGGGTTGAACTCACATCTGGCTTTAGTTTTCCTCCTTCTTCCTTCTTCCTTCTTCCTTCTTCCTTCAAAATGACTGAAACAGTTATGCAAAATACAGACTGGGATGCCTTTTGTTCCGAACTTTCGGGAATCGAAATAATTCGCGATCGCGCGCAAGTTGCCAAACTATCTCAAGACTATTACCACTTCAGCCCAGTTTTGCAACCCATCTTAAGTAATAAAATCGGAGATTTAGTCGTCCGTCCCGCCAGCGAAGCCGAAGTTTTGCGCGTCGCAGCAGCCTGCGTCAAACAGCAAATTCCCCTGACAGTTAGGGGTGCGGGAACTGGCAATTACGGACAGTGCATTCCGCTAAATGGCGGCGTCATTTTAGATACCACTAAAATGAATCAAATTCGCTGGATAAAACCCGGTTTAGCCTGCGTAGAACCGGGAGTAAAAATGTCAGTTTTTGACAAACAAGCCAGAGAAATCGGTTGGGAATTGCGGATGGTTCCCTCAACTTACCGCACCGCAACAATTGGCGGATTTATCGGCGGCGGTAGCGGGGGAATCGGTTCGATAACTTACGGACAATTGCGCGATCGGGGCAATCTTCATGCCGTGCGAGTAGTTACAATGGAAGAGGAACCGCGCGCGATCGAATTGCGGGGCGATGAAGTGCAAAAAGTCAATCACGCCTACGGTACAAATGGCATTATTACCGAGTTAGAAATTCCCCTCGCCCCTGCTTATCCTTGGGCAGAAATCATCGTTGCTTTTGACGATTTTATGACCTCGGCAAAGTTCGGTCAAGCTTTGGGGGATGCTGATGGAATTATTAAAAAATTAATTTGTGTTTGTGCTTGGCCGATTCCTGCTTATTTTGCTGCTTTCCGCGAGGTAATTCCTGAAGGCAAACACTGCGCTTTATTAATGGTAGCAGAATCTTGTTTGGAACCGCTGCAAGATTTGGTACGCGAATATCAGGGGACAGTTTGCTATCAAAAAAGCGCGCAAGAAGCGAGCAAAGGGGCGGCGATTGCCGAATATACTTGGAATCATACAACTCTGCACGCCCGCAGCGCCGATCCGTCTCTAACTTATTTGCAAACGATTTATCCCCCAGATAAAGGTTTGCAATTAGTTGAGGAACTGTACGATTATTACGGGGATGAAGTGATGGTGCATTTGGAGTTTTTGCGGATGAACGGGCGGGCGATCGCGGCGGCTTTGCAATTAGTGAGGTACACTACAGAAGCGCGACTGAATGAAATTATTCGCTACCACGAAGAGCGAGGCGCGCTGATTGCTAATCCCCACACTTATATACTAGAAGATGGAGGGATGAAGAGCGTTAATTTGGAACAGTTGCAGTTTAAAGAATCGATCGATCCTTGCGGTTTGCTGAATCCTGGTAAAATGCGGGCGTGGCTGGAAAGGGGTTAAATAGTTGAGAGTTGTTCGGGAGTTGAGAGTTGATAGTCGATCGTTTATAGTCGATCGCGAGGTTTTTAATAGGTTCTAGTGTGGTCAGAAACCGGGTGATTTCGAGAATTATTTGCTACGCCTTGTAGATGCAGCCAAAAACCCAGTTTCTTTGATTAGTTTGAGGCAACAAGAGCTTGTTGGAGGGGTTCTGAGAGTTCAATTGGCATAAAATTACGACTGGGGTATAAGTAATCTTCGGGGCGTTGCTATGGCATGATTAAAAGTAGGTCAGTACCGTGAGGCTTGGTAAATGATGACGCTTAATGATGTAGTCGAAGTAATCAAAGGTCTTTCTACGGATGAAAAGCAAGAAATTCAACTGTTGCTGACTCGGCTATACCCCAAACCCTCTTGACTCCTGTCTCCTGACTTCTGACTCCTACCTGACCCCAACGATAAATATTCACGCCGACTTACTTACAAACCTAAAAATTGTTCTTGACGCCATTTAGCATCAAATTTCCTATCCGTTGCCAATTCTAAAACGCGGATGCCGCTAGTTGGCAGCGGATTCAATTTTTGTTTTAACTTTTCCCAACGATCGATTAATTCTCGATCGACCGCATAAGTCGCGCACAAGCGATCGAAGTTGATATTCTGAGGTGTGGCAAAAAAATCTTCAAAGGGCGGGTCAAATTTAGCTACAGGTAGCAGTTCAAAAATCCCGCCGCCGTTGTTATTGATTAAAATAATTGTCAGATGACCGACAAATTTATTGTTAATTAAAAAGCCGTTCGTGTCGTGCAAAAGTGCTAAATCTCCTGTTAACAGGATGCTGCTGCGATATCTGTGGGCAATTCCCAAAGCTGTGGATAATGTTCCGTCGATGCCGTTAGCACCGCGATTGAAAAAAGGCTGAATTTCTAAGTTATTAGGTTTCCAAAAAAATTCTACATCTCTGACGGGCATACTGTTAGCAATAAATATCGGTGTTTGTGGCGGTAAAATTTGAGACAGCAGCCAAGAAACCTTGGGTTCAATTATGCTGTTAGTTGCTGCCATTTTCCCGTCAATTGCTTGTCTGATTTTGGCTTCGGCGTCGCACCACAATTGCAGAAACCCCCCCTTGCTAATGGAGGAAAGGAGAATCTCTCCTGCTGGATTCAGGGAGGGGATTTGAGGGAATATGGCAGCAATATTTTCTACGGATGTTCGCAAGTGAATTGTGTTGCCATGCAGGGGGTCTAAATTGTGGTAGGTGGGGTCAATTATATACCGTTTGGATTGCGTTTTATTCAACCACGATCGCAGTTGTTTACTGGTGGGAAAGTCTCCGATTTGAATGACAATTTCTGGGGTTAATTGCTCTGCTAATTGCTGGTTGCGCAGGATTAAATCGTAGGTTGAAATTAGGTAAGGGTTGAGGGAAGCGTAGTTTCTGACAGGAGATAATGCTTCTGCTAAAACAGGCCAGTTTAAGAGTTGAGAAATGCGGCCGATCGCCCTGCAATACTTTTCGGGATTCTGCGGCTGGGTAACTCCTGCAATAATAATTCCTCGCTCGCATTTATGCCATTGTTTTATGAGACTTTCTTTGCCCCAGGTTAACAAGGGAAATGTCAAACTTTTATCGGGAAAAATCCGTTCTATTCCCGCAAAAAATCATCTGAATTAAATTGCGATTTTAAAGATTCTACAGCAAGATCTGGAACTGGTACTAGGGGGTCGCGCAAGGGAATGTTGAGGTGAACCGGGCCGGGAGTTGGCAAGAGCGATCGCTCCCAAGCATACAGGATTGTTTGCCGCAAATAGCCTAACATTCCCATGTCTGTAGATGGCAAAGCTAATTCAGCTTGCCAGTTGGGATAATTGCCGTAAATTTTAACTTGATCGATCGCCTGTCCGGCATGGCAATCGCGCAATTCTGGAGGTCGATCGGCCGTAAAAATCAGCAGCGGAATGCGGCTTTCTCTCGCTTCAATTATAGCAGGAAAAAAGTTAGCTGCAGCAGTTCCAGACGTGCAAATAAGAGCAACTGGCAAACCCGATTTTTTAGCAATTCCTAAAGCAAAAAAACTGGCCGATCGCTCGTCGAGGACGGGAATGGATTCTATTTGGCTGTTTTGGGCAAAAGCAATAGTTAGCGGGGCCGATCGAGAGCCAGGACAAATTACTGCTGCAGTCAATCCCAGCCGCTGCAAGGTTTCTGCTAATATGGAAGACCAGAGAGTATTTGGATTCCGAAAATCTATCATTATTTCTAAACTAAAGCATCGAGCAGTGCCTGCAATTTAAGTTGAATTTCTGCTAATTCTTTATCGGGTTCCGAACCGGCTACAATTCCAGCACCAGCATAAAGTATAGCCCGAGAACCGTCGATTAAAGCCGAGCGAATGCCGACAGCAAACTCGCCATTTCCCCGGCGATCTATCCAGCCCAAAGGTGCTGCATAAAGAGAGCGATCGCAGCTTTCCCAGCGCCGAATTTGTTCTAAAGCATTATCTCTCGGCAATCCCGCTACTGCTGGGGTTGGATGCAGTTGAGATAAAATTTTTAAAAGATGAATATTTGGAGGAATTTTAGCTGTTACGGGCGTCCATAAATGCTGAATGTTTGACAGTTGTAGCAGTCTTGGTTGGGGAGAAAATTCGGGAGTTATACCCAAATTGTACAGTCGATCGGCAATAAAATCTATGACAACTCGGTGTTCTCTCAGATCTTTTTCGCTTTCGAGCAAACCCACGGCTAATTTTGCATCTTCAGCTTCAGTTTTGCCCCTCGGTCCAGAACCAGCTAAAGCATCTGTTGCTAGCCGATTGTTGTGAATGCTAACCAAGCGTTCTGGACTGGCACCGATAAAATTTTGACCTTTGCCGTTGCTGGTGGAAAATACATAGCAACCGGGGTAACTCAGGCGCAAATTATTTAAGGAATCTATTAAACTAAAAGGAGTTTGGGAAATGACATTTATTGCTTGGGACAAAACTATTTTACTCAGATATTGAGATTCGATCGATTCTAACGCTGACTTGACAGATGTTTTAAATTGACTGGCATCATTCACGGGAATTTGTTTCAGGGATATGGAACTGCCGTTGGCAATCCTCAACCGACAGAATTTACGAGCGGTAATTTTTTCAAAAGTTTCCCAAATATTTTCAGTAATTATTTTCAGGTTTAGATCTTTTTTTACAACTGCATTAGCGACGATCGTGCAAGTATCTTGCAGTCGAGCTATCTGCCATTGGGGTAAAAATACAGTAGCCGGCGGAAAGTAAGAATTAACAGAAATATTCTCATCAAAAAAAGCAAAGCCGCAAAAAAAGTGAGGTCCGCTGAAGGGCAAGCGTTCCGCACCGATCGCGATCGTGCTGGCGAGGCAAGAGCGAATAAAATTTTGAGCTAGGACAAATCGCTCTGTTCCGGCAGCAGTAAAATGGATAGCCGAATCAAGAGCCGCGATCGCAAAACTTTTGCCCGCGATCGGGTCTCTTTTTTCAAAATAAAAGTGCCGCTGCTGCGGTGCGGAAATTTCTTGCAGTAAAGCCAGCGGATCGGTGGGGTAAATCTCCTGAGAAATACTAACTATTTTTGTGCGATCTTTTTCAGTTAAAGACTGCTGGCAATCTAACAAAAATTGATGCAGTCGATCGCGGTCTTGCAAAAAATTAGCGCGGTGCGGTATTACTGTCATGAAGTCGAGAATCGGAAATTTATTAAAAAGAGTGCGGGTTCGATCTTGCTAAAACCCCTATTTCGATCTAACCACGCTCCGGGCAATCCGCCTGCAGATAGATGCAGCTTCCTGAGTCTCACGAGAAACAACTTTTTGCACTCAACAGTCTATTGCGGTCAAAGGTATGCTACGTTCAATGTTAGAAGTTAACAATCATGCGGGAAATCTGCCACAGCGTGGAAACCATCTTTCAACTGCTGCTAGACGAACTTAAAAAGTCCACTCGCGCGTCTGAGCAGAACTGCCGGGATGTAGCAGGACGACTCGCAGCAGAAGTCAACAGGATATGCACCGAAAGCCAGCGAATTCAAGATTCCGGAGACGTAGAAGCTGCGGCCTTGAGTCTCGCCCAGCACCGCTTGCAGCAGTGCCTTCACTATTACAATTTAGGCTCCAGTGGGCGAGTAGAACTGCACAGCACCCTCAGTGCAATTGTCTACCGCTACATCACTCCACCCCAAGTGCAGTCCAGCTATCAAGGGCGGATCGAGCTGATCAAAGACTTTCTACAGGGATTCTATCTCGAAGCCTTAAATGGATTCCGGCGGGAAACGCAACTGCCAGCAACCTACAGTCCCCGTACCAGGCTGGAACTAGCAGAGTACATGGCATTTACAGAACGCTTCGGCAAGCGGCGCATCCCCCTGCCCCGCAACCGCAGCCAGCAGCTAATTATTTTGCGGGCCCAAACCTTTTCGCAGCAGCAACCCAAAGAAACCTCCGTAGATATGGAACAAGCTGCCGACGGGGGGGCTACAGATTCCGATCGAACTTGGAACGATGCGTCGGTACACTCGGTACGGGAGGCGATGGCCAGACAAGGAATGGCCTCAAATACCTCTAACGGGGAAGAGTCAGACTCACTGCGGCAAAACGTAACTGATGAATTAATTGCTTACTTAAAAGAACGCAACCAACAAGACTGTGCCGATTATTTCGTACTGCGCTTGCAAGATTTACCAACCAATGAAATAGAAGCAATTCTGGGCGTAACTCCCCGCCAGAGAGACTATTTGCAGCAGCGCTTCAAATATCACTTGCTTAGGTTTGCCATGTCCCATCGCTGGGAATTAGTTCACGAGTGGCTAGAAGCAGACTTAGAGAGAAATCTCGGTTTGCTGCCGGCCCAGTGGCAAACCTTTGGCGAGCAAATTGGCCCGGAGGGACAGCGTTTGCTAAAGTTGAAGCAGCAGGGACTATCAGATTCAGAGATCTCACAAAATCTCGGCATTACGGCTGCCCAGGTACAGAAACGGTGGTTTAAGTTGCTGGAACTTGCCTGGGAATTGCGCAATCGTTCAGATTCCGGAGAAGGGGCATCTAGTGATGAATAACGAAACGAACAGGGATGCGGAGGCTTTCGAGCGTCATTTTTTAGATTGGATATTAGGTCAGCCAAAAGCCAAAGCTAATAGCGAGGATGACGAAAACCTCAGCCCGCCGCCTCGCCCTCAGGGGTGGGATGACGGCGAAGAGAATTCCGGGGTGGAATACTGGGAATGGGACGAACCAGATCCTAACGATACCCTACTTGACGATCGAGTAGGGGCGCACAATAACGAGCCCGTACAACCGATGATGATTTTTGGAGAAATACCGACCGTGCAAGATCGTTTTCAGACTTTATTGAAAGAAAGGCTTAAAGCCGAAATTGAGTCTAACCCGCCTCTGTTTCCCTGGGAAACAGAATTGAGAAATTACGACTTGGATTACCCAGACGATGTAGCCCGTGAATGGGTTCCCCCCCTGCACCTCTGGACCCCCCAGTGGCAAAATTTGAGATGGGGGCGGCTGCCAATTCCCATTGCCCAAGGGGTTTTTGCTCAACTGCTAGAACCCTGTCAGGAACTGGTAATGTCGTCGCTGCGGGAAGGCTCGAAGTTGGTTCGTGCTGTAGATGGCTTGTTTCCCGGCCAATCTGACGAACTCAACGAATTAGCAGGTTTAGTGCTCAGAGGTTCCACGCGGGGAATTGATTTAGAAGATTTTCCCAATTACGAAGCGGCAACAACAGACCAACAAATGGTACTGTCGCTGTTAGCCGCCCGAGAAATTATTGATTCTCTAACTTTAAATTGTCCGGTCGATCGAGAGCCGGTGTCGCGGGAGTGGCTGACTGGTTTGGGCGCGCTGACTCTGGAGGCTCAATACCTCTCGAATGCAGACACCCAAAAGCGGATTCCGTCTTTAAGAGTTGAGTGCCAATTGCCGGGAGGAGGCAGTTTGGAACTCAGGGGAGGCAATGCCGAAGCCACTGCCCATCGCCCGAATTCCGGTCATTTGAGCGTGGAATTGTTTGACCCGCAACCCGATAAGATTTATTCGCTAGAAGTTGGATTCCAAAACTTTGACGATCGACCTCTGATGTTTGCTATTCGACCCACTCGGGAAAGCTAAACAGTTGAGAGTTGACAGTTGACAGTTGATAGTTGAGAGTTGAGAGTTGACAGTTGAGAGTAAATCTCCAAATCGTTAGTCTGCAAATCTGTCAATCTGCAAATCTACAAATCGTCAATCTCCAAATCTAAAATCTAAAATCTAAAATCGATCGATGGCATCTAACAACTTGCGAAACTTACCTGTTTTGGGGAAACTGTGGCAGCAAATAGAGGCAATGCCTCCGCCGGTGACAGAGGATTCTTTGCTGCTGCGAATCCTGGTGCAGTTGTTAGTAATTGTGGGAATTGTAGCTACTGACGTTGCTGTGGAAGAGGTCCAGAATCTTTGGGCTGTTCCTGTTAGTATTGTGGGAGCAACTTGGAGTTGGTATCGCCGCCGCGATCGCAATGTAGCTGTTAAGTTCTGCATAGCTATTGGAATGCTGGTGGCGTTGTTCGCTTTCTTTACCCGCTTGGTGCAAGAATTGAACGATACGCGCTTAGTTTTGGCGCAATTGTTAATTCAACTGCAAGTTTTGCACAGTTTCGATTTGCCCCGCCGCAAAGATTTAGGCTACTCGATGGTAATCGGACTGATTCTGTTGGGAGTAGCGGGGACTGTCAGCCAAACACTAACCTTCGGACCGCTGCTGCTGCTGTTTTTGGCTTTAGCGATTCCGACTTTGGTATTGGACTATCGATCGCGCTTGGGACTTGATTCAGGAGAAAATACCAAACCAAAGGTAGAAGGAAAAGTAAAAAATCGCAACTGGTCGCTATTTGCTGCTACTTTATCTCCCAAGTATTTTGCTGGGCTGCTGGTGGTAATAGTTGGATTGGGGCTGACAATTTTTGCGTTTTTACCGCGCCTCCCCGGCTATCAATTGCGGACTTTTCCTGTCAGTGCTCCGATCGAATATCAAGGCGAATTTGATTCCCGCAGCATTCTCAATCCGGGTTATGTCAGGGGAGGAAATCAACAAGGGACAGGCGGAGGTAGTGGGAGAAATCCAGACAGCGGCCCGGGAGAAGTAGATTCTACTTTTATTACGGTTTCAACCAGCGGATCAATCAAAATTTGCGGGGTGAAATGAAACCGGAAGTGGTGATGCGAGTGCGATCGCAAGCGGCAGGTTTTTGGAGGGTTTTGGGGTTTGACAAATATACCGGTCAGGGTTGGGAAATCTCTCGCAATGACGAAGCTTTTAAGTTAACTAGACCGCGTTGGTCCTATCAATTTTATTTGAATCCGTTTCCCAATGCGCCCCAGACTCAAGAAGTAATTCAAAGTTATACAATTGTTTCTCAATTGCCGAATTTGATTCCGGCTTTGTCCAAGCCGAGGGAACTTTATTTTCCGACTCCAGAGGTGGCAATTGATGCGGAGGGTGGCTTGCGATCGCCCGTGGAATTGGCGGAGGGTTTGACTTATACGGTAATTTCTAACGTGCCTTTGCGCGATCGAACTTCTTTAGGACTGGCCGGCACTGATTACCCGAAAAGCGTCCGCAGGTTTTATTTAGATGTACCGCCAAAAATTGCAGCAAAAGTAAGAAAGAAAACTGAGGAAATCTTGGCGGCGAGAACGAGAGTTTCCCAGTCAGAAAGACCGATCGACTCTCCTTACGAAAAAGCCTTGTATTTGGCTCAATATTTAAAGCAAAATCCGAATTACAAAATAGAAAAACAACTGCCTTATTTAGAAGAAACTGAAGATTTAGTAGAGGCTTTTCTGTTCGGTTATAAAAACAGTCCGCCGGGACAAAAGGTGACAGGTGGATATCCCGACCATTTTTCGACGGTACTGACAATTATGCTGCGGTCGATCGGGATTCCGGCGCGGTTGATTGGCGGCTTCGATACCGGAGAGTTCAATCCGTTTACGGGTTTGTATATTGTTAAAAATACCGATGCTTTCTTGATGACCGAGGTGTATTTTCCCCGGTACGGTTGGTTTGCATTCAATCCAATTCCCGGCTATCCTTTGATTCCGCCGTCGGTGGAAGACAACCAAACTTTTAGCGCGCTGGAATCCTTCTGGAAGTGGGTAGCGGGCTGGTTGCCGACTCCTTTAAGAAGTAGTTTGGAGTCATTAGTTGGGTGGTTAATTGGCTGGTTCGCTTTAATTTTGGGATGGTTTTGGGCGCAGTTTTCTAGGGGTTGGGTGGGGCTATTTAGCGGTTTAATTGCAGCGATCGGAATCAGTTTTATCGGTTGGTTGCTGTGGGAACAGTGGCGGAAATGGCGCTACCGCCGCTGGCTGGCGAAGCTGCCGCCTGTAGAGGGAATTTATCAGGAAATGCTAAAGGATTTGGCGGGGAGGGGTCTTGCCAAACCTCGCGCTCAAACGCCTTTGGAGTATGCTGCAGCTATGAAGCGCGATCGGACGATTGATGAAGCAGAAGTAATTGACGAAGTTTCGCAAGCTTACGTGCGCTGGAAGTACGGCGGTGAAACGGGGAATTTGAGTCAGTTGCGGCAGTTGGTGGAAAATTTGAAGCGATCGAACTTAAAGAAATTGAAAAAGCGCTGGTTTGAGAGGTAAGGTGCGCCCTACTATTGCTGGTTTTAGGAGTAAGGTGCGCAGTGCGCACCCTACTATTGCTGCAATTTTATGAGTGTTGTCTGTACCTTGTTTATCTCCCATTTCGTTGCGAGCAATACCTCGATTACTCTAGGCAATTGCCAAGTTAGAATTGAGGCGAATTGCTTCATTGTAATCTGATATTGCCCCCTGCAGATCGCCTCGTTCAAATCGAGCAGCAGATCGCTTGAGATAATCGTTGGAATATCACATCGGTAGGAATTTGCCTGGTACTTACTTAATTGAAACCCCTGACAGTAATTATTAAAATTCGCCGTCAACATTTAGGTAAAACTAAGTGTTAATACGCAAATACAGTAACGGCAAAATCTCGAAAGATATCATGTTAAAGTATTAACGTTCGGCTCAAGCAAAATTGGATATTTTATGGAAAACATCCAACATCCAGCAAGCTCGATCTCTTTTTTTGCCATTTTGTCTGTTGTCTGACATCAATTTTACTATGGTAGATTTCTTAAACCTAACTCCGGAAGCCGATGCGTTTCAAATTCCTGTTAGCGGACTCCCTAACGGATTGTTAGGTGTTAGCGGTTTGGGGGGAAACGATACGATTCAAGGTTCGCCAATTGCCGATCGCATTTTTGGCAATCGCGGGGCCGATCGACTTTTCGGGCAAGAGGGCGCGGATACGATTCGCGGCGGATCGGGTAGCGACGAACTTGCTGGCGGTATTGGAAACGACTCGCTGGCGGGCGATCGCGGTGGGGATTGGCTGCGCGGTGGTGCGGGCGATGATGAATTGCAGGGCGGGCCGGGGGATGATGTCCTCATCGGCGGATCGGGGCGCGATCGCTTGTTGGGCGGGCCGGGGGCCGACGTATTTGCGATCGCGCCGGATGCAGCAGTCGTCACAGTCGATCGCGCCGATCGCATTGTCGATTTTAACTCGCTGGCGGGAGATGCGATCGCACTCACCGATGGCTTGACGGGCGATCGATTGCTTGTGGAAGCCAGCGGAAACGACACGCTGCTGCGGTTGCGGGATAACAACAGTATTTTGGCTGTATTGGAGAAAGTGAAACCTGCAGAAGTGGGCGATCGCATCGTACCTCTTGCCGCCGCGATCGATAATACTGACGCTGGCGCGCGCCATTTGGGCGGGGAAAGTGGCGAGATTCAGTTGACAGGAAGCTTAGGCAGCAACAACCGTCAGGATATTTACCGCCTCGAACTCGATCGGCCCACTGATGTAGATTTGAGCTTAAACGGCTGGCAAAACGCGGCAGATGTGGACTTAGCCGTGATGCAAGATTTGAATGGAGATGGCGATTTAGGCGAGGATGAAGCGATCGCATCCTCGGAACAAAGTAATACTAATTCTGAGGCGATTCGATCGCTGACGCTAACTCCCGGCGAGTATTTCGTGCGAGTTAAGCAACAGCCCCTCAGTCAAATTACCGGCAACTCAATTTTGCAACAGGGCGATCGACCTTTAGCAACTTTCCCTACGGCTACCTACCAACTGACTCTAGGTCGCCGCCCGGCCTCGGAAGCTGATGCTGCTGCTGCCAAAATCCAGCGAGACAGAGAAATGCAAGCTTTTGCTACCGGCATCAAAGCCTATGTCTACGGCTACCCGCTGGTACTGATGGCAACAACCCAAGAAGTCTCCACCGCCGTTGCAGCACCGGATGGAGCCGGCCGCGCGCCGGTAAATCAATTTGCCCACGTGCGTCAGTTTCCCAATCCATCCTTTAAAGATGTTGTCGCACCGAATGTCGATACTCTCTATTCCACAGCCTGGTTGGATTTAACCAAAGAGCCGATCGTCCTGCAGAGGCCGGATATGGCGGGACGCTATTACCTGATGCCCACTCTGGATGCTTGGACGAACGTGTTTGATTCTCCGGGAAATCGGACTACCGGTACAGCACCAGGGCCGCCGCGATCGTCGGGCCCAACTGGCAGGGAACTTTACCCCCCGGTTTGGGTGAAGTGCGATCGCCCACCAATCTTGTTTGGATCGTCGGGCGCACCCGCGTCGATGGCGTTGCCGACCTGCCAAATGTAACAGCAATTCAGGATAAATACCGACTCATACCTTTAAGTAATTGGGCGAGTGGAAATATCCCGCCAGCACCTGCAACTGTTCCGGCTCCTCCGGGAACAACTCCGCCGCCGCCGGTTCAAGTGGCCGGCTTGTCAGCAGATAGTTTTTATACCAAGCTCAACCAACTGATGAAGAGCAATCCGCCGACAGCAGCCGATGCGCCCCTGGTAGCGACTTTTGAGCCTTTTGGTTTGGCACCAACCCAAACATTTGATTTTGATGCCCTATCTTTCGCAGCAGCGCGAGGTTTAGAAAGGGCCGTACCCGCGGCGCAAAAAATTATTTCTACAGCGGCTAGCGGTGAAAGCGATGCAGTTGAGGGTTGGACGATTTCTGGCGGCTTGGGGGACTACGGCACGGAATACTTGAAGCGGGCCGTCGTTGGTTTGGTAGGTTTGGGTGCGAATCTGGATGCTGATGCGCTATACCCTACAGCTTACAGCGATCGCGACGGTCAGCCGCTCAACGGTACCAACAAGTACGTGTTGAGGTTTGGGCCCGGAGAATTTCCACCGAGTCAAGCTTTTTGGTCTGTGACTATGTATGACGGCGATCGCTTGTTGGTGGAAAATTCTTTAAATCGGTATGCTTTGGGCGATCGAGATTCGTTGCAGTACAATGCTGACGGTTCGCTGGATATTTATATCCAAAATGCACCTACAGATGCGGCGTTGCAGTCGAATTGGCTGCCCGCGCCTCCGGGGGACTTTAACTTGACAATGCGCATTTACTGGCCGGGGGCTACCGCCCTCGACGGCACTTGGACGCCACCGGGAATTAAGCGCGTGAGTTAAATCGATGTTTCCCGCCCCTTCAGAAGGAGGCGGTTGAAACCTCAAATCTCCAATCTTAATAATCCCCAATCTCCAGCAATCTAAAATCTAAAATCTAAAATCGTCTTGTTCTCAAGCCGATTGCGATTCATCTGCAGGCGATACCGGCACAGCAGTCACCGCAGCAGCAGAACGTCCCGATTGCTGTTGGCGAATTCTCTCCAAATTCCCCGCAGGAATCGCAGCAATTAACTGTCGCGTGTAAGCTTGCTGCGGCTGCCGGTAAATGCGTTCTGCCGTCCCCATTTCCTCAATTTTACCTTTGTTCATGACGATCGCCCGATCGCTCATAAACTTCACCACGCTCAAATCGTGAGAAATAAAAATATAAGTCAATCCGAACTCATTTTGCAACTCTTTGAGCAAATTTAAAACTTGCGCTTGTACTGAAACATCCAAAGCCGAAACCGACTCATCGCAAATAATAAATTTCGGATTCAAAGCCAAAGCCCTAGCGATGCAAATTCGCTGCCGCTGGCCGCCGGAAAACTCGTGAGGGTAGCGTCGCATAAAATCGGGATTCAAACCCACTCTATCCAACAAATAAGCCGCCCGATCGACCTGTTCTTTCTGACTCTTACCAAACCGGTGAATCACCATCGGTTCCATCACCGCCGCCCCCACACTCATGCGGGGGTCGAGAGAACTAAACGGGTCTTGAAAAATAATTTGCATATCCCGGCGCAACCACCGCAACTTGCGCGCGTACTGTTTCTGTAAGCGGTAATTAGCCAGCCACCCTGTCGAATTGCTGCGGGGAGGAGGCGTAATTTCTTGACCTTCAAAAAACACTTTACCGCTGCGAATCGGAATTAATTGCAACAGGGCCCTTGCTAACGTAGATTTGCCACAGCCCGACTCTCCGACCAAACCCAAAGTTTCGCCCGGATAAACCTCAAAAGAAATATCGTTTACCGCCATAAACAAGCGTTTAGTTTCTCCAAACATTCCCTGGACTGGAAAACCTACCCGCAAGTTATTTACAGCTAGCAAAGGGCCGGAAATATGCGGCAATCTGGGCGATTTCCCCCCAGCAAAAACCGAATTTCCCGCGCTGCTGTCACCGTCTAAATCGAGGTTTTTTTCAATAATTATTAATTCGCCGTTAGGATTTTCTCTAACTTCCATAAAATCGGCAACCGTGGGCAAGCGGCGCAGTTGTCGGTCGAGAGTCGGGCGGCAAGCTAGCAAACCTTTGGTGTAGGGATGTTGGGGATTGCTAAAAATTTGTTCTACGGTAGCCAACTCAACAATTTTGCCCCGGTACATCACCGCTACGGCATCGGCAATTTCGGCAATTACTCCCAAATCGTGGGTAATAAAAATCATTGCCATGTTTCTAGAGTCCCGCAATTCCCGCAGCAGGGATAAAATAGTTGCTTGTACGGTAACGTCTAAAGCCGTGGTCGGTTCGTCCGCAATTAATAAAGTTGGATTGCAAGAAATCGCCATCGCGATCGTCACCCGCTGGATTTGACCTCCAGATAGTTGGTGGGGATATCGATCGAGCATAGTCTGTTTTTGCTCGTTGACCAGCCGCCTCAATTCTTCCTCATCGTCTTTCCCCAATTCCTCTGGGGCGGGTTCGGTTCGGGAGGGCCGGGCCGCCAAACACCATTGTCGGAGTTCTTCGTCACCGGGCAGCAACTTCACCTCTTGCAGTAGAGAAGCGGCCAACCGCCTTGCTTCTGACTCCGACACCTTTTGGTGGAGGCAAATCGCTTCCGTCAGTTGAAACCCGATGGTGTAAACCGGATTGAGCGAACTCATCGGCTCTTGAAAAATTGTCGCAATTTGACTGCCGCGATATTTTTGTTTTTCCTTTTCCGGCATTCCCAGCAGATTCACCGGTTGGTTTCCCCCTGCTGCCGAAGTAAACCAAATTTCTCCCGAAATCCTGGCAGTCGAACTCGGCAGCAAACCCATAACAGCGAGGGAAGTGACGGATTTTCCCGAGCCCGATTCTCCCACAATTCCCAGGGTTTGCCCTCGCTTGACCTCAAAGGAAATGCCGTCAACTGCTTTGACTGTTGCAGCGGCGTTGCCTGCATCCGCAGATTGAAATTGAACCCGCAGGTTGCGAACTTCGAGGACGGTTTCGTTCATAGGAAGAAGGAAGAAGGAAGAAGGAAGAAGGAAGAGGGAAGAGGGAAGAGGGAAGAAGTAGGTGGTAGGTATTTGGTGGTAGTTGGTGGTAGGTGCTCGGCAGTGGATGGAGGTGTTAGAAAAAACCTATCACCTAAAACCTATCACCTAAAACCTATCACCTAAAAAGAATGACCTTTAAAAACCTATTATCTGGGCGTCTGCAGGCAGTGCAGTTGTCTCAGATACCTTTTTAAACTCTGTTGCCTTATCGTTCAAGGCATCGGGTCTTGGCTTTCCGGGATTTGTACCTTCCAACTGGAGGCGCATTTGGCGTTCGCCAGTCAGTTCAAAGACTGTCTCGACTGTTTCAGTATTGCTCAAGCCGACATCCAAGTGCATCGGTTTGGCACCAAAATTTACTTTGTACCTCATTTCTTTTGCCCGAGTTGCCCCGTCTGGACCTTTAGCCATGAGAAACAATTTGCCTTCGGGGGCGAACACGAAGGTGAAAGACTGACCCGAGGGGACTGTTCCTTGCCACTGGCCGAGGAGTTGTTTGTCGATGTTGCTGGTGTCCGGGGCTGCTGTTTGGGAAATTATTGGTGCGGATGCGGACGCGGGACCCGGTGAAGCGTTGAAGCTGGCGAGGATGCCGAAGCAAAGGCCACCTGCGATCGCTTTGCCAATCATTTTTAAATTAGACATGAGACCGATCTCAAATTTGGTTATTTCTTTTGTACACTGTAACGGCAAAACCGTACATTATCTTAGTCTAGATCCCTTTTAGAGATGGAAATACTCTGAGGTAAAATCCCGGACAAATTGCTTTGATTTGGGGAATGCACCCAATTCTCGATCGCTCCAAATCCCCCTATATCGGAACAGCTCGCTGTTTTGAGTGAATTTTTCTGACCTCAAAACAGATAACTGCTGATTGCTTTCAACCGCGACCGAAAATGCTCCCTATCGATCGAATAACTTATTTTTTATCGGTTTTACGGTTCGCTTTCTGGAGAACTATCGGCTTTTTCTACTTGAGATTGCGGTTGCGATTCAGGGGCGGGTTTCTGTTTGTTTTTAGCGCGCTTGCTGCGTTCTAACGCTTCTGCATAAGACCAAGCTACATTCACAATAAAAGCTTTTGCCATGCCGTCCAAATTTTTTACATCTTCGCTTTCGGGCGGTTCAGATTTTCGATCGTCATCGTTCGTCATTTTTTTGCTATCTCCCCAACAGGTTATGCTTGCGAGTTTTTTGCAGTGTGCGATCGATACCCAAAAAACAATATCCCAAAAATTACAATCTTGCTAGCGCGCGCACCCTAACTTTCTTTAAGGGTATGACCTAGATTACTGCAAATAATATCATAAGTACAGCGATTTTCTGAGCGCATCAGAAAGAAACCTTAACTTCGGTGGTTGTCCGCAGGACAGACTCCTGCTGAAACCTGCGCTTGTAAGTTTCAATAATTTCATTAACAGCGCCCTCTTTTTCCGCGCTGCTTTCATAAATTAAAATGACTATTTTAGATTTTTCGCGAATCAGAATTCCCGCACTGTTGAGAAACTGCCCGGAACCATCTAAAACGGTTAGTCCTTCTCGAAACCGAGGGGTAATAATTTCCTTGACAAATTCCTGCCATTCTGATTCAGAAACTGTCTCGCCATTTAGTTTGCTTAAGCCAAAATACAGTTCATCTTTGAGAAAGTTTTTTTGGCTGGTGTTAGCGTCAGAAATTGCCGTCTGTCCTGCCCGTGCAACTGCGGGAGGCAAAACAGGAACGACGAACAGCAAGCCCGCCAGGACGAGGCTGTGGAGATTTTTATTTATCATTGCAGACCTAGAGCGATCGACCGGAAATGACATGATATCACGTCCGGTCGATCGACCGCAATCGGCTTAGTTTGTAGTGAGGATTAAATTCCTTTGAATCTGCGGAATGAAGTTCTCACTCCGAAAAGTTTTTTAATTGTCCTTTAATTCCTGCGCGCTTCTTTTAGCAGTGTCTTGATACATTTGCCCAAATTCTTTCAGCGCATCTCCTGATTCTTGTCCTATCTTTTTAATTCTCTCACCCGGCGCATCCTCAGTTGCGCGAGCTTCTTGCTTCCATTCTCTAGTTGTTTGAGGTCTGTCGGGGTCATTGAGAGTGGATTTTGAGTCAGATTTCATGCCGTAAGATTTGCTCGCATCGACATTTGCCGTCAGCAGCACCAAACCGACTAAAGCAACTGCCATAAAACGCTTGACTTGCAAATTCTGAAAAAACGCATTGATGCGGGCGATCGCACTAGAAATTAAGTTCATCTCAGCAATACTCCGTAAGTTATTTTTTGATGGTGTTTCAACATTTATCAATCTAAACAGCATCAAATAACTTCTACCTCTGACTAAAGTGATAAATTAGCGATAATTAAAAAATGTGTTAGTCAGCACAAAGATAGAGATTTGTAGGTTGGATTAAAATGAGATCTGGCAGTATTCTCAATAAACTAAGCAAGAAACCGGGAATAGGAAAGAAAAATCTTAGTTTTTAGGCACAGTTGTTGACATAAACCCGGTTGCTGAGAATGGTATAAGATCTGAATATTGCAGACTTCAGTCCTCACTACGAACTAATTACGAACTAATATTATTGCAAGCGATCGCCCGTTTTTACATCAAACCAATGTATCGAATTAGGGGGGAAAAACAACTCGACAGCATCAGAATTCCAAGGTCTATCGCCCGGAAGCAAAGCGCGCACCGTCGGTGAATCATCGCCTTTAACTCGAATGCTAATTAAGTTTTGCATTCCCAAATTTTCTACTAAATAAACATCGCCTTTAATTGCTGTTTCTCCCGCCTCCGTTTCCCCTACCAAACTGACGTGTTCCGGGCGAATTCCCAGCACAATATCTGGTGGCATTGTCGGCAAATCCGGCAATCTGACGGGAAAATCGCCCAACATTGCAAAATTTCCCTGGCATTTAAGCACGAATAAATTCATTTGCGGGCTGCCCACAAAACCCGCTACAAACTGATTGGCAGGGCGAGTATAAATTAAGTGAGGTGGATCTAGCTGCTGCACGTTACCGCTGTTAAGAACTGCGACTTTTGTAGAGAGAGTCATTGCTTCGGTTTGATCGTGAGTTACGTACACGACAGGGGCTTGTTGCGTGGCAAATAATTGTTTGAGTTCCGCCCTCACTTTTTCCCGCAATAAAGCATCAAGATTGCTTAAAGGTTCGTCTAGCAAAAATACCGCCGGCTGGCGGACTAAAGCGCGGCCGAGGGCGACTCGTTGCCGCTGTCCTCCTGATAGTTTACCGGGCTTGCGATCGAGTAATTCTGTCAATCCCAATGCTTGCGAAACTTCTGTTACTAATCTTTCAATTTCTGCCCGAGAAACTTTGCGAAGTTTGAGGCTGGATGCCATATTTTCGTACACCGTCAGGTGCGGGTAAAGCGCGTAACTTTGAAACACCATTGCAATATTTCGATCGCCCGGTTTAGTGTATGTTACATTGCGATCGCCGATTCTAATTTCGCCGGCTGTCGGCTGTTCCAATCCGGCAATTAATCGCAGCGTCGTCGATTTTCCGCATCCCGAAGGCCCCAGCAAAGTTAGGAATTCTCCCTCGCTGACATCTAAGCTAATGTCTTTTACGGGAACGTTTTTAGGGCCGTAGGTTTTATTGAGGTTTTTAAGTTGTAGTTTTGACATGATAAGGAATAGTTGATAGTTGATAGTTGATAGTTGATAGTTGATAGTTGATAGTTGACAGTTGTCATCAGTCATCAGTCATTAGTCATTAGTCATTAGAAAAACTTCTCCCCATCTCTACCTCCCCCATCTTCTCTCTGTGTCCTCTGCGTTCTCTGCGGTTTAATAATTCCGATCGAATTGCAAGTAATATGATGTAATTATCGTTATAAATGCTCGATCGATTCCAGTTCAAAACTATCCTTTTACTGCACCTGCTGTTAAACCTTGAACGATGCGTCGCTGGAATACTAATACTAACAGAACTAAGGGTAAAGTTCCCAAAACAGTAGCGGCCGCGATCGGACCGTAGGGAATTTCAAATACTGACGCCCCGCTGAGTTGTGCTGTTGCTACAGGAATTGTTTTTAGCGATTCGCGAGTCATAAATGTCAGCGCAAATATAAACTCATTCCAAGCGGAAATAAAGGTCAAAATTCCTGTTGTCACTAATGCTGGAAATGTCATCGGTAGGACGATTTGCCACAGCATTTGCAAGGTGTTGTAGCCATCGACTTTTGCCGCATCTTCTAAATCTTTTGGCAATTGTTGAAAGAAACTCCGCATTACTAAAATTGTCAGCGGCAGGTTGATGGCTGTGTAGGGAATAATTAAGGCTAAATAATTATTTCCTAAATTCAATGCTTTGACAATTTCCAGCAGTCCTAAAAATAGCAGTACCGCCGGAAATAGCGTTACAATAGTTACACCAGCCAGGATGATTCTTTCCCCCCACAAGCGCAATCTCGCTAAAGCATAAGCTGCCGGAGCTCCGACAGTTAAACACAGCAACGTAGAAGTAACGGACACGAAAGCGCTATTTAAAATGTAAAGGGCAAAAGGGCGGCGCTGAAATAGAGATATGTAGTGATCGAAAGTAATTCGCCTGGGTATGTAGATGTTGGGAATGGCAGAAATGTCTGCATTGATTTTGAATGAAGTCAGAACTTGCCAGACGATCGGTGCGAGAAAGTATGCGACAATTAATATGGCAGATATTGGCAAGATTAATTGTCGGATATCAAAGGTTTTTTGGGTGGGTTGTTGGCGGGCGATCGACATTATTTTTGCTCCTTAAGTCGAAGGAAGAAGGAAGAAGGAAGAAGGAAGAAGGAAGAAAGTTAAATTGTTCAATCCTAAAATCCCAATCTAAAATCTAAAATCTAAAATCTAAAATCTAAATCATTGAGCGACATTTACTCTTGCCCTCGATAGAAAATAAGCCCCGATCGCGACTGCTGCTACTAATAGCAAAAAAGTACATACTACTAATGCTGCACCGTAACCAAAGTCTAAATATCTCATTACCGTGCTGTAAATATAGATAGAAACTGTCTCCGTTCCCCCGGCAGGTCCCCCTCCAGTCATCACTTGAATCAAGTCAAAATGCCGAAAGCTTGAGCAAATCGAAATAATAGGGCGATCGTAATTTGAGGCATCAGCAGCGGCACGGTAACTTGACGGAAACTCTGCCAGCTACTGGCACCGTCAATAGCGTGGGCTTCGTACAAATCGCTGGGAATTGACTGCAATCCGGCTAACAACAACAAAGCAATAAACGGCGTAGTTTTCCACACATCTGCCGCAATCACAGCAATCATTGCCAAAGTCGGATCTCCCAGCCAGCTAATGCTAGTTTTAATCAATCCCAGGCGCATCAAAATATCGTTAATGACGCCGTATTGGTCGTTAAAAATCCACGCCCAAGCTACCCCCATCAACGCTGTCGGTAGCGCCCAAGGCAGCAGGGAAATTGTCCGCACTATACCCCGTCCTTTAAAGGATTGATTTAAGACTAAAGCAATTGCCATGCCGAGAATTAATTCTAGCAACACGGAAGCGGCAGTAAATACAGTCGTGTTCCACAAAGTCTGCCAGAAACGCCCGTCATTTAACATTCGGCCGTAATTCGTGAAACCGGAAAAAACCAGTTTTAATTCAGTACCGAGATTTTGCGCGAACAAACTCAGCCAAAAAGCACGCAAAATTGGGTAAGCAAATACTAGCAGCAGAATTATCAAAGCTGGTGCTACTAATATCCATCCGGTTCTTTGTTCGCGCTGCCGCATCTTGTCTAATTGCATGTTTTAAACCCTCATTTGTCCTCATTTCCCCGTTGGTTAAGACCAAAGAAACCGGGTTATTACTGAATCTGCTGCGAAGTTAGAATACTGTCGCGAAAAACCCAGTTTCTGCCTGCCGGTAAGCGACCTCCTTTATCTTCTCTTTCTCTTCGCGCTCTTCGCGTCTTCGCGGTTCCTTAAAAAAGATATGATTAAAGTGGATTCGATCGAGCCTTCTCCCTTCAAGTTAAGAAACTTTGGCTGGTTTCAAACTACCCAATAAATTGCGAGTTTCGCTAGCAGCAGCTTTCAGCGCTTTTTCCGAACTCATCCTGCCAGTAAAAGCTGCACTTAAATAGCGCTGCAAAATATCAGAAGCTTGGGCGTACTGTGCCAAAGGCGGTCGCAAAGCTGGCTTTTCTACAACTTTTAACAGTTGCGGGTAATGGGGATATTTGGCAGCTATTTGCTTGTCGGTAAACAGAGATTTGTAACTGGGAATTAATCCAGTTTCTAAAATAAATTTGCGCTGTGTTTCCTCGCTGGTAAGGTATTGAATTGCCCGCCAAGCTTGTTCGGGATGTTTTGAGGTTTTGGAAATTCCCCAACCCCAACCACCCAAGCAAGAACCGCCTGTTTGCCCGCTACTGCTAAGCATTGGCGCGATCGCAATTTTCCCTTTAACTTTCGATACTTCAGCATTTGCCAGCTTCCAAACATAGGGCCAATTGCGCAAGAAAAGAGATTGTCCGCTTTGAAACAAAAGTCTGGTTTCTTCCTCGCCGTAAGTGGTAACGCCGGGAGGAGAAATGCGGGAGGAAATTGTACTTTTGAGAAATTCTACGGCTTTAATTGCTTCCGGTTTGTCCAGCCCCACTTCAAAAGTTTCGGGATTTGCCCAAAAGCCCCCGAAGCCTGCGAGCACTTCAACAAACATTGCCGATACTCCCTCGTATTGTTTGCCTTGCCACAAATAACCCCAAGTAGTTTTTCCTTGTTTCTGCAAGTTTTGAGAGATGCTTGCCATCTCTTCAAAAGTGGCGGGCGGTGCAATTCCTGCCTGTTCTAAAATATCTTTGCGGTAGTACAGCATTCCGGCATCGGAAGCGTGGGGAATGCGGTAGAGTTTGCCCCGATACCGCCCGCCTTCAACGTTCCCTGAAATAAATTTTGAGAGTTGTTTGGGGGCAATTCTGTCTGTTAAATCGATCACCCACCCAGCCGCTGCAAATTTGGGAACCCAAACGATATCCATGTTGATGATATCGTAGGGGGAGTCGCCTAACAGAAATGCCGACGTGTACAGGTTTTCGATGAGGTTGGTATCGAAGGGTCCTTCTACAAGGTTGATGCGAATGTCGGGGTTTTTCTGCTCGAATTCTCGAACAAATGGTTTCCAGTTAGCAATGTCTTGACCTTGCATTAACATGGTCAGCACTACAGGCTGCTGAGTTAATGCTGGCAGGACAAATAGAAACAAGATGGCCGCCAAAGTAAGGGCAAATAATGCTAAAAGTGGAGGTCGCTTTTTTTGTCGAAATGCAGGCGGGGAGTTAATTGTTGGCATCGAGTTTTACAGAAAATTTGCCTATATTCCGAATTCTGACTGCTGTTTGCTGTTTTATACCTTCGAGAGCCGATTTATGCAATAAAACTTTAAGTTAACTTAAAATTACTTAATATATAATTGCCCGATCGCGCCCTCGATCGACCTTCGCCAACACAGCAATGCTAACATCCATGAAGTAAGAGGATGTTTAAATTAAGCTGAAATCGGCAGCGGTAATACTGCTAGCCGCCACCCCATTTAAAACAGCGATAATTTCCCCAGTCGGCACGAACTGAATTGATATTGCACCGCTGTTTTCCCTAACATTTAATTGCTCGAATGTCAAGCCGCCTGACAGCAATAGCAAATCGCTTCCATCCTCAAAATCGGCAATGATATCGATACCGGAATTGGCATAAAGTAAAAAGCGATCGCTCCCAGCACCTCCAATTAAACAATCATCACCAAAACCGCCAATTAGAGTATCGTTTTCTTGGCCTCCCAAAACCGTATCATTGCCTTCGCAACCGTCGATCGAATCGCTGCCCGATCCTCCACTCAAACAATCGTTGCCAAAACCGCCGCAGATCAGATCGCTGCCAGAATTTCCCGAGATAGAATCCTCGCCTTCACTGCCGAGAATTGTATCATTTCCCTTGCCTCCAAAAGCGCGATCGTTCCCCTTGCCACCGTCGATAAAATCATCACCTAAACCGCCAAAAATTAGATCGTTTTTGTCTTGACCGTGTATCGAATCATTGCCGCTATTTCCGAAGATAATATCTTCGCCTTGATTGCCAACAACGATATCATTACCCTTGCCCCCAAACAGGATATCGTCGCCCTGATTGCCGTCAATAAAATCGTTGCCCTGACTGCCGTAGATGATGTCATTTGCTTCACCGCCGTAGATGTTGTCATCACCCAAACCCGCAACAAAAATATTCGGATTTGGACTGCCGTAACAAGCATTATTTTCCGGCGTACCAAACTGAATTTCACCGCTACCATTGATGTTAATAATGCTATCAACTCGGTTGGGTTGGCTGAGATTTGGATAGTCAATAGCATCGCCAATGCACTCTGGCGCAGCAGGAGAAGGAATTACACTCGGTGTCGGCGTGGGAGTTTGTAGGGGCGGTGCCCCCGTGCCCGCCCCCGTCGATGTTGGCGCAGGCGTTGGTGTTGGTGTGGGAGTTTCTGATGGCGTTGGAGTTGGCGTCGGAGTTTCCGATGGCGTTGGCGTGGGTATTAGTGTCG
>JAAUPF010000101.1 GCA_012034575.1 Richelia sp. CSU_2_1 | reverse complement strand
ACATTGCACTTTCCACCTCTTTCGTACAAATCCCGATACTTTCTGTGGGATACTCGTAATGAGGCGTGTTTCTATAGGAGCTTCCTGTATTTAAATTTTTGGTCATGAAATTGATTTTTAGCTTTACAAATAATTTTAAATATAACCTGACTTATACCTAAGATTAAATCCTAATATAACTCAGGTATTTGGATTGTACTGTACTTTCCAAAACTTGTCAAAATCTAAGTTATTACCCAATCCTTCAAAAAAGCGATCGCCCCCCAAAAACTCGAAGCACGATCGCTCTTATTCCTACTAAGAATTCTGACTTTTCAAGGCTCTACCGCGCCAAGTCCAACCCCAACCAGTTTCAGTTTTAATAGCAGAACCGATCGCGATCGCCCCAACTAACGTTCCTCCCAAACCTCCCAACCACCAGTATTTCGGCGGACATTCGGAAATTTCTGCTCCCAAACGGCGCAAAGTATATTGATGCCAAATTACTCTTGCTATTAAACAGATAGTCAGCCAAGTAATTGGTAATTGGTAATCGGTAATTGGTAATTGGTAATTGGTAATTGTCACGATTTTTGCTAGCTCTCCATCCACCAGCAACCTAGCTAATGCTATCCAGGGAATTGGATAGAGAAATAACATAATTGCTGCCATGTAAACCATCAATCCCCAACTGCGGTTAGCACCCAAATACATATTCTTCGTCCAGCCTTCCCACAACGCGCTCCAAGAGCGATACATCCGCACGGATGCCAAATTTGACCCCGCATACAATCCGAGCTTTAAACTCGCTTTTTTGATGCGTCTAGCTAATTCCACATCTTCGACAATTTCGCCGGCAACTGCTGCGTGACCGCCGATTTTTTCGTAGGCCGATCGCCGAAATAACATGAACGGGCCGGCGGCAAAAGCTGCATCGGTTTGCGGATCGTTGACGGCGGTAAAATCAAAGCAAACTGCTAGATGGTTGAACATTAACGGCTGTACCAACCATTCGGCAAAACACTCGCAAACTAGCGCGGGCATACAAGTTAGCAAGTCAATGTTTTCAGTCTTTACTGTAGCAATTGCAGTTTCGATCGCCCCTTTTTTCAACCTTACGTCCGCATCGATAAATAAGAGGAAATCTCCCGTTGCTTCGGGCACCGCTTGGGCGCAGGCCCAGTTTTTGCCCGCCCAATATTGGTTTGCAGGGCGCGGTTGACCTGCTAATATTTTCAAACGGGGGTCATGACGCTGCTGTTGCAAGGTTTGGGCGATCGCGAGCGTATCGTCTGTCGATCGATCGTCTACTATTAAAACTTGGAGGTTTGCAGCAGGCAGTTCAGTGCTATCCAAAATTGCGATCGCGCAATCTTGAATGTTCTCAGCTTCGTTGTATGCTGGCACGATTACCGAAACTTTGGGAAAGGACTCGGTAAACTCGAGTAACTCCCGGGCCGGGATTTTGACTGTTCGCGGCGCATTTTTGACCGATCGGCGCAAGTTATTTGTGTAGGCTGTACTTACGATTACAGAAAAAATTAGCAGGGTTAGCAATATCAAAGCGAATTGACCTCAAAATTTCGGCGGTGTCATTATGTCTGCTTAAATCTTAAAAAAACTTAAAGCAAAAAGCCAGTCGAGCGAGCCGCAAGTTATTGTGGCCCCACTCTTGCTATAATTTGTGAGCACCTTTCGGTTCGCCCGCAGCGACGGGTAAGACCCATAATCCTGTGAGGGACACCGCAGCCGAGGATAAACATCATTTTTCAGAGGATAGTGTAATGGGCGAATTTATTACAGTGGATACATTGGCAAATAGTACCGCCATACTGGGTGCTTTCGGTTTCTTCTTTTTGGGATATCAAGCTTTGCAGATGTTGAAAAAATAATAAAGTTGAGAGTTGACAGTTGACAGTTAACAGTTGACAGTTGACAGTTGACAGTTGACAGTTGAGTGCGAGGTTTTTGGGGCGGATATTTAAACCCGGCTACTCCAGCAACCCACCGATTGAGAGCCAGGGCTTGAGACTATTAATATTAGATGATACGCCATCTCTTGTCTGGGCACCTCGCTCTTAAAAAAATAACAGGAAAAAAGCAAATACTCTCGGCGGCGCTACAAACAGTAGCAATTTCTGCCAAATATCAAACTGTTTCTTGCGAAAATCAACTAAAAAGAGCTGCGTTATGATTATGGTGAGCCCACTTTTAGATGGACGCTATCAAATAATTGAAGTCATAGAAACAGGAGAATTCGGACAAACCTATCTGGCTAAAGATATTCGCCGTCCGGGAGAACCTCAGTGTTTTGTCAAACACCTGCGTCCCGGCACTAGCGAACCGAAATTAATTAATACTACGCGCCGCCTGTTTGAAAAAGAAGCAGAAGTTCTCGAAAAACTCGGTCAACACGACCAAATCCCCCAACTATTTGCTTATTTTGAAGAAAATCAAGAATTCTTTTTAGTTGAATCTTTTGTTGCGGGTCACTCGCTATCAACGGAGATTTTACCGGGCAAACCAGTGCCGGAAGAAAAAGTGGTGGCGCTACTGAGGGAACTGTTAGAAATTTTAGTCTTCGTGCACGGACAAGGGGTAATTCACCGAGATATTAAACCGGGAAATTTAATCCGCCGCTATTCAGATAATAAGTTAGTTTTGATCGATTTTGGTTCGGTAAAAGAGATTCATATCGCTCAAAGACAAGCGCCGGTAACTGTGCGGATCGGGACCCTCGAATATATGCCGATCGAACAATTTCAATACAACCCGCAACTGAACAGCGATCTTTACGCTTTGGGCATGATTGGCATTCAAGCATTAACGGGTTTACCCGCTTACGATTTGCCGAAACTGCGCGATTTGAAAAACTCCAATAAAGGCGAAATTATTTGGCGGCATCTAGCAGTTTGTTCGCAATCGCTGGCAGATGTTTTAGATAACATGGTGCGCTACGATTTTCGGGAGAGGTATCAGTCGGCGGCGGAAGCATTAGCAGATTTGCGAAAAATTGGCGATCGCTCGCGGAGCAGAGTTCCCAAACTAACAGTATACCGCGAAGAAGTCGATCGGCGCGCTAACAGTCGCGGCGACATTACCACAGTCGGTAGGAGAATTTTGGAGGAACTGCGCGTTAGTTTAGAATTGCTGCCGGAAGAAGCAGAAGCAATTGAAGATGAGGTACTGAATCCTTACCGGAAATACCGCGCAAAAGGAGAACGCTACGAACAAGCACTGCAAGAAGCCATGCAGCAGGAATATCCGTTTTCTGCCGGAACTCGCGAGGAGTTAAAACGCTTGCAACAAGTTTTAGGGCTGACAGATGAAGATGCCGCAAAAATCGAGGAATTAGTGCTGCCTAAATCTTTGTTTGCCAAATTGTACAAAGCAATTTCCACAGTTTTAGCGGGACACCGCAAGTCAAATTCGCCTGCAAGCAGCCGTATTTCTCAGGTGGAATTGCACGCCACTCCAACCCCAGCCGCGCCGACTAATTTGAACGGACACGATCGCGCGCAGGTTAACGGTAAAGCAGCAATTGTTACCCGAGAAACTCGCAGGTTCAATCCTTATCTCATCGGGTTAACTCTGGCGGCGCTTTTAGCTGCGATCGGCTCGATTTACGGATACCTGAAATGGCAAGAACAGCAGCAGCGCGCGCAGCAAGAAATGCAAGAACTCAATCGAATTAATGTGCTTTATAAAGCCAGCAATTACGAAGAATGTCTCGGCGAAATTCCCAAAATTTCCAGCACTTCTAGCGCTTATGCAGCAGCACAAAACTTGCAGCAGCAATGTGAAGGCGGTCTGAGGTGGAAAAACGCTCAAGTCAAAGACTTTGCCCAGCATTTAGATAGCGTCGGATCGGTTGTTTTCAGCCCTGATGGTTTAATGTTAGCCAGCGGTTCTAAGGACAAAACAGCTCAAATTTGGGATTTAGCTACTGGTAAGTCGATCCGCCGTTTTGACGGCGATTCTTCTACTGTTTGGTCGGTTGCTTTTAATAAGGAAGGCACGCAACTGGCGATGGGTACGGGTTATTGGCGGGTGATGCTGTGGGATTTGCAAACAGGAAAAGTTGTCCGCAGTTTCGATCATGCTGCATCGGTTTGGTCTGTGGCTATCAGTCCTGACGGACAAACTTTAGCCAGCGGTAGCGGTGACAAAACAACGAAGGTTTGGGATGCGGTAAACGGTGAGTTAGTTTACAGTTTGCCCGACCATACAAATTTTGTTTATTCTATTGCTATAAGTTCTGATGGTAAAACTTTAGCTAGCGCTTCTAACGACAAAACAATTACAATTGTCGAGATGGCAACTGGGAGGTTAATTAGAACTATTGAAGGACATACTGATGCGGTGCGATCGATCGCTATTAGCCCGGATGGCAAGACATTAGTTAGCGGTTCCTACGATGAAACTATTAAAGTTTGGAATCTGGAAACTGGGGAATTAATTCGATCGCTCGAAGGGCATTCTGATGATATTGTAACGGTGGCGATCGATCCGGACGGGAAATTTATTGCTAGCGGCAGCAAGGATAAAACGATTAAAATTTGGGATTTGGCTACTGGAGAATTGTTGAATACTTTGACGGGGCATACGGATGAGGTTTATGTGGTGACTTTTAGCCCGGATGGGAAAACTATTGCTAGCGGTTCTAAGGATGATACGATTAAATTGTGGGTGAGATAGTTGAGAGTTGAGAGTCGATCGTTGATAGTTGAGAGTTGATAGTTGATAGTTGATAGTTGGTAGGGGCGAAGCGTAGCGGAGGGGTGCCCCCGTGCCCGCCCTATACGTTGAGAGTTGAGAGTCGATCGTTGACAGTTGACAGTTGACAGTCGATCGTTGACAGTTGACAGTTGATGAAATTATCTGCGTTTATCTGCGTTTATCCGCTTTGATCTGCGGTTGCAAGTTGATAGTCGATCGATTACCCATTACCAATTACCAATTACCAATTACCAATTACCAATTACCCATTACCAAATGACTGTCAATTCACCGGCGGGGTTGTTCCTTCTACGGGTCGGATAATTGCAGGTTTATTTGTGGTAGTTTTTGCTTGAAAAAGTGCTTTGAGTGCCGTGTCGAGATTTTCGGCCATGACAATCCGGTTTTCGTAGGAGACAATCACTCTGATTAAAGTAGGCAAACTGTTGCGTTCTGCCTCTAAATAAAGCGGTTCAACGTACAGCAAAGATTGTTCGATCGGAATTACTAATAAATTCCCTTGAATTGCTTTAGAACCCTGTCTGTTCCACAGTGAAATCTGTTCGGAAATCACCGGATCTTGGTTGATTAATGCTTCGATTTGTTCCGGGCCGTAAACTAATCGCTGTTTGGGGAATTGGTACAGCAGCAATTTACCGTAATCTTCCCCGTCCGATCGACCTGCAATCCATGCTATTAAATTATTGCGCGCCACGGGCGTAAATGGCAAGAGCAAAATAAATTCTTCTGCTGTTTCCGTCGGCAGTTTGGTAATCAAATAATACGGTGCGACGGGCTGCTGTTCGCCACCGTAAATTTCATTAGGAATCCGCCACAAATCTTCTCGATTGTAAAATACTTGCGGGTCTTCCATATGATAAGTTAACAACCGTTCGGATTGCGCGCTCAATAAATCTATCGGATACCTGATATGTTTGCGGAGGGCAGGAGGCATTTCGTCGAGGGGTTTAAAGAGTCCGGGAAAAATAGCAATCCAACTGTTAATAATCGGATCGGAAGGGTTGGCAACGTAGAATTTAACCGACCCGTTATAAGCATCAATTACTACTTTTACTGAGTTGCGAATATAGTTAAATTCATTGTTGCCGGGGTCAGAATACGGGTAGCGATCGCTCGCAGTATAGGCATCGATAATCCAATAAAGATAGTTGGAAGGTTTATCGTTTGCTGCAGGTGAAACTTGAGCTTTACTGCCAGCAGATTCATCTTGATTTTGTGCGAGTTCTCCCCGACTGAGATTCGCGTTAGCTACTACTAAATACGGATCCGAATCGTAGCGCAAAAAAGGAGCGATCACCCGCACTCGTTGGTTAATATTCCGGCGAAACAGCAACTTAGTTTCCGGTGTAAAATTGCGGGTAAATACCATTTGCCAATTTTTGAGATAATTCGCAAACAGCAAGCGCCGCCACGCAGAACCGATCGCAACTCCGCCTTTACCGCTGTAGGTATTGTAAACATTATCTTCGCCACTGGGATAGTCAAATTCTTTAACTTTAGTAGGCGTCATGACATAGGTATCGGTAACTTCGCCGTAATAAATGCGCGGGTAGCCGATGGGAATGTTCGCCCGAATGCGATCGCTAGTTACTGCTAAACCGCTTGCGCCGCCACTGGCTTCAATGCCAATATCTTTGACAAAATAATCGGGCAAACCGCCAGGGCCGATCGTGTTGACTGGAGAAAGAGTAAAACCGAAACCGTGAGTGTAAACTAAATGTTCGTTCACCCAAGTTTGAGCTTCGGCCGCCACTGCTGTATAGTCTAATTCCCGCGCTGCCAAAATTACTTGCTGGCTTTCAGTATCTGCCGTTTTTACTGCTGTTTTCTTAATCGCGTAGCGATCGATATCGGCATCTAAAAACTTATAATACGGTCTGATTTGCTGCAATTGTCGGTTGGCGCGCAGCAGCGGCTGCTTGTCCCACAGGCGGATATTGCTGATAGTAAGCTGATTTTTTTGCAAGTCGGCAAAGCTAAGTTTAGCGACGGGATCGAAAGTTTTAACATCGATTTTTTTGAGATCGAATGCTTGTCGGGTAAAAGCGATGCTGCGCTGGATGTAAGGCTTTTCTCGCGCTAGTTCGTTGGGTTTGACTGCTAGTTGCTGTATAATTTGCGGCAGCAGCCAACCTAAGGAAAAAGTTAAACCCAAGCAGCCCAAAATAATAATTTTTAAGTTGTGATTTTTAATTCTGAGTTTAAAAAGTTGATAAACCATCAAAATGGCGATCGTCCCTGCCAAAATACTTAAAAATCCATAGACTGGCAATCGCACTGTTACGTCGGTATAATTTGCCCCGTAAGTCACATCTCTTTGCGAGTAAAGCAATTGGTAGCGCGCCAGCCAGCAGCGAAATGCAACCGCCAGCATCACACCTGCACCCAACCCGTACAAATGCCGCTGCTGCGATCGCGAAAACCCCAAAAATTTCCCTTGACTGAGGCTGTTTCCCGACAGTAAATAGGTTAAACTGCAAGATACTAAACCGTACAGAAATAAAGTCCCCATCCAGAATTGCAGCAACTCTAAAACTGGCAGGACAAATACATAAAAGCTAATATCGAGATTGAAAAGAGGGTCGGTTGTGTTAAAATTGAAATGCTGGAAAAATTGTAAAACATTTTCCCAATAACTAACAGCAATTATCCCGATCGTCGCACTTAAAAACAGGGCGATCGCCCGCAGCCACAAATCCGGCTTAATTGCTACAGCTAGCATTAAAACTGCCAGCAAGCTTAACTGCCACCAATTAGAAAATAGCAGCACCGCGATTTGCCAGATAGATGTAAAATCCAACTGAATGGGCAAAGAGGAAAATTTGCCGGCTGTGCCGAAATAATCTAGTTTGCCGACAGCTAATAACCCGCAGTAAATTGCCATCGAACCCGCGATCGCGCTCAATCCCACCACCAACAACAGCAGCCGGTAAAACATTATTTGAGATTTAACGACTCGCAATCGATCGTCCTGCTGTTTTTTCGTTAAATTGGCAAATAATGCCCCAGAAATCGGCGAGAGAATTTCCGGCATCACCGGATGTTTCCAGCGGCGCGCTAAAGCGAAGTTTCCCCACAAAAAAGCAGCAGAAATCGCCAGGGCGATCGTCCCCAGCAAGCCACCAGTGTCAGTCTCAGCAGCAAAACTTGCAGGTATCCAACTTCCTGAAACCAAAGGATTTCTGCTGCGGTGCGGGAAATTAATTCACACACCAACAACAGCCCTGCGATCGAGAGAATGATTTGAGAAATTCGCTGTTTTAACATAAAAAATCAAATCCTCAGAGGGAGGCGGCATTGCTGTCTCTACAACAAATTTAACTAAGATCTAAAATGATACAATAAATCGGCTGCCGATCGCCCTTGACATTTTGTGCAGTTACGTGCTAACGTAAATGACTGTTTGCGAAAGCCAGGGCGATCGCTCCAGCAAGCGAACCGGAGATCCACCAATCTCAAATGCACAAATCGGTTAGGGGAATTAGCTCAGTTGGTAGAGCGCTGCGATCGCACCGCAGAGGCCAGCGGTTCGAGTCCGCTATTCTCCATCAGTCAGGGCCATCTCAGTTGATAGTTGACAGTTGACAGTTGACAGTTGACAGTTGACAGTTGACAGTTGACAGTTGACAGTGCGATCGTCCCCGCGATCGATCGCTGACAGTTATTAGTCTCAAATCCCAAGAGTTGATGTCACCAACCAGCTCAAACATTAAAGAAGTTTGAGTATTAAATTGACACTAACTATCCAGGTGCGATCGTTATCTGTATTGAAAAGTCGCACTTGAAAAGTCGCACTTGAGATGATGCAAAATATTCCTGCTTTCCCTGTTTGGATCGAAGGAAATTTTGAGATGAAAAAATCACTGTACCAAAGCTCGATCGCCGCTCTTTTAAATTATCGGTGAAACAGCTTGTGAATTAGTTGTTGCGCGTTCGACGAACGGGAGAAAAGACTCAAAAATTGACAAAAATAAGTTTTGTATCCAAAAGTACAACTATTTGCAAAAGCGAGTCTTAATATTAACACGCTCGTGTTATTATTTTGAGCGATCGCGCTAATTTATTCAAGAGTAACAACAAAAAATGGCAAAACGATTCGATCGGCGGAAGTTTCTTATATACAGTTCTGCTACCCTGACATCCAGTTTATTCCTAAAAGCTTGTCGGACTCCGGCTCCCACCGCGACTCCAGAAGCTTCGCCAACCCCAGGATCTTCTCCAGCAGCAGGATCGTCTCCTGCTGCTGCTGGTGGCGGCAATACGATCAAAGTAGGAATTTTGCACTCCTTGAGCGGTACGATGTCGATCAGCGAAAAAAGCGTTGTCGATGCCGAACAATTGGCGATCGAAGAAATTAACAAAGCAGGCGGCGTCCTCGGAAAACAAATCGAAGCAGTAGTAGAAGACGGTGCCTCAGATTGGCCGACTTTTGCCGAAAAAGCCAAAAAATTGATCGACCAAGATAAAGTCGTCACCGTTTTTGGCTGCTGGACTTCTGCCAGCCGCAAAGCAGTATTGCCAGTGTTTGAAGAAAAAAATCATATGCTCTGGTATCCCGTACAATACGAGGGTCAAGAGTGCTCGAAAAACATCTTTTATACCGGGGCTGCACCGAACCAGCAAATCGAACCTGCCGTAGATTGGCTGCTGCAAAATAAAGGCAAAAAATTCTTTTTAGTCGGCTCCGACTACGTTTTTCCCCGCACGGCAAATACCATTATTAAAGCACAGCTAGCCGCGAAGGGAGGCGAATTAGTTGGAGAAGATTACATTCCTTTAGGAGGCACAGAAGTAACGCCGATCATTACTAAAATTAAAGCAGCTTTGCCAGACGGCGGCGTCATATTCAATTCCCTCAATGGTGACAGCAACGTTGCATTTTTCAAACAGTTGCAAGGTGCAGGTTTGACACCTGACAAATATCCTTCGATGTCGGTAAGTATTGCCGAAGAAGAAGTAAAGGCGATCGGTGTAGAATATCTCAAAGGTCATTACGCTGCCTGGAATTACTTCATGACTGTAGAATCTCCGGCAAATACCAAATTTGTCGAAGCATTCAGGGCTAAATACGGCAAAGATCGGGTAACAAACGACCCGATGGAAGCAGCTTACATCATGGTTTACCTGTGGAAGCAAGCCGTAGAAAAAGCTGGAGTGGCCGAGGATTTGGATAAAGTGCGGGCAGCAGCCTTAGGTCAAACTTTCGACGCCCCCGGTGGCAAAGTTACGTTAGAAAACAACCATCACTTAGCTAAATTTGTGCGCTTGGGCGAAGTCAGAGATGACGGTTTGTTTAACATCGCTTTTGCTACTCCTGACGCAGTTAAACCCTTGCCTTGGAATCAGTTTGTTGCTGAAACCAAAGGGTTTTCTTGCGATTGGTCAGACCCTGTAAAAGGCGGCAAATTCAAAGGCTGATGAATGTTGTTAGCTGTGCTTGAAAAGTCGGGATTTGCGATCGAACTAAGCGCGATCGCAAACTAAGCTAACAGCGTTGCGGGGTTGGTTGAAAACTTATAGAACTTGTGCAAAAATAATGGATGTCTGTCATTATCGATAACAAATAAATTGTAAGTACAACCAGCCCGCACCAAGTATTTGAACCAAATAGGAGGAAAAAAATAGTGTTAGGGTTGTTGGACGGTTTATTTAACGGCATTAGCATCGGCGCTGTTTTATTAATTGCAGCTTTGGGGTTGGCAATTATTTTCGGGCTGATGGGCGTGATTAATATGGCTCACGGCGAGTTGATGATGCTGGGGGCTTATACAACTTTTGTAGTGCAGAATGTCTTCAAAGGTATAGGAGGATTTGCCTTTGAAACCTACATTCTTTTTGCCTTGCCCTTAGCTTTTTTAGTGGCGGCAGTGGTAGGATTAATTCTCGAACGAGGCGTGATTCGATATCTCTACGGAAGGCCTCTAGAAACTCTGCTAGCAACTTGGGGCGTTAGTTTAATTTTGCAGCAATTTGTTCGCAGCGTGAGTTGGGTGCTGGTAGCGGGAATGGCGGTATTTTGTTTGCTATTTTTTGGCGGTTTGCAAGTGTTGAAACGCCGCCCCGATTTCGATCGCATTCGCAACGGCATTATCGCGATAATTTTGCCTTTGTCTTTAGGTATTTCCTGGGCGGTAAGTGCATTTTTAGGGGAAACCTACAAACTTGCAGTAACTAAACCTTGGTTTGGCGCTCAAAACGTTGATGTTACTGCGCCTGCATGGCTGCGTGGCGGCATCCCGCTAGGCAGTTTTCAAATACCTTACGCTCGAATTTTTATTATTGTATTGACAGCACTTTGTTTGGCAGGAATTTACGTATTTTTGCAAAAGTCTGTGTGGGGATTGCGTATTCGTTCCGTGACGCAAAATCGCAGTATGAGCGCTTGTTTGGGAATACCAACAGAACAAGTAGACGCGCTGACTTTTGCTTTAGGATCGGGGTTAGCTGGTATTGCTGGGTGTGCGATTAGTTTGCTCGGTTCCGTAGGGTCAAATACCGGACAAAATTACATAGTTGATACCTTTATGGTAGTAGTTGTCGGCGGTGTCGGCAAAATAGTTGGTAGTGTAGTAGCTGCGATCGCGATCGGCACTGCAAATTACCTGATCGGTTCTGGAACCTTAGCATTAATGTTTGCTCCCGTCCAGCCTTTAGCCGATTTCTTCACTTTTTTTGCCACAACCAGCATGGCAAAAGTCATGGTATTTGCCTTAATTATTGCTTTCCTGCAAGTGCGGCCGGGAGGAATTTTCCCGCAAAAAGGACGCACGGTTGAGAATTAACAACTACCGCTGGTAATTGGTAATTGGTAATCGGTAATTGGTAATCGATCGACTGTCAACTTGCAACCGCAGATTGAAGCGGATAAACGCAGATAAACGCAGATAATTTCATCAAGTGTCAACTGTCAACTGTCAACTGTCAACTCCCTCTAAACTCAAAACTCAAAACTCATAACTCCAGATTTGAGCGCCAAACAAATGGAAAATATTAAACAAAAGGCACTGGTAAAAGAAGCAGCAATTGTAGGTGCGATCGCCCTAATTTTCATATTGCTAATTCCCGGCGTACTTCCCGACGTTCGCCTCAACCAATTGGGACGATTTTTAGCCCTCGCAATTGTAGCATTAGGCATCGATTTAATCTGGGGATATACGGGCTTGCTGAGTCTCGGACACGGCGTATTTTTTGCCCTCGGCGGCTACGCCTTCGCCATGCACCTCAAACTGCAATTTCCCCCAAACACCAGCATTCAATTGCCCGAATTTATGAGCCTCTACGGCGTCACCGAACTGCCTTGGTTTTGGCAGCCGTTTTACTCATTTCCCTTTTCAATCCTCGCAGTAGTAGCAATCCCTGCCATCTTGGGCGCTGTTTTGGGTTACTTAGTATTCCGCAATCGCATTCGAGGAGTTTACTTTTCAATTCTCACCCAAGCAGCGACAATTGTATTTTTTAACTTCTTCAACGGCCAGCAAAAACTGATTAACGGCACCAACGGACTCACCGACTTTAAAACCCTATTTGGAGCCTCGGTAAATGCCAGAGATACTCAATACATTTTCTACATTCTCACGGTCTTATTTCTAGTAGCAACCTACGTCCTCTGCCGCTGGCTGACAAGCGGGCGTTTCGGCCGCTTGCTAGTAGCAATTCGCGACGACGAAGTGCGCCTGCGTTTCACGGGTTACAATCCTACGGGCTACAAAGTTTTGGTATTTGCAATTTCTGCGGGTTTGGCGGGAATTGCCGGAGCTTTATTCACCGTCCAAACTGGAATTATTTCGCCGAAAGCAATGGATATTGCATTTCGATCGAAATGGTAATTTGGGTAGCAGTAGGCGGGCGCGCTACATTATCGGGAGCAATAATCGGAGCGCTGTTAGTCAACTTTGGCAAAAGTTTCTTGAGCGAACAATTTCCCGAAGTGTGGCTATTTTTCCAAGGCGCGCTATTCTTAATAGTCGTAACAGTCCTACCCGACGGCATAGTCGGATGGTTGAAAAAAGGGAATTTCGATGGAATCCGCGCCCTGTTCAAAAAACCAAAATACGTATCTACTTACCCCAGCCTCGAAGAAGACCCCCAAGTACAGCTCGAAAAAGAAGAAATAGAAAGTTGAGTTTTTGCGGATTCCCCAGCAAAAATTTTGTAGTAACAGATTCAGTCCTATAAGTTGAGAAATAAATGGCAGATATTATCGACTACAAAATCTACGGCGACGACTTGCAGCTAATTGAAATCGAACTCGACCCCAAAGAAGGTGTCAGGGCCGAAGCTGGAACCATGACATACATGGAAGGCGACATCGAAATGCAAACTTCTACGGGCGGAGGCATATTTCAAGGTTTCAAACGGATGCTGACGGGAGAAGGTTTTTTCATCACCACCTTTGTCAACGCCGGAAATCGCAAATCCCGCGTTGCTTTTGCCGCCCCCTATCCGGGTAAAGTAATTCCCCTCGATTTAAGGCAACTCGGCGGGACATTTTTGTGCCAAAAAGACTCATTTCTCTGTGCGGCTAACGGCATTGAAATTGATATTGCTTTCACCAAGCGGCTGGGGGCTGGGTTCTTCGGCGGAGAAGGTTTTATTCTGCAGAAATTGCACGGAGACGGATTGGCTTTCGTTCATGCGGGAGGAACGATTGTTGAGAAAAACTTGGGAGTTGGCGATGTGTTGAAAGTAGACACAGGCTGTTTGGTAGCATTTGCGCCGACTGTAGATTATAACATTCAGTTTGTTGGCGGATTCAAAAATGCTTTGTTTGGCGGCGAAGGCTTGTTTTTAGCAAGGCTTAGCGGGCCGGGTAAAGTGTATTTGCAAAGTTTGCCGCTGTCGAAATTAGCCGAGCGAATTTTAGCAGCAGCTCCGCCTCCAGTGACAAGCAGTTCTAGCAGTTTTACCTTCGAGTAAAAGGTTGGTAGTGCGGAGATATTACATCAGTCTCCATAAGTTGAGAGAAACCGGGTTTCTGACGAAAAATATCAGGTTTGTTGTAGAGTTTTTGCCAGCAACCCGGTTTCGGTCACAGGTGGAAGATGTCAATACTACAAAAATTCATCCAAATCCCTGACAAATACATGAATCAAAAAGTATTAGAAATAGAAAACCTGACAGTTAGCTTTGACGGTTTTAAAGCCATCAACAATCTAACTTTCAGCATGGATGCGGGCGAACTGCGAGTTATCATCGGCCCCAACGGTGCGGGAAAAACAACTTTTCTCGATTCGATTACCGGGAAAGTACAGCCGACGGAAGGACGAGTAATGTTTAAAGGTCGGAATTTGCGCAAATTGTCAGAATATCAGATTGCTCGTCTGGGAATCGGTCGCAAATTTCAGACACCGCGAGTTTATTTAAATTTAACACCTCGGGAAAATTTGGAGCTCTCTTGCAACCGCGATAAAAATGTTTTTCCCACTTTGTTCAAGCCTTCTCCCGTAGCTGAAAAGCGCACAGTTGCCGGTTTGCTAGAAACTATTGGTTTGGTTACTAAAGCTGATGTTCCGGCCGGTTTGCTATCTCACGGAGAAAAGCAGTGGTTGGAAATTGGGATGTTGGTGGCTCAATCTCCCGATTTATTGTTAGTAGATGAACCCGTGGCGGGTTTGACTGATGAAGAAACGGCACTAACAGGAGATTTGCTGGTTTCGCTGGCGGAAAGTCACTCGGTTTTGGTAATCGAACACGATATGGAATTCGTGCGGCAAATTGCTCAAAAAGTAACGGTACTGCATCAAGGTTCTGTGTTGTGTGAAGGAAGTATGGATGAAGTACAAAATGACGATCGCGTCATTGAAGTATATTTAGGAAAACCAGAAGAATAGTTAGTAGTCATCAGTCATTAGTCATTAGTCATTAGTTATTAGTTATTAGTCAGCAGTCAGCAGTCAGCAGTCAGCAGTCAGCAGTCAACTCAAAACTCAAAACTCAAAACTCAACTATATGCTGCAAGTCTCCGATTTGAATGTTTATTATGGCGAAAGTCACATTCTCCGCAATGTGGATTTGAGCGTGAATGCGGGACAAATGGTTTGTTTGATCGGCCGCAACGGCGTCGGCAAAACTACTATGCTAAAAACCATCATGGGGTTGCTGCAACCTCGCAGGGGATCGATTAATTTTGAGGGACAGTCGATCGTTTCTAAATTTACTCACCAGCGTGCTAAAATGGGAATTGGTTACGTGCCTCAAGGCCGCGAAATTATCCCCCGCTTGACTGTGAAAGAAAATCTCTTATTGGGTTTAGAAGCAAAAGCAATTCCTACAAAAAACCCCGCAATTCCCGATGAAATTTTTGAGTTATTTCCGGTTTTAAAAACTATGCTCGATCGCATGGGGGGCGATTTGAGCGGCGGACAGCAACAGCAGTTAGCAATTGCTAGGGCTTTGATGGGCGAGCCGAAATTGTTGGTTTTAGATGAGCCGACGGAAGGGATTCAACCTTCGATTATTTTAGATATAGAAGCTGCGGTGCGGCGGGTGGTTGCGACTCGGGGAATTTCAGTTTTGTTGGTGGAACAGCATTTGCATTTCGTGCGGCAAGCTGACTGGTATTATGCCATGCAAAAAGGGGGAATTGTGGCTTCGGGAAGCACTAGCGAGTTGAGCGATGAGGTAATTCAAAGGTTTTTGGCTGTTTGATTTTGAAGGAAGAAGGAAGAAGGAAGAAGGAAGAAGGAAGAGTGCGCAGCCTACTTACAAAGATAAGGTGCGCAATGCGCACCTTATCGCCTTCTTTGATTATTGATTTTTTCGCCCATCGGGCATTGTTGTACCTCCCATGCTGGCTCTATCCAAACTAGCGCCGTCGATGTTAGCATTGCGCAAGTTGGCATTAGTAAGGTCGGCATCCCTCAAGTCGGAAAACCGCAAGTCAGCACCGTCTAAATTGGTTCCATTCAAGTTAGCTTTTCTGAGATCGGTGTTGCTGATTCTCGCCCCTACTAATACTGCTTCGCTTAAGTTAGTGCGGGTTAAGTTAGTGTTGACCAAATCGGGGTTCTCGAAGGTGCTGCGGCTGAGGTTGGCGTCGGATAAATCGGCTCCGGTAAGGACGACATTTTTGAGGCTAATGTTAACTAAATTTACGGCGCGAAGGTCGCATCGCGGGCAGCTTTGAGTTAGCAGGAGGCTTTCGACGTTGGCGTTGATTTGGTCTATTTGTTGCTGCGATAGTTTTTCGGCAAATTCTGGGGAGACGTAGCCTAGGTTTTTGGGATCTTCTGCTGGTGGTTGGGGTGTTTGTATTGGAGGTGTTTGTTGTATTGAAGGTGTTTGCTGTATTGGGGGTGTTTGTATTGGGGGTGTTTGCGGTTGGGGTGTTTGTGGTTGGGGTGTTGGTGTTTGGGGTGTTGGTGTTTGCCCGATCGCCCTTTGTGGCAGTCCCAGTTTCGGGTATTCTAAAGTTGCGACAAGCGTTAGCAGGGCGATCGACAGTATGGCAAGTTTTTTCATAATAACAATAGTGCTAAAATTCCCTCGATCGTGTATATTACCTCGAAAACAGAACATCAGACATTGAAATAAATAAATCTCAACTTAGAGCGTTGCGCCGCAGTATTGCAACCAAAGAATTGTTGGGGGTGCGATCGCGCAATTGAACTAGATGTGTAATATAAATAGCGGCTCAATATTTTTTACTTAATTCAAAGCTGTTAAATTGGATCTTCAGAAACCAGAGAAAGCCTCGATCGGAAGATTTGGCAGAGAGAGAAATCGAGTTAAAAATATTCCCCTAGTTAGAAGACCTCCCTACAAAAATGCACTAAGTTTAGCTGCAGGAGGGAAATATGCGTCAGCTAATTATCCAAGTACCGCGGGTTGCGGGCAAACTGTTATCAATGTAGCTAAGTCTCACAATACCGCAAACATTGCACAATTTGAGGCAAAAGGTAGCGATGAGCAAATTGACTTAGTAATTGTCCATGTTTCTAATCGAGAGGTAGAGGAACTTTTGGGGAAGTTGCAAGACTTGCCCGAATTAAAAATCACCCTGCTTCCTACAGGCGTAATCGCATTACAACCCCCCGCAAACGAAGCACCGCAGCAAGTCACGAATGTTGAGGAACGCAGCCCGATCGAAATATTTCTCTCCGGGTTGCAAAGTGTGGGTTCTTGGCGCGGGTTTTTGGGGTATGCAGCAATGGCGGGCTTTGTGGTTTGGATCGGTTTGTATACCAATACAAGTTACCTGCTGGTAGCGGCGATGTTAATTGCTCCCTTTGCCGGGCCTGCGATGAATACAGCCATTGCTACCGCACGAGGCGATCGCATCCTCCTGGGGCGCAGTCTCCTACGTTATTTTGCGGCGCTGGGAGTCACAATTATTACAACATTCTTACTTAGCCTAATCCTGCAGCAAGAAATTCCTACGAGTCTAATGCTCGATAGCAGCCAGGTTTCAGCCGTAGCAGTGCTGATACCGTTAACTGCTGGGGCTGCGGGGGCGCTGAATTTGGTACAATCCGAGCGCAGCAGTCTGGTATCCGGGGCCGCTGCGGGGATGTTAGTTGCCGCTTCTTTAGCACCTCCGGCGGGAATTGTCGGCATGGCGGCTGCCCTTGGCAGGTGGGATTTGGTCGCTAACGGGCTATTTTTGCTTTTGCTGCAATTAGGCGGGATCAATTTATCCGCTGCTTTGTTATTCCGAATTTATGGATTGTCTACTAAGGGAACCCGCTATCAACGCGGCCAAAAATGGGTAACTCGTTCTGCCCTTGGGATTACCATTCTAGCACTAATCAGTCTTTTAACCTGGCAGTTTTCTAATTCTCCCAATCTCGAACGTTCTAGCCGCGCCCAACAAGCAAATGCAGAAGTTCAAAAGGCGATCGAGCAAGTTGGTTTAGCAGAATTAGTTGAGTCGAACGTGCGGTTTACTCGACCTAATATTCCAGGACAAAATACCCTTCTCAGCCTTGTTTACGTTCAACGCAAACCGGGAGTTATGCAATCGGATGCAGAGATTAGCAACCAAATTAAGAGTGCCGTGCAAAAGCGCTTGCAAGAGCAAGGCTTTAACGCGACACATTTGATTGATGTAACTGTGTTAGAGCCAGCTAGTTGAGATTGGCGATCGCGTAAGATATGAGCAACCCAAATCTTGCAGACAAACAAGCTATAGAACAAGAGCGCGACGAGATTTTACAACAGCTAGAAGATTGGCTGGAAACTCCGATGCTGGTGCTGGCATTTGCGTGGCTGGCTTTATTTATTATTGAATTAATTTGGGGATTAAACCCACTTCTGGAATTGGTTAGCACTACGATTTGGGCGATCTTTATTGTAGATTTTTTAGTTAAATTCACCGTAGCTCCCCGCAAAATTTCCTATATCAAAAGCCATTGGCTCACCGCTTTTTCTCTGCTGTTGCCAGCTTTGCGTACCTTTCGATTTATACGAGTTGTGCGCGCATTTAAAACAGCACGGGCTGTCAGAAGTTTGCAACTGTTGCGAGTTATGACTCGTACCAATCGAGGGATGCGGGCGTTAGCTGCGACTGTTAGCCGTCGCGGCTTTGGTTATGTCGCAGGACTAACAATAATTATTACCTTGGTAGGTGCAGCGGGAATGTATGCGTTTGAAAAAGATATTGCTGATAGTTCCTCCGGGTTAAATAATTACGGTTCAGCGTTATGGTGGACGGCAATGCTGATGGTGACAATGGGTTCGGAATATTGGCCAAAAACACCAGAAGGTCGCATACTTTGCCTTGTTTTAGCACTCTATGCGTTTGCGGTTTTTGGTTATGTAACTGCGACTCTTGCCACATTTTTTATCGGTCGCGATGCAGAGGATGAGGAAGCAGAATTAGCAGGAGCAAAATCAATTGCAGCACTTCAAACTGAAATTGCTGCTTTGCGGGTCGAGATTCAGCAATTATTGGATCGGAATTCAAAATCTTGAATCAGTGCGATCGCAAAATTTGCCAGTCGCTCAAACCAAGGATGAGAAGCTGCCTGTCTAATTGACTGTTTAATGTTGTCGGTGAGTTGTTGTGCTGTTTCATATTTTTTGACAATTTAGTTGTTAACGAATGCTGCCCCAGGTAATGGTGCATTCATTTGCAGTTAACTGATGCAGTTAACTGAGTTCTTACACAAAGGATGTATTCGTTTATTTACTAACTTAATAGTTAGCTGGTTTAGAGATTTTTTTCATCTGTCTCGATCGGGAGTATCGTCGGTCGATCGAGCGCTAAATTTCACATTTATTGGGCTTGACAAATCCAACTTTATGGGTTGTTGAATCGCTGTTTCGATCGAGCAGTCTGCCAGCAGTCTAGTATATCTTTGATTAAAACTTTTTTATTACTTTCACTATCTTGCAAAGATCGTGCAAAGTTAAAGAAAATCGCCACCGATCTTACTTAAGATATAGTGCTACTAAATTCAAGTTTAAAATCACCCAACTCAAGATAGATTCTTCACCTTTTTTTCTACACATACTTTCTTTTTCTAAAAATTTCAAGCTCATACTCAGGTTAGGCGCGCCGCTATTTTTTAGTTTGTATCCTGAGAAAGATGAAGTTCAGATAATTTAACAAGCAAAATGACACAAAATTGCGATCGATCGAGCGAAACAATAGAATTACTAGGCAAACAAAAGTTGGAACTAAGCGATCGCGATCGAGAAGAGATTATCGATCGCATCCGTCCCACGGCCTTAATCATTCACGAAACCATTAGAATTGAGGGTGAAAATGAGTTGTGCCGTTCAGTTTCAGCCCTAGCTTGGTCTGGACTAGCGGCAGGACTTTCGATGGGATTTTCCCTCGTGACTCAAGGTTTACTCGCAGCAAATTTACCCCAGCAATCTTGGAGTTCGATCGTTATCAGCCTCGGGTACAGTATCGGCTTTGTGATTGTGGTGATGGGACGCCAACAGTTATTCACTGAAAATACTCTGACTGTCATTCTACCTTTGTTAAGCGATCGCAGGCGCAAAGTTCTGATGCGAGTGCTGCGATTGTGGGGAATTGTATTAGCAAGTAATTTGTTAGGTGCATTCATATTTGCCTCAATAGTTGCACGGGTTGGAGTCTTCAAGCCCGAACTGCAAATAGCCTTTGGCGAAATTGGTTTAAGAGCGATCGATGGAGGGTTTTGGACAACTTTATTGCGGGCTATCTTTGCGGGTTGGTTAATTGCTTTAATGGTCTGGCTTCTCCCCGCCGCTGAGTCTTCCCAACTGTGGGTAATTGTTATCGTCACTTCCCTCGTCGGGCTGGGTGAATTTCCTCATATTATTGCCGGATCGGTGGAAGTTTTCTATGCAGTGGCAATTAAAGCTGTTTCTTGGCCGGAATATTTTGGCAAATTCATGATACCTACCTTAATTGGTAATATTTTAGGTGGAGTGACCTTAGTCGCTGCTTTAAACCACGCCCAAGTTGCTAGAGATGACATCTAAAGTTGTGATTTTTTTGTTGAATTTGGGTAAAGCGATGAAAAAAATCAAATGCTTTTTATTAGGCTTATTGGGGTCGATCGGTGCCATCCTAATTTATGGTTTAATCGAACCCTACTCGATCGATATTGAATCCGAAATTGCCGTAATTCCCGGTCTTCCTGCTGCTTGGGAAGGGCAACAAATTGCTGCGATCGCGGATTGGCAGGTGGGAATGTGGTTGGGCAATACTTCTACTATCCGCCGAATTGTCGATCTATTAATCCAAAAACGCCCCGCCGCCGTGTTGATTGTTGGCGACTTTATTTACAATGCAGGCGACGATCCCAGCGAAGAAATTAATACGGTAATTGAATTAGTTCGTCCGCTGCCAGCATCAGGCATCCCGACTTATGCCGTACTGGGAAATCACGATTATGGAATGAAGGAAAAAAACGGCAATCCAGATGAAATCCAAGCTGCTAAACTAGCTGATTCTTTAGAAGCTGCGGGCGTGCAAGTTTTGGAAAATGAAGCTGTTGCCCTTGCATTTTCAGGAACCACAAATCAGCAAATGCCTTTATATTTGGCAGGCATCGGATCGCATTGGGCTAATAACGATAAACCAGCAGCAGCACTGGCACAAATACCCGATAAAGCACCCAGGTTTGTCATGATGCACAATCCAGAATCTTTTACAGCATTTCCCGCCAATACTGCACCTGTAGCTGTGGCCGGACACACCCACGGCGGTCAAATTCGCCTGCCCTTTACTCCGGAATGGTCTTGGTTGACTTTTGTGAAAGAGGATCGGGTTCATGTTGATGGTTGGATCGATGATTGGGGAAGTTCTGGAAACCGTCTTTATGTCAATCGAGGCATCGGTTTCAGTATCGTTCCCCTACGGATAAATTGTCCGCCCGAGGTGACATTATTTACACTTCAGCGTGCTTAAAATATTTGCCATTTCCTACCCGACACAACAGTTCGATCGCCCGTTGGTGAAATATTTTTAACTTAAATTTATTCCTTGCGATAGTGTTTTTGGGGTTTGACGATCGAGTCGATCGCCCTGACAGTATCAACGATGGTTTTAGCAAGAGCGATCGAACTTAACCGCAAGCCATACCATAAGTTTTTTCTCCACCATCTTCCATCAGGTGGATATCTTTTTATGGCATCAGACAGAGGGCAAAGTTTGGCTGGTTAGATTAAATGGAGATCGTAGCAAGGTTTTGAAATGTTGAACTGAAATTTTGAACTGAGGTTTTGAACTGAGGTTTTGAACTGAGACAAGCGAGCTTTTGCCTAAGTCGATTTTTAATCCTTCAAATTCCCATTGCTGCCAGAGGTCGATTGTTTGCAGAACCCAGGATTTGAGGAAAATCGCATCAACCACAAAGAAACTAGCTCTGTTAAGCTCAAACATTTTAAGCTCAAGCATTTATTTACTAAAAATTGCCCCGAACCCAAATTCTCTCTACAAGCAGATCCACCAAGAGTATTTGCATCGGATACCGACAGTTTTTACCTCTAAACTTGCTAGATTTCATCAGGAGGTATTGATGTATAAACCCAATCGCTTGAAAAAACAGCCGGGGATATTACAAATCATCTCTGGTAGTCTATTAATCGGTTTGCCCAGCATTCCTATTGTTGCCTCAGCAACTCCCGATCGCGCACTCAATCCCTGTCCCCGCATTTTCTATGAAGAACCTCACAACAGTAATGTTGCGGTTCCTCAAGGATGTCCGCCCAACGCAGCAAATCAAAGATTTAACCAACAAGAATTGCGTTCAAATATCGTTTCTCCGGTGAGGCAAACGACGGTTATACAACCACCTTTGCCAGAAAATAGACAGACTCCTTTTGCCACTGTCACGCCAACAGCAGGTAAGGTGAGCGTGAAATTAAAAAACAACACAAATGCCCGGATTTCCTATCAGGCGATCGGGCATACCGAACCCCGAATGCTAGCAGGTGGAGAAGAAGTTTTGCTGCAAAATTTACCCACGCCTGTCACTGTCACCGCAGTACGTGAAGATCGAGGACTGCTCGAAATCATAGCGGTGTCTGGTTCGGAAACAGAAATGCTGGCAGTCTCCTTGGATGAAACCACGAACTTTAATGACAACCAAGGGGTTTTGAGAATTCAACAAAATGGTCAAGTCTTTTTAAATTAGGCAGTAGAACAAAGCAAATTGACAGGAAAATTCTGTTACTGCCCAAACAATTGACAGGAAAATTCAGAAGGTTTTGCAATGCTTAATAAACGTTGGAACAATTCTACTCAAAAGCTGTGGAATGCTAAGGGAGGAGCGATCGCGATCTCACTAGCAGCTACCCTGCTTCCGGCTTGTAATAGCCCGCAACGGGAAGCAACAGCACCCCCACCTGCACCACCCGGTTCTGTTGCCACGACAACCGAGAATGTGGTTGACAAAACAGCGCAATTAATCGGTCAAACTGTGACTGTCAGAAGCGAACCAGTCACAAAATTGGGACCATCAACCTTTACAATTAGCGATGACAAATTTTTTGGCAACGAATCGATTTTAGTTGTCAATGCTACCGGCAAGCCTTTTGTAATGCCCCCCGAAGCAGGTCAAGAAATTCAAGTAACGGGAACAGTTCGCAGGTTTGTGCTGGCAGATATTGAGCGCGAGTACAAATTAGGCTTGCAGCCAAACTTGTACGCCGAGTACGAAAGTAAACCTGCGATCGTCGCACAATCAATGGCCCTCGCCCCCGAACCGGGCGAACTCACCTCAAACCCCCAAAAATACTACGGCAAAACACTGGCGGTGAGTGGTGAAGTCGAAAGCATCAGAAGTGCAAATTCGTTCACTTTGGATGAAGAGAAATTAATTGGCGGACAAGATTTGTTAGTAGTACACGCAGTTCCAAAACCCAGCGTGCGAGAAGGTGAAAAAGTTGCCGTAACCGGCGTGCTGCGTCCGTTTGTCGTCGCTGAACTCGAGCGGGATTACGATTTGCAATGGGATTTGACTTTGAAGCAGAATCTAGAAGCGGAGTATAGTAACAAACCCGTGCTAGTTGCTACAGGGGTTTATCCCTCAGCCATTCCCGACTAACAATAGACCTCTCTAATAACTACTGCGGGGCAGGTATTCTGCCTGCTCTTAATTGAGTTTTTTAGAGAAATCTAATAACTAAGCTAACCGCAAGGCGATGCTTGCGATCGAAAGACAAGCAGAACACAAGTTCAGATAAGACCGATCCCCCCTAACCCCCCCTTTTTAAGGGGGGGAACAAATTATCAATTCAGTAATCAGGTGTATATAATGACTCAACCAGAACCCTTGTCGCAACCCCTGACTCAAACCCAATTTGTCGCAACTTTTCGCTTGTTCAGTCGATTTAGCTTCTGGATACAGTTATTTTTTGGTGCTGTTTCCGGCATTGTTTTATTATTTGCTATTTTGGGTCGCAACATGAGCGAACAAACCAATAATGCAGGTATTGGTTTCGGGGTATTTTTAGCGATCGTCGGCATTTTATTGCTGTGCTTTAGAATTTTTTGGGATTTTCGCTATCGGCTTTTAGGCAGGCTTTTGCACGCGGAAAATTCCCAGGTATATCCCAGCAAAGAACATATTAGTCACACCTTGCGGATTGGATTAATTTCTAGTTTGGTAGGGTTATTAATCGCGTTTGTCGCTGCTGAAGAAACCGTTGCTGTAGTGCTAGCTAAAACTCTGAGTCAACCGCAAGCGATGGCAGCTTATAGAACCCATTTGAGATCTAAGAAGCCAGCCTCTTAATCATCAACCTAATAAAACAAAGATTCATCTTGGCAGTTGCATTATCTAAAGTTCTCTCAAAGTTTTTGATGAGAATTTTACACCTTT
>JAAUPF010000339.1 GCA_012034575.1 Richelia sp. CSU_2_1 | reverse complement strand
TCACTCCAGGTGTACAAACTCATCTGATTTAACAAGGGGTCAACGGCTTGTTTTTGACGAGTTATAAAGACAACTGAGGTAGCATCTAAAAAATCCTCTCCTGCCCAAACTACAAAACCTTTTATCAGATCGTGTGCGTTACTAACTTGCAATACTAACCAAGTATTTGCCTGGTTTCCTTGGTGAATATGGTAGTCCATCAAACGGGCATGACGCGCGAGAGAAACACGCTTTCTGGCAGTTGCTAAATATGCCTCATTCATCACCCGATCTTGATAGTCGCTTAACTCGTCTGCTGCTACACTAAATAACGAGATTAAAACTTGATCGAGATCGGCTTCACTCGTCGGCTGCCAACCGGGAACCCGATTTGTCATCCAAGCAAATAGAGTATGGCGGAAGGAGTCGTAATCTTTGGCTAAATAATCGATCGCAGGATTTGATTTTGGTTTCGGGGCTGCATCCCAATCTGGCGCACAATTATTGAAACATCCGGGACGGAATTTGAATCCTATTTCGCTAAAAATTGGATCGATATTGCCATAAACAACGCTTAAGGTATAAGTAGAATAATCGCCGATCGGGCGAACGGTTAAATGTAAAATTGTGTTATCTTCTGCATCTGTAGCAACTGCAAAAACTTGCACCTCACCCGTCAGCGAACCGCCTAAAATTCGATGGCCGCCCGTAATGGGGAAAATTGCTTTGGCGCGGGCTGGATTCGCTGCTATTTCGCTGACAATATTATTAAGTTGCTTGTTGTTATAAAAATAAACACTCAGAATTGCTTCGGTTGGATTGACTGTCGGAGATAACGACACCAAAACCAATCGGATGCCGTTAAACGCACCTAATTTATTTGCCCGATCGTTAAGCGCTTCTTGATTTTTAATTGTCATCACACTTTCCCCCTAAACTTCACCATTGCGTTGGAATTTCATGATTCGACTATCTTTTGTGCCAGCTATGCGATACTGAATTTGCACTTCCAGGGTGGAGTTATCGATCGTCACTTGTAAATCTTCTAAAGTTACTCGATGTCCCAACCAGCGAGAAATTGCTTGAGTTATCCTCGCTTTAGTCACACCTGCGATCGTTTCGCTAGCATTTTCAAACACTAACCGCCGCACTCCTCCGCCAAATTCAGGTAAAAATGCTCTTTCTCCAGGGTTAGTGAGAATTAATTGAATTAACTCATCTCGAACGTGCGCTTCTAGGGACGGAACTTGCGTCGATCGCCCGTTAGAATGAATGCGGAATGGAAATGATAAATGTTTGTTATTAGTCATATATTATTGGTTCCTAATGAATAATTGCCAATCCAAAATCATAATCCCGATGCTTTCATCTGTGTATTTACAATCGTAGCAACTCCTTGAATTGCATTTTCGGCGCTGTAACATTTGCCGATACTATTCTTTAAAAGAGGTGCTGTACTGTTAGCAGCAGTTTTGGTCGATCCAGCAGACCATTCGATGCGGATGCAGGGAGAAGGTTTAGGGCCGGGAAGGGTAAAAGGACAACCGATAACTGGGTGAATATCAGACTCTAAAAGCGCGGGCGATCCGTGAGCAAAAACTTTGGTATTTGCCGTTAATAAGTTTGCCCTGCCGCCGTGAGGACAAAGAATTGTGCTGCTTGTAGTTAAGTAATTTGGCATTTTGGTAATGCGTAATGGGTAATGGGTAATGGGTAATGGGTAATTGGTAATTGGTAATTGGTAATTGGTAATTGGTAATTGATAATTGGTAATTGGTAATTGGTAATTGTCAACTGTCAACTGTCAACTGTCAACTATTTAACGTACCTCGAATGAACCGTTATTAATATTGACTCCGCTTGCGGAGAGAACCAATTGAGTTGAACCAATTTTGAGCTTAATTTCGCTGTCAGTCATCGTGATTTCTGCCCCCCCAGAATGAAGAAGTTGCACCTTAGATTCCTCATCGTCCAAAATTAATTGATGCCCTCCCGAAGTCACCAAAACTCTCGTTTGAGTTCCCGCAGACGCAGGCATTTCGCCACTCGCCCACCAACACCCCGTCCAAATGGGCCGCGAAGGATCGCCTGCTTCAAATTCAATCCACACCCCGTCCCCCACTTCCGGTAACACGACAAAACCATGATTTTGTCCGGCAAATGGCACAGAAGGGATTGCCCAAGGAGAATCTTCCTCACCATATACTTCGGGAACTTGCGCTACGATTCGCCCCATGTTTTCCGAATCATCTACATCGCGAACAAGTCCTCGATATTTGCCGAAAAAACGTCCTCGCTGAAATTCTGCGAGTTCAACGATCGTTTGTTCCATGTCTGAAGTCATCATTAGAATATAGACCCCACTAAATTTGCTAATCCGGCGCTAGAACCCGAAGATTGAGCATTACGCTGGAGGGTAAAGGATTGAGAATAAAAAGATCGAGTTAAAGAATGGGTGACTTTGCGAATGAGATAATCGCCACTGCGACGTTGGTTTGCGCCTCCGACGCTGACGACGCGATAGGGGGTTAGGATACCGGAGTAGGTATCGTTCAGGAGGGTTCCGGTGGTTTCAGTGGAATAGCTGGAACGCAATGCTGCTGCTGTCACCGCTTGGTCTAAGTCCACTGCATCGCCATCGCGAGGAGAGAGAATTTGAGTGGCTGTGTTGCCTTCTTCAGCAAAAGTTGTCTCTTCTCCAAGTAAGTCTAACCTGCCCAAATCGGAGGTGCGTTGGGTAATCGTTTTATCGAAAATATTGAGGATAGAAGCGGTGACTCTGGCGGGATGTTGGGCATTATTCGTAGGGTTAAATTCTGCTACGTTTCGTTCTGCACCTAATATAATGAGTGGAGGTAAATCATCAGTTTGGGTGGGAAAGGGTTTAAAACAACCAATACTTTGACCGGGTTCTTCTCCAGGTAAAATGTAGGCGTGCATTCCCTGTCTTCGGGCAAGAACTCGCAATAATTGCATAGCAGTTCCTCGCTGGACAACTACAGGCGGTAAGCTACTACTGGGGGCGGGCGTATTTTCGATTTCGGTAGTAGCAATTTGCTCGATTTCTCCAAATAATTGACTGGCAATTTCATGGTCGAGTAAATTTTCAAATCGAAAGATGCGATCGTCCCGGTTCAAACGGATGCTGTCATCTTGAATTACTACTGTTTTTATACTTTGACCGGGTTCTGAATTCATGCGATCGCCCGATTCGACGATCGGACCATCAATCAGCGGTACAAATGCACCTTCTCCGATTTGAATTTCTATCCGAACCTGATTAAATTCACGCAGAAATTCTTCATCTTCTCCCGTCCAGTTGCCTTTGTCATCGGTAGCAATGGGAATTTGCATCCTTGCTTCCCATGCCATGTCAATTTCTTGTTCCACAGTAATTTCTTCGACGCGATCGAGTTGTTCGCGTGTGGCTGGATTGTTGTTGAAAAACATTCGGTAGTTAATGGTCATTGGGAATGGGTAATTGGTAATTGGTAATGGGAAATATTAAATCCGGTTGCATCGGGACTATCTCATTTTAGGGTTGTTTTTGAGTGATTTTACCGCAGAGGGCGCAGAGTACGCAGAGAAAGAGAAGAGAGAGAGATGGATAATTCCGATGCCAAGGCGATCGATCTAATTGGTAATTAGTACCTCCTTACAAATAACTAATGACTGATGACTAATTTCTGGTTATTGTTTGGGAATTTGAATCACCCGTCCGACTTCTTTAACTAGGTCGTTAGCTTCGAGTTCGGTGTTGGCATCGGCGATATGCCAGAACCACGTTGGGTTTTGATATTGGCGTTGGGCGATGATGTCTAGTCGATCGCTTTCTTCGATCGCAGTTGGTTCTCCGTTAACTGTAGGAAGTCGTCTCAATGTCACTGCTTTGACTGTGCGATCGTCTTTTGTAACAACATCAATTTGTTTTTGTCGGAAGTATCTTGAAGTTTCTAGGAACATGATTTTTTAATGG
>JAAUPF010000338.1 GCA_012034575.1 Richelia sp. CSU_2_1 | reverse complement strand
GCTACGTTACACCCGTAAATGATGATTGCTGCATCGGCTGTGAGGCTGTTTCGCCACTTTTGTATCTGCTGACTGTAGTGGGGGAGGGTTTGATTGTTTAACTGGGTGTTGCCGAGTTGGATGTGGCTTGGAGCACCGTGGGAGATGATGTGGAGGGCTGCGATGTCTTGATGCCGATCGAGGATTGTGGTGATTTGCTCGATCGCATCGGTTTGGCTTTCGAGGATGTAGGTTGCTGTCTCTGGTTTTATCCCTTGGATGATGTGGTGGCTGTCGGGTACTGTGGGGTCAAGGATGACTATTTCTGTTTGTCGATCGCTCGTATCAACCACAGAGAATTTTTTTTTGTTAATTTGAGTTAGGGTGTTCATCTGTTTGTGCTGCCGGTAGAATGACTGGTTTTTGAGCTGCAAAAATAGTGAAGCGAAGCTATCCCAAAGGGAATCCCTCGATTCGCGATTTGCAGTATTTCTATCTCGTAGCTGATGACACCCTAGGCTTTTAGATATTAGGAAATTAGCAAAGTGCGATCGAACTGTCTGTGCTTTCGATCGATCGCTCATAATTCTTTACATTGACGGAGATTTTTGAAGAAAGATCGAGTTCGATCGAACGAACGCAGAAATCATGTACGATCGCGCCTCGCCCTCCAAAGACAAGGTGACTGGGAAAATTTGGGAGAAATTGAAGGGGCGAACGCCGCTTACCAACAAGCTGTAACGTACAATCCTAATTATGCGATCGCCGACAATCGAAATTAAGAACTTTTTAAACCTCAGCAATGCCCAAAAATTGTGCTAGGATTAACTCATCAAATCAATCCTAATTTATATGACGCGATTCAATGATTCGTAGTGCGATCGATCGCTCTTAACTTTCGTGTCTTTTATTGGTAAACTTCACGATCAAATAACTGATTGATAGTGCGAAAATTGCCGTTGCTAAACCGATCAAATCCATTGCATCTTTCTTTTCTAAATCGAGAATAATGATTTTTCGAGATACGGCTATTAAAGAAGTTACAATTACTAGCTCTACTTGAATTACGTGTTTTTTGAGATAAGCTGTGATATTCTCTAAAATTTCTAGAGCGATTAAAACATTTAAAAAAAGACCGAATATGACAAACAGCGTATCTTTTAACAAAGTTTTAGGATCGTTGATAATTTCTGTGGCTACAAAAATCAGCAAGTCGCAAACGCTGACGAGAATTACCGCAATCATCGCCAGGGATAAAATTTTGGATACTATTACTTCTACACTTTCCATGCAGTGCAGAAATTCTTCATCGTTGCCGAGTTTAACAATTTGCCGGAATATTTTTTTTAACATAAATTTAATTTACTTAGCAAACATTATCGATCGCCCTTGATTCAAGACCGATCGACATTAGACATTCTGTCATTGTTTGCGGCGCATCGCAATCCGATCGCTCTGACTGATACAGACACGCGCGGAGGAAGGAAATAAATCTGATAGGGAAACGGCACTGCCATGTCCTCAATCGGAAATCTTGTAGGGACACGGCAGTGCCGTGTCCTACTCAACGGAGAATCGCCATCTCAAAAACTCACCCCTACAGCAGATTTCGCCCAATTTAACTCTCCAACTTCCGCCTCCAATTGAGCCCCCACCTTTACCAACTGCACCGCACAAGCTTTTAACTCGGGCTGTTTGGAATCGGGACAGCTTGCAGCGTGAGTCATCGCATTCGCTTCGGCACCTTCAGCCCACAAAGCACCCCAGTGCATCGGTACAAATAGCGTACCCGGAGCGATCGCCTTTGTCACCTTGGCCGGAAAGCGGGCTTTACCGCGGGTCGATCGAACTTCTAGCAAATCCCCTTCTTTAATCTTCAATTTTGCAGCATCTCGCGGGTGAATTTCCAAAAAGGGTTCCGGGTGAAGTTGATTGATTTTGTCAGTCCTTCCCGTGCGCGTCATCGTGTGCCAGTGTCCGTAAAGCCGTCCCGTCGTCAGTACGAACGGATAATTCGCATCGGGAGGTTCCGCCAGCCCCCGTGAGTGACAAGCAGCAAACCTCGCCAAACCATCAGGAGTGTGAAAGCGTCCGTCAGCGTACAGCCGTTTTCCTTCCTTCGCCGGATGCTTGGGTTCGTTTTCCCGACAAGGCCATTGCTGGGGTCCCTCTTGCCGCAAGTATTCGTGACTCAAACCGGTCATGTCGCAAGGCTGGCCCCGCGTCAACTGCACGAATTCTTGGTAAACCTCGCTAACATTGTCAAAAGCAAAGCGTTCGGCAAAACCCAAGCGCCGTCCCACCTCAGCAAAGATTTTCCAGTCGTCGCGGGCTTCCCCGGATGGTGCGTCGAAACCGGAACAAAGGGTAACACGGCGTTCTGAATTCGTCATTACCCCTGTTTTTTCGCTCCACTGCGTTGCCGGCAGCAGGATGTGAGCGTATGCTGATGTTTCTGTCGGATAGTATGCTTCTTGATAGACAGTAAAGGGCGATCGCAGCAAAGCAGCTTTTGTACGTTCCAAATCCGGCATACTCACCGCTGGATTCGTAGCCGCAATCCACAGCATCTCAACTTCGCCTGTTTCCAAACCGGTAATCATCTCCCAAGCCGTGCGGCCGGGATTCGGCGAAATCGTGCCGGGGGCGATGCCCCAAAACTGCTCGACTTGGGTCCGGTGTTCCGCATTTTTCACGAATCGGTAGCCCGGAAGCAAGTGCGAAAGTCCTCCCGCTTCCCGCCCTCCCATCGCGTTCGGCTGGCCTGTCAGCGAAAACGGGCCGCATCCCGGTTTGGCGATTTGACCGGTCATTAAGTGTAAATTAATTAACGATCGCACTTTTGCCGTGCCTTCCGACGATTGGTTGATGCCCATCGACCACAATGACAAAACTCGCTGCGACTGTTCCCAGTAGTTTGCAGCAGTTTCTAAATCACTGACGGCAATGCCGCAGCGCGAAGCTACAAAATCTGGAGTGTAGCTGCCGATAACTTCCGCAAAAGCAGCAAAATTTGCCGTGCTTTTTTCAATAAAATTAGGATCGATCGCCCTTTTGCGCAACAACAAATAAGCAATTCCGTTGAGCAAATCTATATCCGTCCCCGGATTAATTGCTAAGTGCAAATCCGCCACTTCTGCGGTCGGAGTCCGTCGCGGATCTACCACAATCATCTTGACATTGGGATGCTTTTTGTGGTACTTTGCTAATCGGTTGAAAACAATTGGATGGCATTCTGCTGTATTACTGCCGATAATAAAAGCGCAATCTGTTAATTCTAAGTCGTCGTAACAGCAGGGCGGTCCATCAGCACCAAAACTTTGGACGTAGCCCGAAACGGCTGATGACATACACAACCGAGAATTTGCATCAAAATTATTAGTGCCCAGACAACCTTTCATTAGTTTCTGGGCAATATAATAATCTTCAGTAACGCACTGACCCGAACCGTAAAGGCAGATAGCATCCGGGCCGGTAGTATTGCGAATTTTTTGAATGCGATCGACAATTGTATCGAGAGCTTCGTCCCAGCTAGCGCGGCGGAACGGTTGGTCTAAGGAGTCCCGCATCATCGGATAAAGCAGTCGATCGCTGCGAATGGACTCTGTTACCGTTGCTCCCTTCACGCAAACCATGCCATGACTTGATGGGTGGTTGCGATCGCCCCGAACTTTCCAAGCTTGGTTCCTGTCTTGAACAATTTCTAGACCGCAACCTACACCGCAGTAAGGGCAAAGAGTTTTTATAGTTTCCATCTGGTGATTTTAGATGCTAGTTTTTGAAAGCTAATTGGTAATTGGTAGTTGGTAATACATTATAGTCGGAACGCTGTGTTCCTGAAAATACTGCATTTACTCTTGCTTAATTACCGCAAATATGCTTTACAACAGCCATACCCCGATTTAAGAAGGAAGAAGCAAGAAGGAAGAAGGAAGAAGGAAGAGAAGAGAGAGAGAGAGAGAGAGAAGGAGAGAAGG
>JAAUPF010000337.1 GCA_012034575.1 Richelia sp. CSU_2_1 | reverse complement strand
GAATCTTGCGGGAAGGACTTACACCTTCATCAATCTGAGAGTTCAGTGCTTAACCTAGGGGTCAAGTTTCACTGGATTAGTTATTTACGGATTGATTACCGAGATTCACTAATCAACGAATCGCACTGCCAGACACGTTCAAATCTTCCAAAACAATTACTTGGTTATCGTTAACTATTTTGGTTGACAGTTTGTGCAAGAAGTCTTTACGGGTATCTGCAATTCGAGCGTGCAATTTGGCGATCTGAATCCGAGTTTTATTTCGGCGTTTAGAGTCTTTGGGTTGCCGTGCTAGCTTGCGCTGTAGTTTGCGAATCTGAAGGTCTAGCTGCTTGTAGTTTGGACTTTGGGCTGATGTTCCGTCGCTCATTACTGCAAAGGTTTTAATACCCAGATCGATGCCGATGCTGTGGTTCTTGGCTTCGACAATAAGAGGATTAATCTCTACAACAAAGCTGAGGAAATAGCGGTTAGCCGGGTCCTTAATAATAGTGACAGAACTAGGCTCTGATGGCAATTGCCTCGACCAAATTGGTTTGACAATTCCAATTTTCGCTAAATATACACCATCTCCTTTAATTGAAAAACCATTGCGAGTCAACCTTGCAGACTGACTGCTCGTGCGTTTTTTGAACTTTGGATAACCGACTTTGCGCCCTTTCCTTTTGCCCTTGCAAGACTCAAAAAAGTTCTTAAAAGCTGTTTCCAAATCTGCTATTGACTGCTGCAACCCAATTGCTGAAACCTCACTCAACCAAACTCTTTCTTCGGTTTGCTTTGCTTGGGTGATTACTATTTTTTGAAGAAGAGCCGATTTAGGCTTTTTTTCGGACTGTTTGCACCAAGCAAGCGCATCATTCCAAACCACCCGAACACACCCAAACAACCGAGCTAAACTCTGTTGCTGCTGGCTGGTGGGATAGAAACGGAATTGATATCTTGCTTTCATTTTTACTGGCACTTTACTTGCGTGCATTATACCATGACTCTCTGATAGAATCAGGAAAATTAAAGCCGTCCTATAAGGACGGGGCTTTAGACCCATTTCTTTGGTAACGATTTAGTGTTTTATGTGCAGTTGACATCTCCTAAAAAGAATCTCAAGCTTTTAGATAGATGTAGGGGGTAGGGGCGGTGCCAAGAGTGCCCGCCCCTAACGGGCGACAATTTATGCCGAAAACCATCGATTTTATGTCCAAATGCTTCACCCTTCCCCGCCTGTCGCGATCGATGCGCGAGAGCCTAATTTCTTTTTAGGAGATGTCTAATGATCCCTGACAGGGATTTAGGTTAATTGCGGCCCAAACTCTACCCCCCTTGATAAGGGAGGCGAACAAAAACACGCTCCACCCCGCTCACCATTTCCCCAAAGCCCCCCAAACAATACCCGAAACCATCCCCCAAACTGTCCCCAAACCAGCCCCCACGATCGCCCCTGCCACAGGCGCCAACTCCACTGGCATCCCAACACTAACATCTGGAAAAATCGCCGACAGCCCAGCCCCGAAAATAGCACCCACGATCGCCCCCAAAAAACTCCCCCAAATCGCACCCAAAGTCCCCCCCTTCACCCCAGTCGGCTGAAACGAAATCGGCAACTTCGGCGCAAACCCACAAAATCCCAACAAAATCCCAGAAACCGTACCTCCCAGAGAACCCACACCCGCCGCCACGATCGCCACTCCCAGCAACAAACCCGCAAACTCATTGTTCGATCGCACCACCCCAGTATATTGTTGCCACAACACCAAGCCAGACCCCAAACACACCCCCGCCAAAGTCCCCAAAAACGCCCCCCAGACAGCCCCCAAACCCGCTCCCCGACGCCCCCAAACCCGCCCCATAGGCATCGCCAAAGGAGGCGGAAAACTAGCCCAAACAACGCCCCAAACCGTACCCACGCCCGCACCGCACAAAATTGCTTGTCCGATCGCCGGATTGTTATTAATCGCCCCAAACACCGCACCGCCAATCGCTGCCAAAAAGAAAGCCCCCCAAACCGCCCCCACCAAAACTCCCCCCCACTTCCGCCAAATCTGATTCGGCGACAAAGTGAAAATGCCCCACATCATCCCAAAAAAACTGCCCCAAATCGAACCAACAAAAATCGCCCCCAACATCGCTCCGCCACCCTCAGCCACTGCCCAAAACACCCCCGCCACCGCCGCCAAACACAAACCTCCCCAAACACTCCCCCAAGCAGCATCCTGAACTATCCGCTCAAATTTAGTCAGCGGTACCGCAGGGGCAGCCGGAGTTCGAGAAGACATCGGCATCGGCAATAGTGGCGGTTGGTATTGTCCCAGCTTGCGCGGTAGTCCCGTTGAGGGCTGCTGCCGACGCACGGGCGTCTCCCGTACCTGAGGCGGTGGCTGGGGCTTTTTGCGCTTGGTTTTCAGGGGCTGCAAGTGCAATCCACTCCGCACCGCTTGCCGTGAGGGAAAAGGATCGCGCCCTTTGAGGAGTTTGGATCGATCGCACCAGGGACAGCGACTGAGATGATTGCCGTATTTATGCTGATTATTTTTGCTGCAAGTAATCAAAGCATCTTCCGCTTCCCGAATCGCATTCACCCAAGTTTTCGCATCCGGGCGCGCCAGAGGATTGCCATGTCCTTCCTCAAAACAGCGGAGAAACATCTGCCGCAGTCTGGGATGTAGCATTTCAAAAGGTGGCGCTGCGGGCATGGGGCGATAGGGAATCCGTTTGGTGCCTGAGGGGAAATGGCCCGATCGAATTCTGGCTTCCAAAGATGGCGGTTCATCGCTACCGAGATAAACTCCTAAAAACGGGTGCGTACCTTCCATCAATAATTGAAAAATCAGGATTGCCAAACCGAACAAATCGTGCTCTGGGGCTCGATCGATTTCGCGGAAAGTCTGTCCCTGCAACTCCGGCGGCGTAAATTCCGGTTTCCCCACAGGACACCGATAAACGTAGCCTGTATAAGGATCTCGGACTTGAAAGGAATCCGTATCTACCAGAGTTACCAAAGCCGTATCGGTGACGAGGATATTTGACTCGTTTACGTCGCCGATGACGTAACCCCGCGCGTGGAGGGCATTGACGGCGGCCGCTAAATTTCTGGCGGTGCGGTGCAGGTAAAGATAGTTGAATAGCGGTTTTTGTTCGCGACGGGTTTTTGGGGTGTAGAAAGTATGAATCGGCTGAACTTTGGTAACGCGGGGCATCACGAAGCCGACGATTTTTTCTCGCCCGCCGACAGTATGCAGCAAATCTAGAGGCCAGGCAATTGAAGCATGTCCGGGTGCTGCGATCGGCGCATCCGGTGGCATACTGAACATGACTGTGAGTTTGTCTGCGTCTTCGTCTGTCGGTCTGTGGTAAATTTTTGCTACTAGGGATGGGTCTTGGGCGATCGGGTAGATGCGACCTTCACCACCGCTGGCGATTGCAGTGTTGGTGTCGATCGCAATCAGTTGTCCGCTAAATTGGCGTTGCAACCGCATAGAATTCGGTTAATCGATTTTAGATTTTGGATTTTAGATTAAAGAATTGAAGAAAGCGAGCCCACAGGTAAATCGATTTTCACTATTTTGATGAACAGGCAAGATGCCTGTTCCACCATACTTCAATTTTGCAGTTGCGTTTATAATCGATCGGGATCGATTCCCATTTCTCGGAGTCTTGCTTCTAAAGCTTGCGATCGCGATCGTTCTTGTTCCAACAGAGTTTCTGCCTGTTCGGCCCGCGCCTCAGCCTCCTGTCGCAGTCGAGCAATTTCTACAAAACTCATAAACGGTTCTCCGGAGGGCCCGAACATTTGCAGTTGCGTTTCTGATAATTGAAACCGCACTCCCAGTCTCGGACTTACCCAACCGTCTATTTGTTCAATCTCTTCTAATTTTTCCTCAACCCGCTGCCACCCTGTCATTTCTATTGCTTGCGGATCGTACAAATAGTATTCTTCCACACCGTAACGTTCGTAGAATCTGAATTTTTGAATCATC
>JAAUPF010000100.1 GCA_012034575.1 Richelia sp. CSU_2_1 | reverse complement strand
TCAGCAAAGAAAGTTCCCTTATCTCCCATGTAACCAATGTTTGTCCACTGTTCATTGGGTAAAAATTTATTGCCGTTGGAACGCCGGACAGTTACTCCCCCATTATTAACGACAATCGCATCAGCCCTGCCATCGCCAGTTACATCAGCAAAGAAAGTTCCCTTATCTCCCATGTAAGCAATATCAGTCCACAGTTCATTGGGTGTAAATTTATTGCCATCTGAACGCCGGACAGTTACTCCCTGATTATTAACGACATTAACGACAATTGCATCAGCTTTGCCATCTCCAGTTACATCAGCAAAGAACGTTCCCTTATCTCCCATGTAACCAATGTCTGTCCATTTCTCATTGGGTAGGAATGTTGTTCCATTAGATTTCCTGACGTAAACTCCGTCGTCATTGACAACAATCGCATCAGCTAGACCATCTCCATTTACATCGGCAAAAAATGTTCTTTTTACTCCCAAGAAAGGGTTTGTTGTCCAAGTTTGATTCGGCAGAAATACAGAACCGTTTGAAGGTCGATTTGTGATTCCCGAATTATTAACAACCAGGGCATCACTTTTACCATCTCCAGTCGTCTCGGTAAAGTAAACCGAATCTGGTTTGGGCGTTACAGGCTGCGAACCGTTAATTGGTTGGGGGCCATTGTCTGGCTGTACATCCCATAGCCTAGATACGATATTAATGTTGTAGTTGGTCTTCTCATTAATAAAGCCGCGCAATGATGATGAATAGACCTGTACAAAGTAATTACCCGGATCTAGGCGAGTGCTGATTTCTTTTCGATCGGAGCCAAAAGAGCCAGGATTCAATGAACTTGCCAGCGCCTCACCCATATCGAGCTTACCGTTGTTATTGAGGTCTTTAATCAATCGGATATCGACATTAGATTTAGATAGGAGATGCCGATTAGTTCTCAAAAGATCTAGCCTGATGTTGATGTATTGGGGTCTATCCAAGTTGAAACTGTAGTAGTCATTGCGATCTGTGCCGCCAATTGAGAGTCCTGAAAAGTTGATATTTAGTGGATTGAAAATCTTATTTCCAGACTCTACTGGAAGTTTCCAAGCTGTGGACATCGATTCGTTTCCGTCAGACTCTGGCGACGCTGGAATAGCAATTGGCATCGCTGTAACAATATTGGGAGCAGGTAAACCTGTACCTTTGCCATACCAACTCTCGACACCATTGGGCTGAACCATTAAGTACCCATTGGTGTAATAGTGAATCTTGACACTATTACTCACGATCGTATTGATAAACTGACCTGCATTTACAGGTAATTTTCCTTTTCCTGGTAATGGTGCGACAGGTTGCGACTGCGGTTGTGGCTGCGGTTGTGGTGTAGGAATAGATATTTCTCGCGGAATCAGAATTGTTGTACCTAGAGAAATCCAATTAGGATTAACAATGCCATTTTTCTCAGCGATAAAGTTGTAGTAATCTTCAGAAGAATTGCCCATTGTTCGGAGGGCGAGTTCACTCAACGTATCTCCTGGTTTTATCGTGTACGACTCCCACTCGTAGTATTTGCCCATGAATTCAGTGGCGCTAGCGCGTTCAGCAGCTATTACCAATCCTTCCCCACTCCAAGTAGCAGGCGCAAACAAAGCATCAGGCTGATAAACTTTCCCTGTTGTCGCTTGCGCCAAAGCCACAGCAGCTTCTAAATTCACCACTCCAGCACCCGTTTCGCCATCCCAATTGGGTGTTTTTAGATCGGTGGCTGTATCCTTGATAATTTGAATTACTTGGCGATAGTTCAAACTGGGATTTGCCGCCCAAACTTGAGAAATTGCACCCGTTACTTTTGCCGTCGCTACTGAGGTTCCCGCCATCGTACCGACACCATCTCCAACTGTAGATAATTCTGGATTTTCAACAGTTCCTCCTGGTGCCAAAATATCTAAACCTTGACCGTAGCTGGAATATTCAGCTCGATCGAACGCCTTAGAAACCGCAATTTCATCGTTAATTCTTTCGGCCGCACCGACGGTAATAATGTTGTCAAATTCCTGAGAGGCTTGACCCAAAACTGACATCACATCGCCGTCATTTCCTGCTGCTACTGCCAGCACGACATTATGTTGGCGGGCGTACTCAATTGCAGCCCTTTCTGCTGGCGTAAATTCATAGCGAGTTCTCTCGCTTTTGTCGGGGTTAATTTGAATCAGATCCATACTCAAATTAATTACTCCATTCTGCTTCCCGGAAGCCTTGACAAAATCAACATATTCTACTAATGACTCCGCCCATTTCCCAGAACCGATCGCGCGTCCAGCCCAAATCGGCGCTTGTTCGTTAATGCCGTCAATCCCAGTACCATTGTTTTGAGTTGCCGCAATAATTCCTAATACGTGAGTGCCGTGTTCGTTGCCTTGACCGGGTTCGATTCTGGGGTCAGCATCGCCATCTACTCTGTCTTGTCCCCAGGTAATTCGCGAATAGTCAATATCGGGATTGTTGCCTGCAAATCCCGTGTCAATCACTCCGATTATCGGCTGATTCTCAATAGGAAAATCAAACTGTGCTGTCTCAATCGATGGTAAGGTTGGCTGTATTGGCGGTTGGATTAGCCGATCGATCGTCTCTTCCAACTTTTCAACTAAAGCCACAGTATTATCCGAAACCGTCGCCGATTCATTTGCAATCAATTTTTCAGTCAGTTTGTTTAATCGATCGATCCAATCCTGGCTGCTGCTACCTTGACTCGGATCGTCGGCACTTCTCAAGTCATTTAGACTTTGTTTCATGCGTTCCAAACGCGCTATCAATGCGGCACTTACAGAAAAATCGAGTTCCGATTCAGGTGCAGTAACGTCGGGCGATGGATTGCCGCGATCGGGATTGCCTGCTTCTGTTACCGCGATCGAATTACTGTCAGTTGATTCTTCAGATACGGGAGAAATTGGCAGCGATTCCTGTGGTGATTTTACATCGCTGACAGCCGGAGGTTCGGGATCGGTAACTATTTCATTATCCTGCGATTCTTCACCATTATTAGCAGGCGTTGCCGGCATATTTGTCGCGGTCTCTTTTACTGCGATCGCGGGCTGAACTTCCGTAGTTTCCTCGGGTGCGATCGAAGTTGTTGGCTGGCTTTCTTTCTGGGCTGAATCGACACTATTTCCAGGCAAACTAACTGGCGGAATCTCAGTTATTTCTACATCCGTTGGTGCAAGGTTCTCATCTTCAGTTTCTGTCTTGCTTTCAGCAGGCAAAACAGTTGGTTTCACTTCTATCTGTGGAGGGAGATTCGATAAATTCTCCGTCTCGTCCGCAGGCAAAACTTCTGTTTTTTCCTCTACCTTTGGAGGTAGATTTGCAGCAGTTTCTGTCTCATCTGCGGACTTGGCAGGTGTTGCAGGTGGAGTTTCAGCAACTTTGTTTGTTTCTTCGATCGCACTTGCGGGAACGGGCGTTTTTTCAATTGGTGATTTTTCAGTTGAATCCGTTGCAGTATCTTCTCCAGCATTTGGCGTAGTTGCTGCACCTGTTGTCGGACCTACCTCTATTTCATCAGCTTCAATTTTGGTGGATTCGCCGCTATTAACTTCGGAATCTTTGGCTGTTTCCTCTGTGTTTTCTGGCGGCAGCGAAATAGGTACATTCTTGTCTGAATCTTCAGTATCTTTGCCCGCATCACCAGCCGATTCAGTAGCTGTGGGAGTTTCTTTTTCAGCAGTTGTTGGAGTCAGAACTTCATCTTCTAGTTCGTCAATTAAGTCGGTTACTTCCCCTGCTAAATTCGGTTTTGTTTCCGGTTCCGGCGTAACGTAAGGTTTGGCATAAGCAATCACTGTTTTGCCCAGATCGGTTTGCCGCCAATCTCGATCGGGATTTACCAACGCATCCATCAACGGGGCTTTGCCTCGAGCACCCCGCACTTGGAAAATCATATCGTTGTAATCCCTGTCAGTTCCTAAATCGAACCGCATATCTTCTAGAGCAAAGGTATTTCCTTCTCCAGTAACATCGACAATTTGACCGAAGTGAAATGCTTCGTTCGGATTTGCTGTCACCATCGAAAACAAAGGACGCTTATCGCCGCCGAAAGTTGGATATTCATACAAGAATTTTACCGTGTCGTTCGGTACGAGCATGAAGCCAAATTTGTCTCCTGGATTCATCGCAAATGTTTTGACCCCTAAATGCGATCCCTCGTTGAAATTACCTTCGGGTAAGTTACCAACAAATTTCGCACCTTCGCTCAAATCGTCGATAACTATGTAACCTTTTTCAGAATTGCTCATCGCCCGCGCCGCAGCTTCTTTGATAAACTCTTCCGAACCCGGTACAAACTTCTCCATCCCCGCGAGGCTGATAATCGCTAATTGACCGCGATACAATCCGCCATCTAATAGGTAATCGATGCTGACTTTACCAGTGCTGTCAACAGTAAATACCCCGTCTGTAAATGGATTTGCTGCTACGATTTCTTTGTTGGTTGCTGGGTTGGGTTCTTTTGCAGTTTCAGCAGTCGCGATCGAACTATCCGCATTCTCGGTTTTCTTATCTTCCGTGTTATCGGCGACAGTATTCGATTTGTCTTCTGGCTTGCTGGAGTCGGGAACGCTTGCTAATGTTTCGCCCGATTTATTGGCAACTTCTGTTGCAGTCACCGTGCTATTTGGAGTGTTTGCAGTAGCAGTTTCGCTGGTTTTTTCAGCAGTTGCAATTGCCGAATTGCTGTCGGTAATCGCTTTGGTTTCAGTATCTTCCGCTACCGTAACTGTTGCTGCTGTAGCTGTTGCTTTTGCTTCAGCAGTAACAGCAGTGACAGTCTTGCCAACAACAGCATCTCCTGTAATTAAATCTTTGTCCGCAGTCGGTTTTTCAGAAATTGCTGGGCTGTTTGCGATCGAACCATCTTCCGATTTAGCGCCAGTGAGGGTATCTGCTGCTTGTTGAGTGTTTGTTTCTGCTAAGTTCAGCGTGTATTTGATGTCGCCGCTAATTTGCGAAACTTTGAGTGTATAGTCTCCGGCTACTAAACTGTCAGCGTTAATTGTTTCTGCTGCATTTCCGGCGTTAGTAGAACTGTAAAGCGTTGTGCCGCTGCCGTTCAGTAAAAATATGTCGGCGTTGCCGCTTAAACTGTCGATCGAAAATTTGAAACTTCCCGGACTGTTGATGTTAAATTTGTACAAATCGTAGATATTTGTAGTGCCAAGGCTACCTGTGTAGCTGTTGCTGTCAGTCAACGCCCCGATATTAATTTCAGCCATGTGTACCCCAGATCGATAGTTGCTTAAAAACGTTTACAAATACATATCTGGGTGGACTTGAGGGTTTTATGCAAAATCCGGAATATTGTTACATTTATTTACATTAGGGGTGCGATCGCCCTTCCTATCGCGCATCCATACCAAAGAAACCGGGTTTTTAGGGGTTTTCGCCGTTTGCAAGCAAGTATTATCGAAAAAACCCGGTTTCTGGTGGTTCGTGGTGCTAACTGAATTTGCGAATGTTGTCTCCTAACTGTAAATTAACGAGATAATCTTTGTTTGCGTTTGCGAACAACACCAATTAGAAAAGAACCGGAAGCAAACAAACCTAGCATCACAGAAGGTTCGGGAACAGCTTCAACTTCGTTAAGCAGTGCGTGCATATTCAAGTTGGCTTTATCGGTGTTGAACGCAACTTTGAGCGGAAATGCAGCGGGATTAGTCGGATCTACATTCAAGCCGGTAACGCTAAATTCTTTGACACCGCTACCGCCCACAAGTAAGTTGCCCAATAACGTGCTATAGTTGCTAAAATTGACGCTATTCCCGACTGTAAATTCACCCAAAAGTACATCTTTTACTAACACAGTGAAAGGTGTATTAAAACCAGTGGGAAAATCAAGAATTTGAGTAAACAGAGAGTCGGAAGTTATCTCGTAGCGAAAACCATAAGCTGTTGGCGGATCGATAAATCTATCTGTCGGAACATCGAAGAAACTCCAGAAACCAGGTAGAGTTACATTTGGCATGATGGGATTTTGTTGAGATAAACCTGGTTCGTCTGGTAGGAAACGATCGCACTTAGGATCGCCATTAGGACAAGGGTCAACCGGTGGAGGATCGCCAACAGGGGGAGGATTGTTAACAGGGGGAGAATTGCGATCGTCAGCTAAAAAAGCTCCGCCCGGACCTGTTGTGTGATAAACCCATTTTTGTTCGCCGCTTTCTACAGTGACAATCCAACCGTCAACTAAAGCCAACGTACAGATTCTATTTGGTCCTCCTCGTCCCATACAACCATCTCTCCACGTGACTTGGCGAACGCTCGCAATTTGCAGGTTGGAAACTGGTAAACCAGAAGTTGTCGAGGCATTTTCCAAAACGCGAGTGGCAACTGATTCGGGTAATTCAGATGTTGGGATTGGGCGATCGAGATAAATTCCGTCATCATTAGATACGGGTGTTTCTTCTGGTACAATCGGCGATTCTAGCGGTGCGTTAGCCCAACTTCGCGGATTGAAATTAAGGCTGGCAGCTTGAACAGATTGGGGCATGGAAAATGCGATCGCACTTAACAGACTTAAACCCAAGCTGAAGGGGGAGAATTTGTTGGCAAAGATAGATGCAGACATCAGGATAATGTTTGTGAACGATTAAAAGTTGACATTCCCGAACGCACGTGCATCCAGAAACCGGGTTTTTGCGAGAATACATAGGTTCGCGATCGAACAGGAATAAAACCCGGTTTATGAGGTATTTGTGCGCCCAGAAGTACAGTAGGCGAGTGTTAAAAGTCGATCGCCCGATCGCACTTTTGCACTCAACCTCTAATTAGCTATCAGGTGCGATCCGCTTTTTTTATGCGAAACGCAGCTTGATTTTGATAAAACTTTACAAAATGATGTAGGTTGTGCTGGGAGGGGGCATCGAAAGGGGACGATCGAGTTTTCCATTTCAAAAAGTGCGATCGCACTTCCCTACATTGGATAATTTAATTATGAGGCTCTACCTTTATCGATCGAGCATGGCCCACAAACAGGCTTTATTACCGCTACTCAAGCACTTGCGGTAATTGTCCGATAGAGATAATTTGGGATAAACTAAATATAGATGTTAATTTGAATTTTCAGGAATTTTTATGACAGCAGTTATTTCCGAACATATTGAGATTACTCCCGGAGTGTGCGGAGGGAAACCGCGCATAGCTGGACATCGCATCCGAGTTCAAGATGTGGTCGTTTGGCACGAACAAATGGGAATGTCTCCTGATGAAATTGTGTCGCGGTATCCAACGATTACTTTAGCGGATGTATACGCGGCTTTGACTTATTACCACGACCATCTGGAAGAAATTCGCCAACAAATTCGCGAAAGTGAAGCTTTTGTAAAAAACTTGCAATCAAAAATTCCTTCTAAGGTGCAGCAGAAATTAAGAGGACAGCATATTGGAAGAAATTAGATTTCACATGGACGAGCAAGTCGATCGGGCGATCGCAGAAGCGTTAAGAAGGCGCGGTATTGATGTCACGACTACACCGGAAGCACGACTTTTAGGTGCTGCTGATGAAGAACAATTAGCTTTTGCAATTTCTCAAGAACGGGCAATTTTTACCCAGGATGACGATTTTCTAGCAATTCATCAACGTGGTTTAGAGCATTGCGGTATTGTTTACTGTCACCAAAACACTCGTTCGATTGGTGAAATTGTGCGCGGTTTGATTTTGATTTGGGAGGTACTGGAACCGTCGGATATGCAGAACCATATAGAGTTTATTTGAAAAGAGCGATCGCCCGCGAGTTGAGAAACAGGAGTTAAGGGCGATGACCTTACCATGAAAAAAAGTGAGATCGCCCTTTCCATATCCCCAAAAGAGCGATCTCACAGCATATAACACCTGACTTGATGAAAGGGTTTTACCCTATATATTCAAAGTACAAAGGTTCTTTTCCAAATACACCTTTAGCACTCAGATTTTTGCCGTTGACTGCGCCTGCTTGGGCAACACGAACATCTGAGGCAGAACCTCCAGGAATTACAATCGCGATATGACCGTAAGAAGAGGCAATAACAGCTTTACCAGTATTAGCTTTTGCAACTGCATCACCAGGACTTACTCGCTGCCATTGACCCCCACCACCGTTATTGAAAAACGTGTATAAGTCTTCTGCACTTATCGGCTTATTACGCCTCTCTTTATTAAAAACAGGAGGATACATAGGCTGACTGTGACGACGAATGGGAACTCCTAAAATTTCCAGAACATCCGCAACAAACCAATTACAGAAGGTTTCATTACGACCATCACCTGTAATATCACGAGGGCGGTAATACCACTGATCGGGATTGACTCGATTGATAGCATCTACGATTCGCTGTCCATCATTGTTAACGGGTTGCAACTGTTGTAATGGCTCACCTTTGTTAACGTAGTAAGCAGCAACAAACCCTCGCTGACCATTTACTTCAACTTGATACCAGTCATTACGATTGCCTGGTTGGTAAGTTCCACCTGTCACGCTTCCCAATATTGTCAGCTTTGTACCTTGATTCAACTTGGTAATAATCCCTGCATTAGTAGAAGCTTGACTCCTTAGATTGAGAGGTCCACCACCAACATTTGAGTTAACAAAACCTGATTGTGGTGGCGGCGGTGCACTAGAACCTTTATCAACGTAGTAAGCAGCAACATAACCGCGTTTGCCATTCACTTCAACTTCGTACCAATCGTTGCGGTTGCCATTACCGGTACTGTAAGTTCCACCTTGCACCGATCTCAAAATTTTGAGTTCCTTACCGACAGGTAGTGTGTCAATCCGATTTTGAGAAGTAACTTGAGCCTGACTCCTCATATTAAGTGGTACGTTGCCAACCCGCGAACTAACTCGACCAATCTCGAAAGTAACGGGAGTTGGAGTAATTACCGGAGTTGGTGTCACAGGAGTACCGGGTCCAGATTGATAACTCAATGGCAAAAGTAGCTTTTGACCAATTTGCAAACGAGTTGCATCAAAATCGGTTAACGGAGTGTTATCTGCTTTGAGAATTTCCCGCCAGCGATTAGGATTCCCCAACTCTTTCTGTGCGATTGTTAATGGGAAATCTCCTTTTTTTACAATGTATTCCCGATAACCAGTAATCGGAGTCTGTCCGGGGTTAGTAGGAGTAGGAGTAGGGGTGGTGCTGGCACTACGAAGAGCATTCAAATAACGCTCAGCAATTTGTGCGATCGAACTGGCTTTATCTACACCGTTTACAATGCGTCGGGCGTTGAAAAAGTCTTGCTTCGAGCCGTTGATGTATTGGCTCAGCCCTACTCCAGTAAAGGAACCATCACGCATTCCTTGGACTAAAATTTTGGCTGCGATTGCCGGATCGGATGCCAAATCTGGATTGTTGATTAAATCGATACCGAGTCGCTGCGACCATTTGGCATAGTTCGATCGACCTGTGATTTGCACATAACCGCGTCCTTTGAAACGTCGCCCATCTCCTGGTTGAGTATTTCCTAAATCTAACCTCCCTTCATAGGCATCTCCAGATGCTAATTCCTCCATCCACCGTCCTAAAAGAGACTCGTGTTGGGCTGTTGCCAAAATATACGCTATTTGTCCTAAATCGGTGATGCCATTTGCTAAAGCTTCAGTAAGAATTCGAGGAATTGAATCGCTTGCAAATGTGCGTATTGAAGATGGAGGTACTGACAGCAGCTTGTTAATGTCAAAAGGTAATGTTGGTGCGGGTGCTGGTGCGGGCGCTGGTGCGGGCGCTGGCGCTGGTGCGGGCGCTGGCGCTGGTGCGGGTGCAGGCGCTGGTGAAGGTGCGGGCGTGGGTGTCGAAACGGCACCAAGATTCTCGATATAGAGGGCAGACATATAGCCACTACCATCAGCAAGGCGATACCAGCCCGTGCTTTGACCAACAGAAGGGTCAGGGTCAATAACTAAACCACCTTGAATTTGTCCATCAGCAAATTCGAGTGTATTGCCAGCAGGTATTTGCGCCACTTCTGATGTGCTGGTGCTAGGGCCAGAACGAATCCTCAACCATCCGGTTTGTATGACAGCGCCAATATTCTGAATTCTTCCCTGGAAATTGGCGGCTCGTTCTGTCGGCGTCACATCTCCTTCTCCACTCCAACCTCCAATAATTTCAATTACTGGAGTATCGTATTTTTCGCCTGTTGTGGCCAATGCCAAAGCTACTGCTGCTTCGATATTCACCAATCCCGTACCGGTTTCGCTATCCCAATCTGTTGTTTTCAAATCCGTTGCAGTTTGTTTCAGAATTTGAATGACTTGACGGAAGCTCAAATTAGGATTTGCTGCCCATACTTGCGATGCTGCACCTGTGACTTTTGCCGTTGCAGCAGAAGTTCCTGCCATAAAACCAACGCCATCTCCAACTGTTGATAATTGCGGATTGTCAACAGTTCCTCCAGGGGCTACGATATCTAAACCTTGACCGTAGCTGGAATATGAAGTGCGATCGAACCCTTTAGAAAGCGCAATTTCATCATTAACCCGCTCGGCCGCACCAACAGTAATAATGTTGTCAAATTCTTGGGAAGATTGACCCAAAGCTGACATGACACCGCCATCGTTGCCCGCCGCAACTACCAGCAACACATTATTCTGCCGTGCATATTCGATCGCGCTTCTTTCTTCCGGCGTAAATTCATAGCGAGTAGTAACGCTACCGTCAGGATTGATTTGAGTTAAATCTAAACTCAGGTTGACAACAGCATTCGGTTGATTGGATTCGATCGCAGCATTGACAAATTCAACTAATGATTCCGCCCATTTTCCAGAACCGATCGCCCTCCCAGCCCAAATAGGTGCTTTTTCATTAATGCCGTCAATCCCAGTACCATTGTTTTGAGTTGCGGCAATAATTCCTAAAACATGAGTGCCGTGCTCGTTACCTTTACCCGGTTCTATTCTGGGGTCAGCATCGCCATCTACTCTGTCTTTTCCCCAGGTAATTCGCGAGTAGTCAATATCGGGATTGTTGCCTGCAAATCCCGTGTCAATCACTCCGATTATTGGCTGATTCTCAACAGGAAAATCAAACTGTGACGCATCAATTGACTGCAATGGCGGCTGTATTGGTGGTTGGATTAGGCGATCGACCATTTCTTCCAGCCGCGAAACTAAAGCCACAGTGTTATCGGAAACCATCGCTGATTCGTTTCCAATCAACTTTTTAGTCAGTTTATCTAAACGAGCAATCCAATCCTCGCTGCTGCTACCTTGACTCGGATCGTCAGCGCTTCTTAAGTCGTTTAGACTTTGTTTCATGCTTTCCAAACGCGCTATCAATTCGGCATTCACAGAAAAATCAATTTCCGATTCAGGTGCAGGAATGCCAGCCGAGGGATTTGCACTTTCAGAATAATCCGGTGCTGTTACTACAGTCGAATTACTCTCTGTTGGTTCCTCGACTATCTGAGAAGTTGGCAAAGACTCTTTCGGTACTATGACATCACTGACAGCCAGAGTCTCAGTCTCAGTAACTATTTCCTTAGTCTGCGACTTTTCACCATTGTTAGTAGCCGTCACTGGCATTGGTTCCAAATTAGTGTCTTTCACCGGAAAAGACGGCTTAACTTCAGAAGTTATTTGAGTCTCAACCGTAGCTGTTGGCTGACTTTCCTTCACCGCTGAATCGACACTATTTTCAGGCAAAGCAACCTTCGGAGTTTCAGCCTTTGCTACCTCAGTTGGTGCCGTTTTACTAACTTCAGTTTCCACCTTACTTTCCGCAGGCAAAATTTCTAGTTTCGCCTCTACCTTCGGAGTTAGATTTGCTACTATTTCCGTCTCATCCTTAGATTTTACAGGCAAAGTTGCCACTGCTGAAATTTCAGCAACCTTGTCTTTTTCCTCAGTCGCTGCTGCGGGAACAGACGTTTTGTCACTTGGTAATTTTTCCGTCGAATCAACCGCAGTATCTTTGCCAGCAGTTGGTGAATTTGCCCCGATTGTTGTCGGCTTCGACTCTACATTACTGGTTGTTTCAATTTGAGTCGAATCAGCCGCAGTATCTTTGACTTTTCCCTCAGTTTTTACCGCTGGAATCGCAGGAGTTACCTCTGTCTTATCAGTTGGTACAACCTTAGTCGGTTCCGCAGTAGTTTTGTCCGTAGTAGCAGCCGCAGTATCTTTGACTTTTTCCTCGGTTGTTGCCGCTGGAATTGCAGGATTTGCATCTACTTTATCACTTGCTTCAACCTTAGTCTTTTCGGCAGTAGTTTTGTCAGTAGCCACCGTCGGTTCTGGGACTTTGGGAGTCTCTTTCTCAGGAGTTGATGGATTTCCAATCTCTTTTTCCAAATCATCAATTATGCCACTTACTTCCCCTTCTAACTTCGGTTTGGTTTCCGATTCCGGTGTAATGTAAGGTTTGGCATAGGCAATTACTGCTTTGCCCAAATCGGTTTGACGCCAATCTTTATCGGGGTTGACAACAGTATCCATTAACGGCGCTTTACCAGTCGCGCCCCGTATTTGGAAAGTAATATCGTTGTAATCCTTATCAGTCCCTAAATCGAACCGCATATCCTCCATCGCAAAGGTATTGCCTTCTCCCGTGATATCGGCAATTTGACCCAAATGAAATGCCTCGTTAGGATTGGCTGTCACCATCGAGAATAAAGGACGTTTGTCGCCACCAAAATTCGGATAATCATAGGCAAATTTGACAGTACCGTTCGGTACTATCATAATCCCAAATTCATCTCCGGGAGTCATTGCAAAAGTCTTGACTCCTGCATAAGCTCCCTCATTAAAATTACCTTCGGGTAAATTACCAGTAAATTTCGCACCTTCGCTCAAATCGTCGATTACTATGTAACCTTTTTCAGAATTGCTCATCGCCCGCGCTGCCGCTTCTTTGATAAACTCTTCCGAACCGGGTACAAATTTCTCCATCCCTTTGAGGCTGATAATCGCTAGTTGTCCCTTATACAAGCCGCCATCTAATAGGTAATCGATGCCGACTTTTCCGGTAGAGTCAACAATAAATGTCCCCTGTGTAAACGGGTTCGATGCCGTTATTGATTTGTCAGTCGAGGGCTCTAATTCTTTTGTTGTTTCAACAGTCGGAATTGAACTATCTGCATTCTCTGTTTGCTTATCTTCCCCGTTATTGGTAGCAGTATTAGTTTTGTCTGCTGGCTGGCTGGCATCCGGGGCAGCAGCTACAGTTTCGCCTGATTTATTTGCAGAATCTGTTGTAGTAGCCGTGCTATTTTGAGTGTTAGCGGTAGCAGTTTCGCTGTTTTTTTCAGCGGTTGAAATGGCCGAATTGCTGTTGCTAATGACTTGTGTTTCGCTCTTCACCGATTCGGTAACTGCTGGTGCTGTTGCGGATTTTTCAGATTCGGATTTGGTGCTTGTTTCGGAAACTGCACTAATTTGTGTCTCGCTATTTCCCGATCCGGCAACTGCTGGTGCTGTTATTGTTACGGTTTTTTCCAATTCGGATTTGAGAGTTGTTTCGGAAACTGCACTAACTTGTGTTTCGCTATTTTCCGATGTGGCAACTGCTGATGCTGTTACTGTTACGGATGTTTCTGATTCGGATTTGGTACTTGTTTCGGAACTTGCATTAACTTCGGTAGTTGCTGGTTTAGCTTCTGATGTGACAATCTTGTCATCAACAGCATCTCCTGTAATTGCATCTTTATTCGCCGCAGTCGGTTTTTCCGAAGTTGCGGCGCTGTTTGAGGAAAGCGCATCCTCTGATTTGGCACCGATTAGAGTGTCTGCTGCTGCTTGTTGAGTGTTAGTTTCTGCTAAATTCAGCGTGTATTTTATATCGCCACTAATTTGCAAAATTTTTATTGTATAATCTCCGGCAATTAAGCTGTCAGCGCTAATTGTTTCCGCACTCATTCCCGCGTTGGTGGAACTGTAAAGTGTTGCGCCGCTGTTGTCCAATAAAAATATGTCAGCGTTGCCGCTTAAATTGTCGATCGAAAATTTGAAGCTTCCCGGACTGCTGATGTTAAATTTGTAAAGGTCAAAAATATTTGTAGTACCGACACTACCCGTGTAGCTTTTGCTGTCAGCCAACGCCCCGATATTAAATTCAGCCATTTTGTACACCTGAAAGATAATTGGTTTAAAACTTCCTCAAATATCTATTGAATTTGAGTAGACTCAGTTTGAGTTGTTGAGAATCGATCGCTCTTTTATATTTTTATGTTTTCTACTCTGCGTTTTTTAGCATTTCGAGATCCTAGAAATTTTTCCGAAAACTGAAAGTTTCATGGCAGAGCTTTTCCTGCTTTAATGAAGCAGGGAAGTGTTGCATTTGTTTGTGAAAAAGCTTTAGTGATATTTGCTAGGGCTTCAGACCTCAATCCAAATTTCACCTTGGTTGTTATATTATCAAACAGCAAAAAAAAAGCAATACGTGGGTAAATACTTTACAGAAACTTTACAATGCCCATATAATTTTTTGAAACTTCCCGGACTGTTGATATTAAATTTGTACAGGTCAAAGATATTTGTCGTACCAACACTACCCGCGTAGCTTTTGCTGTCAGTCAACGCCCCGATATTAAGTTCAGCCATGTTTACCCCTGAAAAATAGTTGCTTGAAAACGCTCTCAAATATATATCTGGGGGAACTTGAGCTTTTTATGCACATTCCGGAAGATTGTTACATTTCTTTACAATTGGGTGCGATCGCCCGCCAAAATTTGTAGTTTAGGGCAGCTCCGCTCCGAGGGCTAGAAACCGGGTTTTTACCGGGATTAAAGGCTATAGCCCAGTTTTTTGGTAAAAAAACCCGGTTTCTGCACAAGTCCTATATTTGTGAAGTGCACGCCCTACAACTGGGATTAATTGGGGTCGATCGCCCCAGGCAATCCCTTATCCCTTACAATAAACAGGCAATTATTGTATTTTGAGTGATCCTGTGATTCCTACTGCCGAAGTCAGCAACAACCTGAATGCGGGCGCTTTGCCAACTGTTACCGCAGCCCGCCGCCCTGTTTTTCCCTTCACTGCGATTGTCGGCCAGGAGGAGATGAAACTCGCGCTACTGTTGAATGTCATCGATCCGAAAATTGGTGGGGTGATGATCATGGGCGATCGCGGTACTGGCAAATCTACCACAATCCGCGCCCTCGCTGACTTGCTGCCGGAAATTGAGGTAGTGGCGGACGATCCTTTTAACAGCCATCCCAGCGATCCGGATTTGATGAGTGATGAGGTGCGCGATCGCACTTTATCTCAAACTGAGGTGAAAATCGCTCGCAAAAAAGTCCAATGGTAGATTTACCTTTAGGCGCGACCGAAGACCGAGTTTGCGGTACGATCGACATTGAAAAAGCTTTGTCGGAAGGTGTAAAAGCTTTTGAACCGGGTCTTTTAGCTAAAGCTAACCGCGGCATTCTTTACGTCGATGAAGTCAATTTGCTCGACGATCATTTAGTCGATGTTTTGCTTGACTCGGCCGCCAGCGGTTGGAATACTGTAGAAAGAGAAGGCATTTCGATTCGCCACCCAGCTAAATTTATTCTAATCGGTTCCGGCAATCCAGAAGAAGGAGAATTACGGCCCCAATTGCTCGATCGATTTGGGATGCACGCCGAAATTCGGACTGTCAAAGACCCGAATTTAAGAGTAGAAATTGTCGAACAGCGATCGAGTTTTGACCAAAATCCGGGCGAGTTTCTATCGAAATATCAGCACGAACAAGATGATATGCAGCAGAAGTTGGTGGAGGCCCAAGAAAGGCTGAAATCGGTAATTCTCGATCGAGATTTGCGAGTAAAAATCTCTCAAGTCTGCGCGGAATTGGACGTAGACGGACTCCGAGGCGATTTGGTCACAAACCGCGCCGCCAAGGCTTTGACCGCCTTAGAATGCCGCACAGAGGTCACAGTGGACGATATTCGCCGGGTGATGACCCTGTGTTTGCGCCACCGATTGCGGAAAGACCCGCTAGAATCAATAGATTCGGGTTATAAAGTGGCCAAAGTGTTCGATCGGGTATTCGGTCTAGAAACCAACTCGTGAACTACCCGACTCTCATCGCTACGCGATAGAGAGCGGGCTTCCCTCTTCTTGGGCAACCGCCGCTACAGCAGTGGACTTACGCCCATACTGTTTTGGTCTTACATTGCCTCCAAGGGCAGTAACGCTGGTTCCCAACGCCAAGATCCGTAAGCCTTCATTTCTGATGTTTATTGCCGCATTTAGATCGCGATCATGCCGATTCCCGCAGTGGGGACATTCAAATTCACGTACAGACAGATCCATTTTTGGCAGTGACAGTAAAGTGTTTGAACACAGGTGAGAGGATGGGAAAAACCGACCTATTTCTAGATAGACTTTACCTTCTGCTTCTGCTTTATATTTGAGCATTGTGCAGAACATTTCCCAGCCAGCATCACTGATAGATTTAGCTAGATTATGATTTTTCACCAGGTTCTTTACTGCCAGATTCTCGACCACAATTACTTGGTTTTCGTTAACTATCTTACGGGATAGTTTGTGTCGGAAATCTTCACGCACTCTAGCTATTTTTGCATGGACTTTAGCTACAGCTACTTGAGCTTTACGTCGTTTGTTGGTAGTTTTATCCTGTTTGCGAGATCGCTTTTTCTGTTGGCGCTTGAGGTTGCGTTCGTATTTGTTAAGGTGTCGAGGGTTCTGGTATTTCGAGCCATCAGAAGTAACCGCGAAGTCTAACAAACCGAGGTCAATACCTATGGCTTTTCCGTCTTCGTTAATTACTGGATTTTCAATACCATCATCCATCAATAGCGAGGCATAGTAATGACCATCAGGCATTCGAGATACCGTAACAGTCTTTAAATTACCAACCAAATCTCGATGAATTTTAGCCTTAACTACTCCGAGTAGCCCGGGGAATTTAATCTCACAATGCGAGAGAATTTTGACGTTCTGAGGGTATTGCATAGATTGTCTACCCTGACGTTTTTTAAACGTTGGATAAGCAGCCCGACCATCAAAGAAGTTGATAAACGCTTGAGACAGATTCAATACGGACGACTGGAGGCATTGAGAATAGCATTCTTTGAGCCATTCATACTCGGTCTTCCAGATCGGAATCTGTTTCTTCATTGTCAAAGCCGATACGCCCTTCCCAGTTTCTTTATAGGTTTGGGACATCGTAGCCAGAGATTGATTCCATACCCAACGGACACAGCCAAAAGCTTGCGCCAAATGACTTTGTTGCTCGATGGTTGGATAAATTCTGACTTTGACCGCCTTTAACACAATGACTTTTATCGCAGTTATTAGAACTATGATCACACAGCATCAACCAATGGTTAAATCGAGGAGTTGGTTCGCCTCCTCATACACCCGCCCATCTGCCACTGGCTCTGACGAGAGCGTCTCGTGAGCGGGTGCTCTTCACGCGGCTCACTCGCATTCATCCCGCCGCTCACCTGATCAGGTAGAGCGCGGGGATGAATGCTGCTTCAGCTAATCAAGACTTCAGCCCCAAAATTAGAATAACATCTTAGTCTCGCGTTGCGCGGACGAAAGTTTGTGTAGTTTGACCTCTAACTCTGATGACGGGCGCTTCGCCACATGAGAGTTAGAGGTCAAAAGCGAATTCTATTCGGCGGGGTTAATAACGGCAAGGTTAAAATTAGGTTGTTCAGCCTAATCACCAATGAAAAAGATAATTTTAGGATTAGATCCGGGCTTAGCAAGCCTCGGATACGGTGCAATTTCCTGTCATGTTGTCCCAGGTAAAGAGGAAGAAAATACTGTTTCTATGATTGATTGTGGCGTGATTAAAACAACGCCAAAACAGGAAATGGGACAGCGTCTCAAAACAATTTACGAGGATTTGCACGCCGTAATTGAACAGGTAAAACCAGATGTAGCAATCGCAGAAAAACTGTTTTTTTACAAAATGGGAAATACCATACTTGTCGCCCAAGCGCGGGGCGTTTTGACACTAGTATTAGCACAGTGCAGAGTGCCGTTGTTCGAGTTTACCCCAGCGCAAATTAAGCAAGCTTTGACAGGGCGCGGGAATGCTGATAAATCTGAAGTCCAAGATGCTGTAGCGCGGGAGTTGGAGTTGGGTTATATTCCGAAACCCGACGATGCGGCTGATGCTTTGGCCGTGGCTTTGACTGGTTGGTTTGATGATGATATTTGTCCGAAAACTGTACAAAAAACCTTAATTTCCAACACCATGTAGGGGCGAAGCATTCGGGTGAAAATCAAATAGGAAAAATGCGAATTTATATACCCGAATGCTTCGCCCAACCCCACGATTAATTAATTTCAGTTCAAACCATCGGCAAATTCAACAAAAATCTAAACACCATCCCTAACTGAGTTTGACGGTTCCACAAGCCCAAATAAGTAATTAAATCGGCTTCTAGATTCCCGATTACATCGCTGAAACAGGTTTCGGGAGACAGCAAGCCATCGGATTTAATGATGAATGTGGTCAGGGCTGCGTCGCTGATCTGCCAGTATATCGTGGCTGTTGTGGGATTGAGAAGTTGCTGAATTTGGGGGTGATAGTAGCTGCTACACAAAACTTGGCTAAACTTATTTAAGTCTCACTAAGTTTCGTAAAGTTTTTGGCTATTTAGTCCAACTCTTTTTTGCAAAATACTCCCAACCATCAACGAAGTCCGATCGCTCTTGAAGGGAAAATGGCGATCGGACTGTCATAAAAACGGTTCGTAGTGAGGACAAAAGTCCTCACTACAAACTCATCTTATAGCGTGCGATTCTCACTGGTAAACGTTAAACTAAACAAAACTACCCACAGTTAAAAACCATGCCAGAATCCGATCGACCTTTAACCTACCCCACAACCCGCAAACTCGAGCAAATAGACGATTACCACGGCGTCAAAGTATCTGACCCCTATAGGTGGCTGGAAGACCCGGAATCCGAAGCAACTAAAGCTTGGGTGGAAGCGCAAAATCAAGTTACCTTCGACTACCTCAGCAAAATTCACGCCCGCGAAAAAATCAAACAGCGGCTGACTAAACTTTGGGATTACGAAAAATACGGGATACCTTTCAAAGAGGGCGATCGCTATTTCTACTACAAGAATGACGGTCTGCAAAACCAATCCGTACTATATACTTTAACATCCCTCGACGGCGAACCAAAAGTATTAATTGACCCCAACACTTTCTCAGAAGACGGTACCGTCGCCCTCGGCGGCATAGCTATTAGCGAAGATGGCAAACATATGGCTTACGGTTTGTCAACTTCCGGCTCCGACTGGCAAGAATGGAAAGTCCGAGATATCGAAACTGGTGAAGATTTGTCAGATCATTTAAAGTGGGTTAAATTCTCAGGAGCATCCTGGACTCACGACGGTCAAGGATTTTTTTACAGCCGCTACGACGAACCCAACGAAAAAACCCAATTTGAAGATGTTAACTATTACCAAAAGCTGTTTTACCACAAGCTCGGAACGCCCCAATCTGAAGATGTATTAATTTACGATCGCCCCGACCAAAAAGAATGGGGATTTAGCGGTGGCGTCACGGAAGACGGTAAGTATTTAATTGTATCAGTTTGGCGCGGCACTGACCCGCAAAATCTGATTTTCTACAAAGATTTAACCGCCCCAGAATCGCCCGTTGTAGAACTAATTAGTGAATTCGAGGCCGAGTACAGCTTCATCGACAATGAAGGCTCTCTATTCTGGTTTCAAACAGACTTGAATGCACCCTGTGGCCGCATAATTGCGATCGACACTAAAAACCCACCTCCCTCATCCCTCGCTGGCGATGAAAATCAAGGGAAATTCACAGAAATTATCCCCGAAGCAGCAGAAACTCTTGGAGGTACTGGCATCCTCAACCATCAATTTGTTGCTTCTTACCTAAAAGACGCCTACACCCAGATTAAAATCTTCAACTTAGACGGCTCTTTCGTGCGGGAAGTAACCCTACCTGGAATCGGTTCGGTGGGAGGATTCGGCGGTAAGCGACACGAAACGGAAACCTTTTATGCTTACACCAGTTTTACCGTACCCAACACCATTTACCGCTACGATATGGTGACAGGAGAAAGCACAATTTACCGACAGCCCAAGGTAGATTTTAACACCGACGATTACGAGACCAAGCAAGTATTTTATCCGAGCAAAGACGGCACGCAAGTACCGATGTTCATCACGCATAAAAAAGGCTTGCAGCTAGATGGAAATAATCCCACCTACCTGTACGGCTATGGCGGTTTTTCCGTGCCACTAACTCCAAGTTTTTCTGTGAGCAGGGTTGTTTGGTTGGAGATGGGCGGAGTTGATGTAACAGCCTGTTTGCGGGGCGGAGGCGAGTACGGCGAAAAATGGCATCAAGCAGGCACAAAATTGAACAAGCAAAACGTGTTTGATGACTTCATTGCTGCCGCTGAATGGTTGATCGAAAAGAAATATACAAAGCCTGCCAAATTAGCGATCGCAGGCGGTAGCAACGGCGGTTTATTAGTAGGAGCGTGCATGATTCAGCGGCCGGAATTGTTCGGTGCAGCGCTGCCGGCAGTCGGCGTCATGGATATGTTGCGCTTCCACAAGTTTACCATTGGTTGGGCCTGGACTTCGGAATATGGTTCTCCTGACAATCCCGAAGAATTTCCTGCGATTTATGCCTATTCTCCCTTGCACAATTTGCAATCTGGAACGGCTTATCCGGCTACAATGATTACAACGGCAGATCGCGACGATCGCGTGGTTCCGGCTCACAGTTTCAAGTTTGCTTCTACTTTGCAAGAAATGCACGCTGGAGAGCAACCAGTGTTAATTCGGATAGAAACTAAAGCAGGCCACGGAGGTGGCAAACCTACTGCTAAAATTATTGAGGAACTTGCCGATGAATGGGCTTTTTTAGTGCGCGAACTCGATATCGCTAACGCCTAAAAAGCACGGATATGAGTGGCGCATGATAAGCTGTTGCGCATTTAAATTGTAGATTCGGGACGCTGCTCAAAGCCATCCCACTCATTATTTGATATCATGTCCGGTTGTATCGGTCGCGTAGGGCCTCTTTGAAGTATTCGGATATAAATCCTTGGATTTATTGCGACAATTATCGCCCGAATGCTTCACCCCTACAATGCCAAATGCTCTAAATCTCAGACTTGTGCACCACAACTGGTGTTCCCACAGACGCCCAATTGAACAACCATTTAGCGTGATTTACAGCTACATTTGTACAGCCGTGAGTAACGGGATTGCCAAACAAATTGTGCCAGTAAGCGCCGTGAATTGCCATTCCTCCATCGTAATACATTGCATAAGGAACGTCGGGCACGTCGTAGTCATCTCCAGTCATCCTCGTAATTCGGTGTTTGGTTTGAACGGCAAAAGTTCCCGTGCGGGTTGGAGTCGATGATTTGCCACTAGAAATAGTTACAGCATAAACGGATATATTTCCTTCCCAAGCTACTAATCTTTGTCTGGATAAATCAATTTCAATCCAGCGCTGTCCTGATTCCTGCAACTGCATAATTCTATTGGCAATCGTGTTATGCTGCTTGCCTGCAAGTGCAGGATTTGAGCCACAGTAGAAAGCAGCAACAGTTAGGGTGCAGGCGGCACAGAAAGTTCCAGCGCGGCGCCAGTAAGTTGAGTTAATAATACTTTTCATTCCTAACACCTCTTCAATCTCTAAAACTGTATTTTTTGAAGGTTGCTTAATTACATGATATCTCAGTCGATTGCTGGTAGCTGATTTTAGCAACATAATGTTAGAAATTTTGTGCCGATCGCCTCAAAATTCGATCCGCCTCAACCCATCTAAAAATTAGGTTTAAGAAGTTGTTAAGTTTTGGACAAATTTATTGGCAATTTGCCCGATCGCCTCCCAATCTCGATTTTCCACTAAGTGTTTGGGAAATAAGTCTCCGGCTAAACCGACTGCGATCGCCCCGGCTTCGATAAATATTTTCGCATTTTCCAGCGTCACCCCGCCCGTTGGGATTAAAGGAATGTGGCCGAGGGGACCTTGCAGGCTTTTCAGGTAAGCTGCGCCTCCCAAGCCCGATATCGGAAACACTTTAACACAGCTAGCGCCTGCTTGCCATGCGGTCAAAATTTCTGTAGGAGAAAAAGCACCAGGGACGATCGGCACTCCCGCATCCACTGCTGTTTTAATCATAGTTAAATCTGTGTGGGGAGTAAAGAAAAATTGAGCCCCACAATCTATTGCTTGCTGTAGTTGTTCGGAGTTTAATAGCGTGCCGGTGCCAATAGTAAAGGTAGGTAATTCTGACCGGAGTTCGGAAATTAACTCAGCGGCTTTGTGGCTGTTCCAGGTAATTTCAATAAACTGCATTCCTCCTGCTGCTACCGCTTTTGCCATCTGCCAAGCAAGTTCCTTTTCGGAGGAACGGATAACTGCGATCGCCCGGTGTTTTTTTAGTAATGCTAACCAAGATTGATGATTCATCTGTCTTCCCAGCGAGTGACCCCCACCATAGCTGTACTCAGCAAAGTGGTGGGTTGTTGACGCCAACTCATGTTGCCTCTCTTATAATTTTAGTACAGGTTGCAGCCAATTTTGCGGGATCGTGAAAGCCTCAGTTGTTGCTTCTTAGATCTCAAATGGGTTCTCTAGAAATATTCAGTATGCGTAAAAGTCAAAAATATTGTGATAATTATTTAAGCTCTCCTCTACCGATGTAGAAAACTCACTTTTTATAGGGCTGCAAAAATTATCGCAAATTTTCCGGATCGAAGTTATGGATGATGAAAGTTAATTATCTGTATTAAATACGTGCAAGTAGGTGTACGTAATTACACTTAACATTTAATCGGGGCATTTATTGCCTTCAGATGCTTATTGGGCAAGCATTTTGGCAGCCGAAGTATTTTTACTTGCTTTACCTGCACGTACTTAAGACGAAATATTTCTTGCAGTGACCGACAACTATAAAGAAAGCCCAACCTCTGGTTTTCAGTTACTTCTAGTTATCCTTAATTACTCATCAAAAGAGAAGCTATGGCTACTTCCATCACTGGTTCTTTGGGTCAAACCAATAATTACAGCAGCGTCAATGAGCTAATAACAAAATGGCCTACTGCCGCCCAGAATCAAGGTATCAAACTGTTTGGGATCGCTTTTGATGGCGTCGAAACTGACTACCTTGACCCTGCTGTCATCAGCAATCTCACCTTACCAACGAACGAAAACCCTAAAAGCTGGTTAAGCTACGGCAGTAGCACTGGTATTGGTGTTCCATCCTCTTATGATGGTTGGTTTACCGACACCAGTAAAATTCGGGCGGAAATCAACTATGACCCCAACACCAATCAATCTCAGACGCTGAAGCTGAAATGGGCAGATAACCAAAACATCACTAGCACCACGATCGACCTAAGTTCATTGAGTCCCAAAACAATTCCGGGAGTGGGCGATCAAGGTAATGAAGTTGGTTTGCTGCAAATCTTTAATAATGGGGTTCTGGTACCAGCCAGCAATTTTACAATTACTCGCGTCAACGCTCCGATCGCTGAAAAACTGATTACTGTGGGTTCAGATGGAGTAACTTTCATTGGCGATCGCACTGATGGCGATTTCAAATTCAAGATCGAAGCAAACCCTTCCAGCAACATTACTTTTGACGAACTGCGGTTCTCCACCAAAGCCTACGATAGCCCCACCGCTGCCTACGTCGCCACCCCCTTCCAAGACGATAGTTCCGACTACCTGGTGCGGAGCATTGAATATCAAGGCACTGAAGATCCGGTTAGCCTTCAGTTTAGTGCCCCAACCTTCAGCGTCAACGAAAATGGAACGCCGGTTGCCGCCGTAACAGTAACTCGGGTTGGCAGCAGCGCCGGCACCGCCTCAGCTACCGTGAACCTCACTAATGGAACTGCTACAGCCCCTGGTGACTACAACAATGCTCCCATTACTGTTAATTTTGCCGATGGGGACACCGCAGCCAAGACGATCGTCATTCCCATTGTCGATGACACTTTGGTCGAAGGTAACGAAACCATTAACTTAAGCTTGACTAACCCCACCGGCACCAGCCGTGTCACCTTGGGAACGCAAAGCACCGCCACTTTGAACATCGTAGACAACGATATTCCTGGCAGCCTACAATTTAGTGCTCCTACCTATAGCGTTCGAGAAGATGGAACGCCAGTTGCAGCCGTGAGAGTCACTCGCACGGGTAGCAGCGATGGTGCGGTGTCAGCGACGGTGAGCGCGACCAACGGTACTGCGACAGCCCCTGGTGATTACACCAATACTCCGG
>JAAUPF010000336.1 GCA_012034575.1 Richelia sp. CSU_2_1 | reverse complement strand
AAGTGCTATCCCCATTTGACTGCGGCTGATTTAGTAAATGCGTGGGCTTATGCTGATGCTTACCCAGAAGAAATTGAACGAGCGATCGAAGAAAATGAGGAAGCCTAAAACATGGCACAAATTTATTCTATAGGAAACTTTTAAATATAATAAAAACCTAAAGATTTAATAGATATGCAAAAATTGTACTAACCTTAGAGCTAAAGTCAATTAAATTAAAAAATTTTCAACTATGTCAGATCAGCCTTTTAATATCCGCCAACTAGACGGCTTAGATTATGACGAAGCAGAACCGCTCCTGGAAGATTATCAGGACACGCTAGTCGAGCTATTTGTCAATTCTCCCGAAGGAGAAGAATACTGTAAAACTTATCCAGATGTTGGATTTTGGATCTCGCAGTTCATTTATTACGGTTTTGGCTATGAAGGTTTTACGCTACCTCGCATGAAAGTGGAAGATGTGGAAACTGTAGTCGAAGACTTGTTTCCCAGGAAAGTGACTTTGCTTTCGCCGGAAGAAGGTGAAAATGCTATCCCGGAATTATTGGCGTTCTGGCAATTTCTGAAACGAGAATTTAAACTGCGAAATGCTACTTCAATTATCAAATACCTGCGGGAGATTGAGTCGGAATTTGAGGATATTATGGGAGATTCCTCTAAATTTGGATTTGCCAAATCCTTTGTAACACTCGGTCATAAAGCAGGGTTTGATATGAGTACGGGGGAAGGCATGAAACAATTTCAGGAGATGTATAATGCTAGCATTGCCCCTATGCTTGCATCTGAAAACTCCGATATATTTGGATTGTCAAGCAAACCGATAAGTGGCAGTGCTGTCGATCGCTCTAAGGCAAGTAAAGAAAAGCAAAAAAAAGCCAAAAATATGGCGGCTGAATCGAGAAAACGCAACCGCACTAAGAAAAAATGAGGTTTAGCAAATATCTATCCTCACTTCACTCTTCTTCTGCTTCTTCTCAGCATCCTGTTAGCTTCTTCCTGACCGCGAAACTTCCTAACTAACAAATAACATATCAACTGAAATCCAAATATCCCTAATACGATCGCGCTTTCTTCCGGTGACAACTTGGTAGTTCGATCGAACTTGCCACTATTCGGACTTGCGGGAATGTTATTATTAGTTACATCGCTCGTTTGCAAGTTTGAATTAAGTTCTGCGATCGCGCGATTATTTGTAAATGTGCGATCGATCTCTGGAAATGACTGCTGCTGTCCGCAGCTTGTTAAGGATAATCCAATTAGAGTATAAATTAAGAAATAACAGTGCAATTTCACGATCTTCATCTTTCTGTCAGTGAGAAATAGCATAAATGAATATAGAGCTTACTCGCGGAGATAATAAGTCGGGTTTTTGGAGAAAATACTTCTTATAAAACCACCGATTCGCTCAAAAACTCGGTTTCTTTGGTTCGATCGCGTAAGTTTTGTGAATAATGACTACAATAGCGGTGTATTGTTTTCCCGATCGCGCATTAAAACATAACTATAACATCCTTTTCGGTTAATTAATAGCAGATATCGATCGGGATACGGCATGGCCGTATCCCTACGGAAATTGTAGGGACACGGCACTGCCGCACCTTATCTCTACGGGAATTGTAGGGACACGGCACTGCCGTTTCCTCAACCGATTTGTAGCCATCCGATCGATTAATTGCAGGTAAAAAACGATCGCCCTTTCCATGACCAATTATTTACACTATTATGCTCGATCGATTGGCTGTTTCCGCTAGAATTTGCTTGATTTGGGCGGGAGTCAAATTCGGATTTGCTTGCAACATCAAAGCTATTACTCCCGATACGTGCGGTACTGCCATTGATGTACCTGCAAAATATCGGTAAGGAACCCCCGGTTGAGACAGCGGTACAGTTGAATAAATATCCCCAGAATCCGCTCTTCCTCCGTTGCCTCCAGGGCCGACAAAATAACTACTTGCTGATGCTCCCGCCCGGTTAGAAAAAGTTGAAAACTGCTTATTCCGGTCAATTGAACCGACAGCAATTCCTACTTCGCTAGCAAACCTAGCTGGATAATCTGGGTTTGCTAAAGCGTTATTTCCCGACGCCGAAAGCACGATAACTCCCCGAGCTTCGGCGGCTCGAATGGCATTTAATTCCTCATCATTCAACTGTTGACCGCCCAAACTCACGTTAATTATCTTGGCTCCATTTGCTACTGCATAATTAATCGCAGCAATTTCATCTCTAATTCTACCGAATCCCTGGCGATCGAGGATTTTTAAAGGCATAATTTTGGCATTCGGAGCCGTTCCAGTAATGCCAACTCCATCTCTTTTTGCTGCTACTAAACCCGAGATGTGCGTGCCGTGATTGTTATCGTCGATCGGGTCGTTATCGTCGTTGATAAAATCCCAGCCCCGGAAATCGTCAATATACCCATTTTGGTCGTCGTCCAGCCCGTTGCTCGATTTATTTTGACCGAAAGCATCAAAACCGATTTCCCCCGCGTTACTCCAAATATTCCCCGTCAAATCGGGATGGTTGTAGTCAATGCCGCTGTCAATTACTGCTACTACAATCCCGTCTCCAGTCAAACCCTGCGCCCAAACTTCCGGTGCTTTTACGGCATCTCTCCCCCATTCATCGCCGCCTAAATCGGGAACTTCGGGAAAAGGTGTTCTACCTTGAACTCTGGCAACAGCGGCCGCCGCATCCACCAAACCAAACCCGAAACGAGCGTCAAAATTGGGTGAGTTGCTAACATCATCTGGCGCATCTGCTGTCGGAATGGCCGATAAATTTAAAGTAAAATCTGTATTGCCTCGGAATTGAGAAACCCGGACGAAATAAGTTCCGGCTGTCAAGGATTTAAGGTCGATCGATTCTGGCGATAAGCCCGATCGTTCTGAAGAAGCGATAATATCGGTAAAGTCAATATTATTGTCGCTGTTAATATCTTTAATCAAAGCCAGGTCAACATCAGCAGTCAAATCGGTGACAATTAAGTTTAAATTGCTAGTTGTCGGTAAAGTGAAGCGGTAAATGTCGTTCGGTCTGGTATTGCTGACAAAATCTGTAACTGTTTGAGTGCCGCTGAGAATGCCTAAGTCGCGGGCTTGGCTGAGTTGGTTGCCCAATACTGCAGAAGCAGAAATGAAGGTATTTGTTAAATCTGCTGGCGCGACGTTGGCAACAAATCCTAAAATTGCTCCCGATTGTCGAATCCGAATTAAGGTATTAGAAATTCCCGGCGCGACGGCAATTTCTTCGAGTGCTAAATCCGCTTCGGCAATGTCGGCGCTAAGTCCGATCGAATCTACAAAACTGTTAAAGTCGGTGATAATATCGGCAAGGGCGGGATCGGTAACGGCGCTATCGCTGCGGAGGACAAAAGTATCCGGGCCCAAGCCGCCCGTCAGAGTATCTTTGCCGGCGTCGCCGACTAAAACATCGCCGCCGCTGTTGCCGGTGAGTAAGTCGCTGCCTTTGCCTCCTTGCAAGGTATCGCTGCCGGCATCTCCGAAGAGAATGTCATTACCAACGCCGCCGTTTAGCAAGTCGTTTCCCGCGCCTCCGAAGAGTGTATCGGAGTTGCCGCCGCCGAGAATTCTGTCGTTACCGCTGTCGCCGCTAATTTGTTCGGCATCCGATGCGCCGGCGATGAAATCGTTGCCTCCGAGGGCAAATAACCCGTTAGGATAAGGAGTTAAAAAGCCCGGAGTTAGGTTTAAACTGTTGGGGCTATCGTCTAAAAGATACGAAAGACCATCAAAACTCGGGCCGGCCATAACAATGTACTCCTTGTGTGCGATCGATCTAAATTTTAGTGTTTAAATATGAAATTGCGGTTAAGGAAGTGTTAGAGCGTTTTTGAAAACTTCTCCTTCAGATTTAGATCCCTCTAAATCCGCGCCACTTGCGACCTTTGGGGGGACCCCAAGATCGCAGTGGCTTCCCTCCCGGGGGACTTTGAGAGTGGTTGGGAACTCTCGTTTTTGCCCAGTTTAGATCCCCTAAATCC
>JAAUPF010000099.1 GCA_012034575.1 Richelia sp. CSU_2_1 | reverse complement strand
CCCCCTCTCTCCCCCTCGTAATTGCTGGTGTGGATGAAGTAGGAAGGGGGGCTTTTGTTCGGGCCGGTGGTGGCGGCGGCTTGCATTTTGCCCGACGAGGTTCTGGATGATTGGTAAGTTGCGGGGTGCGCGATAGCAAGCAGTTGAGTGCTGCAGCCCGAAGTCGTTTAGCTGTGAAGATTCGGGCTGTGGCTGTTGACTGTCAAATCGGTGCTGCTTCGGTGAAGGAAATCGATCGCATGAATATTTTGCAGGCTTCTTTGTTGGCTATGAAACGGGCGATTTTGAAGCTGAATGTTACTCCCAATTTATGTTTGGTTGATGGGAATCAAAGGATTCCTAATTTGTCGATCGAACAGCAAACTATGGTTAAGGGTGACTCGCGATCGATTCAAATTGCTGCTGCTAGTATTGTGGCAAAAGTTTGGCGCGATGAATTGATCGATCGCATGGCTCTTAAATATCCTGAATATGACTTGACAAATAACAAAGGATATGGTACAGCTAAACATAGGTTAGCTTTAGAACGCTGCGGTGCTTCTGTCTTTCATCGGGTATCGTTTAGCCCTTGCCGAAAGTCTTAAAATTACTTGAAACCTTACTTAATTATTTGAGTTTCAACATACAATTCAAGAAAATTTCAACTCGAAACATAACCTGTGAAGCTCACGAAAACAAAACTTAGAGATGGGTTGAAAGAGACAGTTTATGTGTCAATCTGCCTCGCAGAAATTGAGGATTTTTCCCAGGGACTTTTTTTGTGTCCGATCGTGTCCGATCGAGTACCATAACAAACATAGTTCGTAGCGCGGACTGAAGGGAGTATTTTGGAAGGACTTTAGTCCTCACTACAAACCCGGTCAATCTATCGAACATGAGATAATTCCCAGATAAAAGATCGAGAGTTTGCAATTAATTCGAGCGCTTGAGCGACTTATTAAGCACCTACATAAATTAATCGCATTCAACCAAATTTACAAATATCTGACTCCCGATCGCTGCGACAAACACACCTGAAATACATTAATAGAGAGTACGACTCATGACAGAAACTTTACTGACAATTCCGGGATATCAAACAATCGATCGCATTTATAATGGCTCTAGGACTCAAGTTTACCGGGCAATTTCCGAATCAGATCGACAACCTGTTGCGATCAAAATCCTGCAAAGCGAATATCCGACTTTTAACGAACTGGTACAATTTCGGAATCAGTATACTATTACCAAAAATCTCGACCTGACAGGAATTGTCAAACCCCTAAAACTTGTAAATTACCGCAACAGTTTTGCCTTAGTCATGGAAGATTTTGGGGGCATCTCTCTTGCCGAATATGCCGCCCTTCACCAACTAAGTATAGAGGAATTTTTAGCGATCACTATTCAAATAATCCAAGTATTAGAAGGTTTCTATCGAAATCGCATCATTCACAAAGATATCAAACCCCAGAATATTCTAATTAATCCTCAAACCAAACAAATAAAACTGATCGACTTTAGCATCTCCTCTTTATTGCCGAAAGAAAATCAGGAGATTGCTAGCCCTAACGTCCTTGAAGGAACTCTAGCTTATATTTCCCCAGAACAAACTGGCAGGATGAATCGCGGCATCGACTACCGGACAGATTTTTACTCGTTAGGGGTAACTTTCTACGAATTGTTAACGGGGCAATTGCCATTTCAATCTACAGATCCAATGGAGTTAGTTCACTGTCACATTGCGCGACAGCCAACTCCTCCGATCGAAATTGTACCAGAGATTCCCCAAACAGTTTCCGACATGGTGATGAAATTGATGGCGAAAACTGCTGAGAATCGCTATCAAAGTGCTTTTGGCTTGCAGTATGACTTAGAAAAATGTTGGCAGCAATGGCAAGAGACAGGCAACATTACTGAGTTTAGTTTAGGCGAGAGGGATATCTGCGATCGCTTCGTCATTCCTGAAAAGCTTTACGGCAGAGAAGCTGAAGTTAATACATTATTAGAAGCATTCGATCGCGTTAGCGAAGGGCATAAGGAAATTATGCTAGTTGCTGGTTTTTCCGGCATTGGCAAAACTGCCGTAGTTAATGAAGTTCACAAACCCATAGTTCGCCAACGGGGCCATTTCATCAAAGGAAAATTCGATCAATTCAAGCGCGATATTCCCTTTTCGGCCTGGGTGCAAGCATTCCAGAATTTGATGCAGCAATTACTCACAGAAAATTCTACCGAATTGCAGAAATGGAAAGCCAAAATCCTGAAGGTTTTAGGTGATAGCGGTCAGGTGATTGTCGATGTCATCCCAGAATTAGAATATCTGATTGGCAAGCAGCCACAAGTGCCGCGATTAGAAGGAATTGTCGCTCAAAATCGCTTCAATCTGTTATTTCAAAATTTCATTCGAGTTTTATCAACTAAAGAGCATCCTTTAGTCATTTTCTTAGACGATTTGCAGTGGGCAGATTCGGCTTCATTGAAGCTAATGCAATTGTTGATGGGCGAAACGAATACCGGCTATCTGTTATTAATGGGAGCTTATCGAGACAACGAAGTCTTTGGAGCCCATCCGCTGATACTGACCTTGGATGAGATTCGCCAAGACTCAGCGACATTAAATCAAATTACTTTAGCACCCCTCGATCGATCGGCCCTAAATCAATTGATTGCCGATACGTTGAGTTGTCCGCCAGCACAGGCAATTCCTTTGACAGAAATGGTGTTTTCTAAAACCAAAGGCAATCCTTTCTTTGCGACTCAATTCCTCAAATCTCTCTATGAGGATGAGTTAATTCAGTTTGATTTCGATCGCAGCTATTGGCAGTGTGACATTGCCCGAGTGAGGGCGCTGGCGTTGACCGATGATGTCGTCGAGTTTATGGCGATTCAGTTACAAAAGTTGCCTGTAAATACGCAGGAAGTTTTAAAACTTGCAGCTTGTATCGGCAACCAATTTGACTTGGCTACACTGGCAATTGTCTGTAAAAAATCTCAGAGTGAAACAGCGGCTGACCTGTGGAAAGCATTGCAAGAAGGATTAATTATTCCCACTACTGAAATTTACAAATTTTTTCAGTCAGACGATCGCGAACTGTCGCATATTACTAATGATGAAGAGTCAGCCCAATTACCAATTACCGATTACCAATTACCAATTTACAAATTTTTGCACGATCGAGTACAGCAAGCGGCATATTTTCTGATTCCCGAAGACAAGAAACGATCGACTCATCTCGAAATTGGGCGACTTTTATTGAGGAAATGCGGGCGCGGAGGTGCCGCACCTACGCCAGAAGAAAGAGAAGAGAAAATTTTTGATATTGTCAACCAACTGAATGTGGGAGTAGAGTTAATTACCGCTCAAATAGAACGGGACGAACTCGCTGAGTTGAACTTAATTGCTGGGCGAAAAGCTAAATCTTCAACGGCTTACGGGGCTGCTAAAAAGTATTTAACTGTAGGCTTAGAACTCCTAAATATCGATCGCTGGCACAAGCATTACCACCTAACTTTGGGACTCTACGAAGAAGCTGCAGAGGCAATGTATCTCAACGGTGAGTTTGAGCAAATGGAGCAATTGGCAGAAACTGTTCTCCAAAATGCGAATACGCTTTTAGATCGAATCAAAGTTTATCAAGTTAAAATTCAAGCTTTGAAAGCGCAGAACGAAATCAAACAATCTTTAAATTTTGGGTTAGACATTCTCAAACTCTTGGGGATAGATTTACCTAAAGAGCCAGAAGCGACAGAAATCCCTCTGACTTTTGAGCGGACGCAATTGGCTTTACAAGGGAAACGCATTCAGGATTTAATCAACTTGCCCGATATGACTGACCCGCAAAAATTGGCAGCCACTCAAATATTGTTAAAACTCTGCCCTGCTGCCTATATGGTGACTCCAATTCTGTTGCCTCTAATTACTTTTAAACAGATTCAGTTAGCGCTTGAATACGGTAATGCACCAACTCATACTCATGCTTATGCAAATTACGGACTGATTCTATGCGGAGTCATGGGAGAGTTAGAATCGGGATACCAATTTGGAGAACTGGCATTAAATCTGTTGGAAAAGCTAGATGCTAAGCCTTTCAAGGCTATGACGTTGTTTGTAGAATCCTGCTTTATCAAACATTGGAAAAGGCATATTAAAGAAACATTAAAACCCTTTCTAGATTCTTACTCTAGCGGTTTAGAAACAGGAGATTTAGAACACGCTGGCTATTCTGCCCATAGGTATTGCTACCATTTATACTTTAGCGGATCGATCGAGCTATCAAGGGTTGAACTAGAGATGCAAACCTACGGGGACGCGATCGACAAGATAAATCAGGATAGCATTCTTCAATTGCATCAAATTTACCATCAACTTGTATTAAACTTGCTGGGAATGACAGAGAATCCTTGCTATTTAATCGGTACAGCTTGTGATGAAGCTAAAATGTTACCGATTCACACCGCCAATAATTACAGAATAGCCTGTTACTATTTTTACTTAAATAAGTTAATGCTTTGCTATCTTTTTGGCGAATACCAACAAGCGATCGAGCATTCAGTTGGAGCAGAACAGTATTTAGATGCAGGAGTAGCTTCGATATTAGTGCCAGTTTTCTACACGTATGATTCACTATCTAAGTTGGCGGTGTATGCTGATGTAAATATTTCCGAACAACAACAAATTCTCAAAAAGATCGCTGAAAATCAGCAGAAAATGCAAAGGTGGGGAGATAGTGCCCCAATGAATTATTTACATAAATTCTATTTAGTAGAGGCAGAACGGCATCAAGTTTTAGGGAAAAAAGTAGAAGCGATGGAAATGTACGATCGCGCCATTAAAATCGCTAAAGAAAATGAATACATTAACGAAGAAGCACTTAGCAACGAACTGGCAGCAAAATTCTATCTCGAATGGGGCAAAGAGAACATTGCCCAAGTGTATTTAACTGATGCTTACTACGCCTACGCACGCTGGGGTGCTAAAGCTAAAGTTGAGGATTTAGAAAAGCGCTATCCCAAATTACTTGCCCCGATATTAAACCAAAAATCAGCCTTAAATGTAGGCGAGACAATTGCCCAAATGATGACTGGAACGATCTCACTTAACAGTTCGGGTATGTCAGAGATTCTGGATTTAGGGACAGTAATTAAAGCATCTCAATCGCTCTCAGGAGAAATCAAACTCGAGCAGTTGCTATCCACTTTAATGCAAGTCGCGATCGAAAATGCGGGGGCAGAAAAAGGGGCTTTGATTTTGCTAGAAGGAGATTCATTGGCGATCGCGGCTCAATGCGCTAGCGGTAGAAATTTCAATATCGATTCTACTCCCGTTGTTGACTCTCAGGAAATCCCGATCGCCCTTATCAACTATGTCTGGCGCACCCAAGAAACTTTGGTAATTAATGATGTTGCGGGCGAGACTAATTTTGCTGCTGACTCCTATATCATCGTCCAACAACCAAAGTCGGTGTTGTGCCTGCCCATCCAAAATCAAGGAAAGGCGATCGGCATTCTTTATCTAGAAAACAATCTAACGGTAAATGCTTTTACTTCCGACAGATTGGCAGTTTTAAAAATTCTATCATCCCAAGCAGCAATCTCCATAGAGAACGCCAAACTCTACGCTAATTTAGAAACAAAAGTAGCAGAACGCACTCAAGAATTGCAGCAGTCTGAAGCGCGTTTTCGACAACTCTACGAGCAATCTGCCGATGCAATTTTGCTATTAGATGGAGAAGTCTTTATCGATTGCAATCCCGCAACGGTAAAAATGATGCGCTGCACCGATCAAAAACAGTTGCTTTCCCTGCATCCGGCTCAACTTTCTCCGGAAATTCAACCTGACGGCAGAAACTCTTTTGAGAAAGCCAAAGAAATAACAGCTATGGCTTTCGAGCGGGGAAGCTATCGATTTGAATGGATGCACAGGCGTTTAGATGGGGAAGATTTTTGGGTAGAAGTTTTGCTAACAGTAATTCCGTTAGATGGTAAAGAAATTCTGCATACGGTGTGGCGAGAAATTGGCGATCGCAAGCAGGCTGAATCGAATCTCTACCAGAAAAATGAAGAATTAAGCAATACTCTCCAACAACTAGAAACCACTCAAGAAGAACTGATTCAATCAGAAAAGATGGCAGCTTTAGGACAACTGGTTGCTGGAGTCGCCCACGAAGTTAATACACCTTTGGGTGCCATTCGTTCCTCGGCGGGAAATGTGTCTAAGTTCTTGGATACAACACTAGAACAATTGCCCGCACTTTTTCAATCTCTCTCTCCAGAAGCAGCACGGGATTTCTTGAATTTACTCCAGTTTTCTCTGGAACAATCGGCAACACTATCAACCAAAGAAGAACGCAAATTTAAAAGAGCTTTGCGCGGTCAACTGCAAGAATTAGGTATAGCAGATTCAGATACATTAGCCGATCGCCTGGTAATGATGGGAGTTTATCATGAAATAGAACCATTTATCCCTTTGTTGCAAAGACCCGATAGTTTGCACGTCCTAGAAATCGCCTACAAACTTTCAGAATTAAAGCGAGGTATTGCTAATATCAATACAGCAACCGATCGAGCATCAAAAGTGGTGTTTGCTTTGAAAACCTATGCCCGTTACGACCAATCGGGAGAAAAGATAGCTGCCAGTCTCACAGAAGGCATTGAAACCATCTTAACTCTCTATCAAAATCAACTAAAACATGGTGTTGAGGTCGTGAGAAACTATGCAGAGATTCCACCAATAATGTGCTATCCTGACGAATTAAATCAAGTGTGGACGAATTTAATTCACAATGCTTTGCAAGCTATGGATTATCGAGGTAAACTCGCTCTTGATTTGGTCGAGCAATCCGGGCAGGTGAAGATTAGCATTACCGATAGCGGTAAGGGAATACCAGAAGAAATTCAAGGAAAAATATTTAACCCATTTTTTACTACTAAGCCGGCGGGAGAAGGCAGCGGATTGGGTTTAGATATTGTGAAGAAGATTGTGGAGAAACATCAGGGTAAAATAGAAGTCGAATCGATTCCAGGCAAGACTGCATTTCATGTTTTTCTGCCCGCGAGTTGCGGATGAGTTAGTTGGGTGGATCGCACCAATAAGATTGGTTCGTAGTGAGAACTGGAGTCCGCAAAATCCTGCGGACTTAAGCCCGGATTACAAACAGTTTTTTATTATGGTTAACTCACCGAACATCTTATAAGATCGAATCCGGGAAGTCTCACCAAAAATTAACGATCGAGCAGGAATACTTGTACGATTATGGATTACAATTAGGTAAGGGGCTGCGTCATTCTTGTGCCATCGACCTGACTTGCTAGATCTTAAAATCAGATCTTATCTGCTCTCCCACTTTACTAAATTGACGGCCGATCGCTAATTACGAAGGAGAAATAATAGGTGTCTAAAGCAGTTATTTTGTGCGTAGATGACGAAAGAATGGTATTGGACAGTCTCAGGACGCAGCTATCAACATCATTGGGGAATAATTATATCTATGAAGCAGCCGAGGATGGTGATGAAGCTTTAGATTTAATTCGAGAACTAGAAGAAGAAAATGTGAGTATTGTTGTAATTATCTCCGACTGGTTAATGCCCGGTATGAAGGGAGACGAGTTACTGATTCGCATCCACGAGCAATTTCCCAAAGTTGTTAAAATCATGCTGACGGGTCAAGCTGATGCAGCAGCGATCGAGCGCGCTAAAGAGTCAGCAAATCTCCACTCCTGTTTATCTAAACCTTGGTCTGAATTCGAATTGTTAGAAACTATTAAATCTGGTTTATCTCAGTTATGAACCAACAGGTAATTGTCTGTGTAGATGATGAAAATACTGTACTCAAGAGCCTCAAAGCGGAACTCCAAGAAACTGTGGGCAATGCTTATCTTATAGAAATTGCCGAGGGTGGAGAGGAAGCATTAGAGTTGATTGAAGAATTCTTATCAGATGGCTATGAAGTACCGTTGATTATTTCCGATCATATCATGCCGGAGATGAAAGGAGATGAACTATTAAAACAAGTCCATCTTCTTTCGCCTCAAACTATCAAAATCATGCTGACAGGACAAGCAGATATTGAGGCAGTGGCAAACGCAATCAAAAATGCTAATTTATATCGTTATATAGCAAAACCGTGGCAACAAGAAGATTTGAGTTTGACGGTAAAAGAAGCCGTTAATAGCTACATTCAAAATAAAATACTGGCAAAGCAAAACGCGCAGCTTCAGGAAATGAATCGGGAATTGGCTCAGTTAAACCGAGATCAGGCCGTACTGATCGATCGACTTCACGAAAATGAAAATCGTTTGATGCAGTTTTTGGAAGCAATGCCGATCGGTGTAGGAGTATTAGACTCGGATGGCAAAGTTTATTATATCAATCGGAAAGCAAAAGATATATTTGGCAAAGGAGTTGTACCGGATACGAGTTCCGAGCAATTGTCAGAGGTTTATCAAACTTATATAGCAGGAACAGATCGAGCATATCCTCCCGAAAAATTACCGATCGTCCGGGCCCTGAAAGGAGAAAATGCTACCGCTGAAGATATCGAAGTCCGCAACGGCGATCGCATTATTCCCTTGCAAGTTGCGGCTACTCCGATTTACGATCGCAACTCCCAAATAACTTATGCTATCAACACTCTTTTAGATATTACCGAACGCAAAAAAGCTGAAGCCGATCGCAAAAAACTGATTGCGGAACTATTTCAAGTTAATTGCAATTTAGAAGAAGCTCTAGAGACAGAATTAAAAATTACTAATGCTACGAGTCGCTTTGTTCCCAATCAGTTTTTGTCTTTTTTAGGATGCGACAGTATTGTTGATGTTGAATTGGGAGATGCCATAGAGTTAGAAATGTCGATTTTGTTTTCTGACATTCGCGATTTCACTACTCTTTCGGAACAGATGACACCGCAAGAAAATTTCAGATTTATTAATTCTTATCTGAGTTGCATGGAACCGCTAATTGTGGAAAATCGCGGGTTTATTGATAAATATATTGGCGATGCAATTATGGCTTTGTTTAGCGAAGGCGCGGATGATGCGGTGAAAGCGGGAATTGCCATGCTGCATACCCTCGCTGAATACAACGGACATCGTGCGACTGCGGGCGAAATGCCGATTCAGATAGGGGTGGGAATAAATACTGGTTCTTTGATGCTGGGGACTGTTGGCGGACAAAACCGGATGGACGGTACTGTCATCGGCGATGCAGTTAATTTGGCTGCTCGAATTGAGAGTTTGACGAAGAATTACGAAGTGCCGTTGTTAATTACTCAACAGACATTCGATCGCTTGACAAATCCTGCTGATTATGCAATTCGAGTAATCGATCGAGTTCAGGTTAAAGGTAAGTGTGAATGGGTGACTGTTTATGAAGTTTTTGATGCGGATTTACCGGAAGTAAAAGCGGGGAAATTGGCTACTTTGCAAATATTTGCTGGCGCTTTGTCTTTGTACAATACGAGTAGTTTTAGGGAAGCTGCGGCACTGTTTGCGGATTGTTTGCAGCACAATTCTGGGGATAAGGTGGCTCAAATTTATTTGGATAGGTGCAAACAGTTGACAATTGACAGTTGACAGTTGACAGTTGACAGTGCTATTTTTCAGGTTCTCGAACGATATGATGTTCGCTCTATCGAGCGCAATAAGGAATAAAAATTTAATAAGTTCGGCATTTCAGGCCTGCCGGCTTTGCAAGCAAGGATTAAAAGATGAACATTGCTTAAGTTATTAAATTGCCATTCCTAAGATTAGTTTGTAGTGAGGGCTTCAACCAGCAAATTCAGCGGACTAAAGTCCTTAGAGGGCCCAGAGGGCGCAGAGTTAGAGAAAGAGAGAAATAATAAATTAGATTGGGTTTGATGTTTTTAACCCAATCTAACATATTTTATGCAGCGCTATCAACCTGTGGCTCGATCGCTAGTTTCAGGGGTAGTTGCAGGGGTAGTTGCCGGGGAAATAACTAGCTTGCCGGTGGTGATATCCATAGTTGCAAGTTTTACTACTTCATCAAATGCTAAGCCCCGAATTTTGAGTTCCCACCGAATGCCTTTTGCTTTCATCCGTTTGGCTTTCCGCATATCGACATCCCCAGCTTTTTGATGCAGGAGCAAATATTTCATTGCTGCTGTTGCTTCAACTTTGGTGGGAAAGGCAATATAGGTGATAAATCCGCCGTCCCAGTGATTGGCATTGCGGATGCTGCTGATAGTCGCAACTCTCGGACTAAAGCGGTTCCAGTATAAATCGCTGTAGCCGATCGACTGTGTTTTTACTTGGAGTTTGTTTGCCATTTGACTTAACTCCTATAACCTTGTGTGTGGGGCTGGCATTATAGCAGAAGGAAGAAGGCAGAAGGCAGAAGGAAGAAGGAAAATGCAGTGACAGCAATATTTTCACTTTTCCAGAATGTCCGCACCCTCTTGATGGTTGCTATACCTTTTATTTTTGCTATTTATATTATAGCAAATTATTTGAAAGTGGGAAGGGAAAATTGAGAAGTGGGAATAGGTAATTGGGAATAGGTAATTGGACCGATCGAGACGGAGGAATGGACGAGTGAAATCGGGGAACTGGGAGTTGAGAATTGGAGGCAGAATTTCTGAGTATGTATTCCCAGACACAGCAGGAAAGCAATAAAAAATGTTTTCGATCGAGACCCGCCTCACAATTTTAGATTTGAGATTAGGGGATTATCTGTTAACTGTCAACTATCAACTATCAACTATCAACTGTCAACTGTCAACTATCAACTATCAACTATCGACTATCTAAAACCTCAATTCGTATTCAGCAGTAACGCGATTGTCTCCTTGAAAATTAGTCGAACCTCTGAGCAAAATCTTGTCGCTCAAACGATACCTTAAATTAAATTCTGTCGGCTGATTTGCTGACAAAACTCGGACTATAGAAGCTGAAAGATTGCGCGTGATATCCGCCCCAACTTCTAAACCCAAACCGAGAGAACCAGCACCGGAAGTTCCCCCAGAAGTTGAAGCTGTGGTGCGTGCTTCATTGCTGCCGATTCTAGTGGGAAATATCCGAAATTCGCTCAATCCCGTAGCGCTAGTAATTGTAGATTGAATGTTGTTCAATAAACCCGCACCTGCTATATTGGCGATCGCTAGCGTGCTGTCTCCCTGCCCTAAAGTTTGGATGAAACTGCCTCCCAATAACGCTACAATTTCAGTCTGCGATCGACTTGGAGAACTCCTCAATTCCAAAGTCTCTGCCAACTGAGAAGCTTTTCCTCGAACTAAGGCTTGAATCCGGACTTGTCGCGCACTGCCGAACGTTGTCGGTTCGTCTGCTATTTCCGATGCTACTGTTGTGCCTGGGGTGCGGAACCGCGTCACTTCCTGTACTGAAGTTGCCAACCTCACATCCAGCGTCGGATCTAGCCCTTGAGACGGTACGAAAGTAGCTGTCTGCGGGTAGCCTCGATCGAGCCTGAACTGTGTCGTAAATAAATTGACCGATCCGGAAGTCAGCCGGATCGTGCCTGCTGGGCGAATATCCTCCAATGTGCCGTTTACCGTCAAGCCCCCAGTCGCCTGAAAACTCAATATCGGCTGGCTTGTAACTTGAATTCGCCGCCCTAAATTCAACCGCAAATCGTTCAATCCCACTTCAAAGGCAGGTAGGGCGGAAGGCGCAGGTGTTGCAGGGGAAGATGTTGCAGGCGCAGGTGTTTCAGCAGCAGGGGCCGAAGCTAATTGAGTTGCATCGCCGACACCGGGTAGAAAAACTTCACCCTCGTACAGTTCGATGTTACCGCTCAACTGCGGGCGCAAAGCTGTTCCCGTTGCCTGCACTTGACCTATTGCATTGCCGCGGTACAATCCCCTGAGATTCAATGCCAACTTGTCCAGATTCACCGTTAAAGGAGTCGCCGCATCGGCATCGCCTGCAGCAAAGGGCACCGATAGCGGAATTATCCCCTGGGCGACAATTTCTCCCTGACTTAATTGTCCCCGAATTCCCTCTACCCGAATTCGATCGCCCTCAAAGCGCACCCTCCCAGTCAGCCCTGTTAGCGGTTCTGGCAAGGCTTGCGCCCGAACGGTTGCATTTTCAAAATTGGCGATTCCTTGCGCTACAGGCTCTTGCAGCGTTCCTCCCACGGTGATTTGCACGTTACCCTTACCGCTTACCCAGGCAACTTGCGGGGTTAATACATTAATAATTGCCAAACCTTCATCTTGCAAACTCGCCCTAAAATCGATGCGATCGCTATCAGCTTTTACTGTGGCAAATGGTAACTCAAAAGGTAAGCTACCCTGGACTGAAATCGGTTCGGTTTGAGTTACTAAAGCGCTGCCGCCAAAATTCAATCGGGCATCGCTGTAACTGAAACTGCCATCGGCTTGTTTAATCGGTTCGCCGTTGAGAGTTCCGTCAAGCAAACTCAATTCTCCTGCTAGTTGGGGATTTTCCAAACTGCCGGCTAAGTTCGCCCGCAAGTTTAAATTGCCCGCCACATCGACAAAGGGCAAATCTACTAATTTTGCTAACTCTTCTAGGGGGATATTTTCGGCGCGCAACTGCCCGGATTGTGCTTTTTGTCCGATTTGTCCCGAAAAGCCGATCGCACTTTTGCCCGATCGAATTTCTAGAGGCAAAACTGTTAAAATTCCGTCTTGAAAACTGCCTTCGATGCTGAATTTCTCGGCGACATATTTTCCCCACTGCCAGTTATCACCGACAACGTTAAATTGCGCCTGCACGCCCGTTCGCAAAGAACCGGAAACGGCAATTTCCCCGCCGAAAGTTCCCTGCAATTGAGATAGCGGCGGCAATTTTTCTGCTGCTTGAACTGCTTGCTGCTGTTGCAAAATTGCTTCAATTTCTGCCAAGCGACGCAACTGCACGATAAGCGGGGCATCGGGTTCGCCGACTGCAACTGTTTGCACGTCGGCGGCGCTACCGTAAACGGGAGGTGTTAAGCCTCTCGCTAAATCGGTTAAATTAAAATACTGCAATGCTGCTAAAACTTGCTGCAAATTACCCTGCTGGATGTTCACTTTGCCGGCAAATTGCGGGTTTGCCCCGGCGGTAACGTTGCCGGATATTAAGTATTGACCGCTGCCTTGCCGGAAGATGCCGTTTGTTAAAGTTGCGCTGCCGTTAGCGTAGCTGAATTCTGCTTGAAAACTATCACCTTTAATGTAGCCGATCGCGGGTTGGACGATCGCAATTTGTCCGGTGGCTTGTAATGTTGCGGGATTTAGTGGCATCTTCCAACCGGGTACGCTAACTTGTCCGGAAACAGTACCGGTTATCGGCCCCAAACCTGCTGTTTGTCCCGGCGATAGATTCAAAGCTGCGAGGGGAAAATCGCTTAAATTAACTTGCAATGTTTCTCCCTGTGTTTGGCCTCTAGCTATCGATTCGCCGCGTTGAATTAAGAAGGATGTTGGCAGGAACGATCGATTTAATGCTACTTCGATTTTGTCTTGGCGGCCAGCTAATTGCAACTGAGCACTTGTTTCGGAATTTGCATTTACGGTTCCCGTTAATACCGGATCGAAAGCTACTCCATTTACTGCTAAATTCCGCACTTCCACGTCGCCTACTAAGCTGAGGGCGGTGAGGGGACCAGTAAGGCGGCCGGTAAAATCGACATTGCCGCGCAAAGGCTGATTTTCCTCTGACGAATTTTTGACACCCATGGGTGTCAAAAATTCTAATTGTTCTGTTGGCAAGGCTGCCAGATTAAAGTTAGACAGTCTGACATTCAAGTCCAAATTCTCAATTGAGGGAAATCCTTTGCCTTCGAGTTCGACATTAATCAAGCCGCTTGCAGTCAAGCCGGGAGTTGCAGCTTCCTCGACTTCAATCCGCTTGCCATCCCAATTAAATACTGCCTCCAAAGGTTGTTTCAAAAACGGCAATTCCGAGATGCGGAAACTGCCCCCGGCGCGCACATTTTCCGGGGCTGCTGCGGCAATCGGGCCTGATAAATTGACATTACCGTTAAACAATCCCCGCAACAGCGGCAAACTTTGCGCTTGCGAAACTAAACCTCCGGCTTGCAATCTTTGGCGCTGCGCCTCAAACGCTTGCTGGAAGCCTCCCAGGGCGATCGAATCGCCTTCGATCGAAGCCCGCCAATTTCCCGATGCTGCACTACCTTTAGCATTGACGATGCCGCCGTTTCTAGCAAGTCGAATTTGTCCTTCACCGTTGGCAGTAATGTTGTTAAGATTTAAATTACCTACATTTCCTAACAGCCGGATTTGCCCTGCAAGAGTGCCATCAATTTCTCGCGGTAAATCTGCTGTCAGCAAACCGGTTTGTTTGAGAGTTTGTTCTAAATTGCCGACAGCAACGCCGTCGGTTTCGAGAAAAGCTTGCCAGTTACCATTTTCTAATTTAGCAGAAGTGTCGATCGCCCCGAGTCGATCGGCCAAAATCCGCCCTTCACCGCTAGCACTAATTCCCCTTGTTGTCAAATTATCCAAACTGCCCGCGGCTTGAATTTCACCGTTAAATCTGCCGTTAAATCCTTGAGGTAAAGTTGCCGTTAGCGGAAACAGTTGGAGATTGCGAACTGTTTGTTCCAACCGATCCAAAATAACTCGATCGACCTCTGCAACAGCTTGCCAATTTCCGCTATCTAATTTTCCGCTAAAATCAACAGTACCGCCCGCAACATTCAGTCGGCCGCTGCTGTTACCGGAAATATTCGCAGTTGCATTGTTAAGGTTGCCACTAGCTTGAATTTGATTCGAGATTTGCCCTTCTAGCGATTTGAGATTTTGGATTTTGGATTTGAGATTTTGTAAATTGGCAGATTGTAGAATTGCTGGATTGAGGGTTGAAGCTACATCTAATAATGGTAGTGCTAAATCTACCAAACCGGCGATCGAAGTGCGATCGGTTTCGGCGGTTCCCTGCCAATTTCCCTCGGTTAATTCTCCTGTAAAATTGACATTGCCTGCAGCAAGATTTAGCTGTCCTTTTCCGTTAACATTAACGGTGCTTGCTGTCAATTTTTCCAGATTTCCCGACGCAGTAAACTGACTCGATAGCTGTCCGCCGATCGATTTTAGATTTTGGATTTTAGATTTTAGATTGGCAGATTGTTGATTTTGGGGATTGAAAGCCGAAGCTACATCTAAAATTGGCAATGCTAAATCTACCAAGTTGCTGGTAGAAGTGCGATCGGTTCCTGCGGTTAACTGCCAATTTCCTGCTGTCAATTCTCCTTGAAGATTGACATTGCTGTCAACAATATCGAGCCTGACATTAGCGCTAGCATCGATCGCGCTTGCCGTTAAATTTCCCACATTTCCCGAAGCTTGAAATTCCGCCGTTAGCTGACCGCCTAACGATTTGAGATTTTGGATTTTGGATTTGAGATTTTCGAGATTTTCTGGGTTTGAAGTGTTAGAATTGGCAAGCGTTAGGAACGGCAATCCGATATCGATTAAACGTTCGATCGCCACTCGATCGGTATTGCCAGAAACTTGCCATCGTCCGGATTCCAAGTTACCATTAACCCCAACAATACTGTCAGCAACATCACTGTCAGCAACATCGAGCGTTCCTGTACCGCTAGCAGTAATGGCGCTTAAACTCAAATCGTCCAGAGTTCCCGCAGCTTCGGCAGTTCCGCTGAAAGCACCTGCTAGTTCGGGAGGCAAATTAAGTTCCGGGAAGACTTGTTGCAAACTGCTGACAGGAACCCGATCGCCCTTAATTGTTGCTTGCCACTGACGGCCTTTTAGCATCGCCTCCACATTAACATCAGCGCCACCAATTTTCACCACAGTATTTTGCAAATCCGCCGCATTGACTCCGGCGCGAAGTTCGCCGTCGCCGGAAAAGTTCCCGCTGGTGCTTGCCATTGAGCGATAGTTTGAATGTTATTTAAAGGGCCGAAAACTTGAGCTTTGGCGGAGACATTACCAATTTTAACAGCAGCCGGAATTGGGAGAGAATAAAGTTGGGCGATCGCATCTGCAGGTAAATTGTCTGCTTGCAAATCGAACACCAAACCCGAACGCGAATTGTCGCTTCCCAGGGCGATATCGATTTGACCTTTTCCTCCAATTTTACCCCCCGCCGCCGGCACTACCAGAATATCGCTCAAACTCAAAGCTAAAGCAGAAAACGGCGAAATAGCAGCTTGAGAATTCGGAGTAGGAGTTTGAGCCGTTCTTCCCCGTTCCAATTTAAAATTAGTGCTAATATTATTTAATTGCAGCCGATCGACCGTAGCGATTTTTGTCGAGGCGATCGTACCTGCCAGGACGGGTTGTGCCACTGTTCCGGTCAGCTTGGCATCAACCTTTAATTCCCCCGCCACCGGCACAGGCAAAGTTACTTTTTGACCCAACTCTTGTTCGATCGTGCTGACAATATTTGCTGCGGATACCGGCAGCAAGTTAGTTACCAAATCGAACTTAGCTTGTTCTAAATTAAAATTAGTTCCCGCCGCAACTGTTCCCGCAACTAACAAAGGAATTTGTCCGTAATTAGCAGTCAGTCGATCGACAAATATATTAGTTCCTTGAAACCGCAATTGACCGCTGCTGTTTTGCACGATTTGTTTCAGCGGATTAATCTGTGCCTGCACTCCCTGAAAACTAGCAGTTCCCGCAATTTCTGACAATCTTTCGTCCCGCACTTTCACGGTCAAATTACCATTTGCCACACCAGTTTGCAGGGAAATACCGGAAATTTTCAGCAAGCGGGAAAGGTCGGCTAGAGGCAAATTTTGCCCCTGCAACTGCAAATTAGTTTGACCGATCGGCGGTAGGGAATCAGCGCTAACTTTAAAATTATCGTTCTTAGTAAACTGACCGTCAAGTTCGTACAAAACGTGCCGGTTGCGATCGCGAAATACAGCGCTGCCCCTTGACAAATTGACAGAAATCGGCGCTGAATCTTTTTGCCCTGCAGCCGGAGTCGGCACCAAAACAGCACTGACATTTTCCACTCGTACCGCACTAATTTCAGTTTTAAATAAACCTGCAGGTTTGGGTTCAGCAGTTGGCAAATTAATCCAGCGCCCTTGACTGTCTTGTTCGATATAAGCGCTGGGTTTAACTAAAGTAATATCTAATTTAAGAGTGCGGGCAAACAGCAGCGGCAAAATCGAAAATCGGACTTCCACCGCCTCAGTAGCAGCATAATCCGGATCGGTAGCAGTTGCAGGCACGGACGAGCGACCGAAACGCAAACTCGCAGGCGAAAATCTCTCCAAAGGCCCGATTTTGACCGGCCGCTTCAGTGTCTGACTCACTTCAGATTCCACCAAAGGGGCCAACTTTTCCCGCACCCACCAAGCAGCCGTCACCGCCCCCAGCAAGCCCAGAATGCCCAACCCCGCACCGCCAAGCAGCAGCAAGCGCCACCAACGGCGGTGGGGAGAAGGTGCAAGTTGATTTTTGTCGTCGGGAAAGTTAGCCATACTTATCTCTTCGAGCTCGGAAAATGCAGTAATTGAGGGAGTTAGCCGATCTTAGACAGGTATAATTTTTTGTGCGAGTCGCAAAAGAGCCTTCTGCCTTTGATAGACTCACAACAGAACCGAGAAGTGCCGATCGGGCGATCGAACTTCACCGACCAACTCTAGAAAACTTACCCAAAATCGGCGATCGAACTAAAATCTCCAATCGATTGACACCTCATGCACTCTCGCAAACCACAAGATTTACCAAACTTAATCAAAACACGCAACGCGACCTGAAATCTGCGGTCAATCCAAAATCCAAAATCCAAAATCTAAAATCGCCCGATCGAGCATAAGATAAAAAAACGGTCGTTAAAAAAGTGTATAAAGCTTATGCGAGTGTTCGTCTTACTCTTCAATGCCCGCACGGAGAATGAAGGAATTCATACCATTCAGTTCGGCGATCGCAACAAAGTTCTGATGTTTGAGTCAGAAGATGACGCCACCCGCTTTGGCGTAATGCTGGAAGCCCAGGATTTCCCCGAGCCCACTGTCGAGGAAATCGACGAGGAAGAAATTAAGGAATTTTGCAATAGCGTCGATTATGATTGGGAACTGGTGCCGGCGGGCGCGCTGGCGATTCCGCCAGAAGACAATGTAGCACAAACCGACTGGCAGCAGCAGGGGGAGGCGAAGTCGGAATCAGATATTTCTCAAAGTGAACTTGATTCGATCCGCCGCCGACTTGAAGGACTTTTGTAGAAGGAAGAAGGAAGAAGGAAGAGGGAAGAAGGAAGAGGGAAGAAGGAAGAAGGAAGAGGGAAGAAGGAAGAAGGAAAAGAATTCCCAATTGCCAATTCCCAATTCTCAATTGCCAATTCCCAATTTGTGGATTTTTTGCCTCATATGGGGGCGATCGCGGTGGCGAGAACTCTTGGTGCGACGGGGCCGGTGCTGGCGCCAATGGCGGCTTGTGCAACGGGTATTTGGGCGATCGCCCAAGCTGTTGAGTTAATCCGAACTGGTCATTGCCAGCGCGTCGTTGCAGGTGCTGTGGAAGCGCCGATTACGCCACTGACTCTGACTGGATTTGACCGGATGGGCGCTTTGGCACAAACTGGTTGCTATCCGTTTGATGAAGGCCGGGAAGGATTTATACTCGGCGAAGGCGGGGCTTTATTTGTATTAGAATCGGCCGATTTGGCAAGGAGCCGCAATGCTAAAATTTACGGTCAAATTTTGGGTTTTGGTTTGACAAATGATGCTTGTTATGCTAATTACCCGGAGTTGGGAGGGAGAAGTGCGATCGCGGCTGTAAATCAATGTTTGAAACGCAGCAATTTATCAACGGGCGATATAGATTGTATTCACGCTCACGGCACTGCAACTAAGTTGAATGATAGACATGAAGCACTTTTAATTCAAAAGTTGTTTCCTTTGCCAGTTGCTGTTAGTTCGACGAAGGGGGCTACCGGTCATACTTTGGGAGCATCAGGAGCTTTGGGCGTGGCTTTTTGTTTGATGAGTATTAAATATCAGATATTGCCTCCTTGCGCCGGATTGAAAAAACCGGAGTTTAAATTAGATTTTGTGAGGTTGGCGCGATCGACTCAAGTGAGAAATACGGTTTGTTTGAGTTTTGGCTTTGGCGGTCAGAATGCTGCGATCGTTTTAGCTCGGCATCGTTAATTTTTTTTACAATTTATCATCTTGATAAAATAGAGTAGGTGCGGTACAGATGTCAAAAAGGCTCTCTCTACACGCACTCATGTTTGCCCCAATTGTCACCTAATTCTCGATCGAGACTGGAAGGCTGCACTGGATATCCTTGAGAAAGGGACTCAATTCGCTGGTATGGTTTTAAATACGGCGGGGCACGCCGAAATTAACGCTTGGGGAGATTTGCACGCGACTCTGCTATTGAGAGATATCGGGGCATGGTGGATCTTTGAACCAAGAATCTCCCACTTTCTAACCGGGAGAATGTCAACAGCAAAGATAGAAGAAAGAAATTCTTTAGATTAAGCCTTGGGTATTCTCACATGGATCTGGCATCTCATCGATTTATGTCCTATTTTGAACCAGAGCAAGCCGCGCACCTGTGCCAAATAGCTATAGTTGTGAGTTTTGCCGAGGAAACGCTGGTTTTTGAAGAAGGAGAAGCAGCGGATTTTTTATATCTAGTTTTAGATGGTGAAGTCGAGTTTAGCAAACGCATTGAAAACAATAAATATCAGACTGTTGCTGTAGCTAAACCCGACGATTTTTTTGGCGAACTCGGAGTTTTGGACGGAGAGCCACGCAGTGCTAGAGCTGTTGCTCGTGGCAGCTCAACTTTGGCGAAAATATGTCGCGAAGAACTGATTGAAGCTCTCCAATTTGCTAAGGGAAGTTCGGTATTGCAAATGTTTAATTTTATTATTAAAAACTTGCGCTCTACAACCGATCAATATGTTAACCAGTTCGTACACAAACAAAAAATGGTGTTGGTCGGCGAGATGGTCAGTACAATTATTCACGATTTCAAAAGTCCTTTTACGGGCATTAAACTCTCAAGTGAAATGCTCAAAGAAATGCACCCGGATGAGGAAACTCAGGAGTGGTGCGAACTAATTCAATTGCAGGTGCAGCGAATGTTGGGCATGGCTGAGGAAGTGTTAGAATTTTCCCGTGGTAATTCTGCATTAACTAAAAAACCTGTGAATTTAATCCAGACTTTGCAGCAGTTTGAAAAGTTGAATAGGGTGTATTTCGAGGCGGCAAAAGTAGAATTGATCATACGGGTGACAGAAGTGATCGTGGAAGCTGATGAAAATAAGATTTTGCGCGTTTTGCAAAATTTAGTTGGGAATGCTGTGGAAGCTTTTGGCGGACGCGGGGGTCGGGTGGAAATTGCTGTGACACAAAGTGAAGAGTGGGCAGAAATTAATATTTACGATAACGGGCCGGGCATTCCACAGGCAATTAAGGAAAAGTTATTTGAACCGTTTGTGACTTACGGAAAGCGCACTGGTACTGGGTTAGGGACGGCGATTGCTAAGTCGATCGTCGATGCTCATAAAGGGAAAATTACTTATGAGTCGGAAGACAAAAAAGGGACAACTTTTTATATTCGGTTGCCCAAAATTACCAATGAGCCGATCGAGTAGAATAGCTAGTTGCAGAATGAAGTATAATTGAGTATAGAAACAGTTAAACAGTTGACAGTTGATAGTTAACACTGAAAGGATTAACATCTAAAATTCTGATGGCAGCTACTATTCAAACCTTACCCGCAGAAGTTATCGATTTAATTGCCGCTGGCGAAGTGATTGATTCGATCGCGGCTGCGGTGAGAGAATTAGTTGAAAATTCTCTGGATGCTGGTGCAACTCGCATAGTTGTTTCTATCTGGCCGGAACAGTGGCGGGTGCAAGTTGCTGATAATGGTATGGGGATGGATCTGGAAAATTTGCAGCAGGCGGCTTCTGCTCATAGTACGAGTAAAATTAGCACTGAAGCAGACCTTTACAAAATTGCTACTTTGGGATTTCGTGGGGAAGCTTTGCACAGTTTGGCTCAATTGGGTTGTTTGGAGATTTTGAGCCGGCAAAATGATTGGGGATTGGGTAATTTTTGGGAAAACCGAGAGTCTTTGGTAGAGGAAACCCACCCTAACCTCCCCTTGTTAAGGGCGAAAGTTGAAAATGCTAAATCGGGATGGCGGGTTGTTTTCAATAGTGCTGGCGAGGCGGTGGAGGTGGAAACAGTTGCGATCGCTCCGGGGACGGTGGTGACTGTTGCTAATTTGTTTGGTAATTGGCCTGTGCGTCGGGGGTTTTTGGCACCGACACAGCAAATGCGATCGGTACAATTTATTATTCAACAAATTGCGCTTTGTCATCCGCAAGTTAATTGGCAGTTGCGACAAGGAAATACGCCTTGTTTGCACATCACTCCGGGTAGTACAGCACAACAAATTTTACCTCAATTTGTGCGTGGTTTGCGATTGAGCGATTTGCAGCATTTAAAGGTAGATTTGCCTGCGGTTCCTGAAAGTAATGAATCATCAGAATCTTTGGTAAAGACGCAATTGGTTTTGTCACAAACAGAGCCGAGTTACCAATGCCCAATGCCCGATTTCCAGTCTTTAGAGTTAGTAATTGGTTTGCCCGATCGCTGTCACCGCAGGCGGCCGGATTGGGTTAAAATTGGAGTGAATCGGCGGGTTGTTCGATCGCCCGAATTAGAACAAGCTATTTTCAGCGCTTTTGCCCGCACTTGTCCGCGCGATCGCTATCCTGTTTGTTTTGTTCACTTGCAAATTTCCCCTTCCCAAATCGACTGGAATCGCCACCCAGCTAAGGTGGAAATTTATTTGCACGATCCGAGTTTTTGGCAAGAACAGGTTAGCGAGGCAATTGCTAGGGCTTTGCACTTAAATGAAGAGGTTTTGTCACAGCCTCCAATTCCCGATCGAGTGGGAAAATTGCTTAAAGCATCGGAACAAAAGAGTTTATACGATGTTGGTGTTCCCAGGCAGAATGATGGTGGTGAAGAGGTAAAAAATCGCAAAATAGGATTGATGGAGTTGAGGGCGATCGCTCAAGTTCACAATACTTATATTGTTGCGGAACATTCGAGCGGAATGTGGTTGGTGGAACAGCACATCGCTCACGAGCGAGTTTTGTACGAGCAACTGTGCGCCAATTGGCAGCTAATTTCTGTACAGAAGCCGGTAATTCTCAGTCAATTATCGGCGCTGCAAATTGAGAATTTGTCCCGCTTGGGTTTGGAGGTAGAAATTTTTGGCGAACAGCTATGGGCTGCGCGGGAAGTACCGAATTTATTGGTCGATCGAGATGACTGTGCAGATGCACTTTTTGAACTCAGTAAAGTAGCCGATCTGCAAGCGGCTCAAGTCGCTACTGCTTGCCGTAGTGCTATTCGTAACGGCACTCCTCTCAGTCTTTCGGAAATGCAAAATTTGTTGAATGAATGGCAGCAAACTCGCAATCCGCGCACCTGTCCTCACGGCCGCCCCATCTATTTCGCTCTGGAAGAATCGACTCTGGCTCGCATTTTTCGCCGCAGTTGGGTGATTGGCAAAAGTCATGGAATTTGAATGTTTAAAAGTTAATTAAACACGATCGAAATTGTGGTAAAATAATTGACAATGCGATCGCGCGTAATATCATGTCTGGTCGATTGACCGCACAATTAGGTCGATCGCCCTTTTGGAATTAGTCAACAAGTGCGATGCTTGGGAATACAGATGGTCGCTCCCCACTCTCTCTTCTCTCCCCGTTATTCATGTATGCTCGATCGGCATCTTTTTTAACCAAACAATTGACAAAATCTAACAGTTGTGTAGGATTGAAGTAGCGGCGATCGCCCAGAAGGTTCAAATCATAAATCGATCGTAAGACAAGAATTAGAAAAGCCTCAATTGGGAGAGCGAATCACAACAAGTCCTATTAAAAATAAAATAAATAATAAATATGGATTTTCCAAGAGCGCGACAACTATTTTATCGAGAAATTAATCAGCCAGACGGCTCGATCGATCTGGCAAAAGCTGCTCTTTACATGGCTTTAGAAGAATATCCAACTTTGGAGCCGGAGGAATATCTAAATGCCCTGGATGAGATGGCTTATGAAGTGCGCGATCGCCTACCAGCACAGAATTATCCGCTGCGAATTATTCAAACTATTAATCGCTATCTCTACGACGATTTGGAATTTTCGGGCAATGAAGCTGATTATTACGACCCCCGCAATAGCTTTTTCAATCAAGTGATCGATCGGCGCACTGGTATTCCGATTACTTTGTCTCTGGTTTATTTGGAAGTTGCCAAGCGGATTGATTTTCCGATGGTTGGGATCGGAATGCCTGGACATTTCTTAATTATGCCAGATTTTGAAGATGCTGGCATTTTTGTAGATGCGTTTAACAAGGGCGAGATATTATTTCCTGAAGATTGTCAAGCGAGACTTTCTCGAATTTACGGTCAACCCATGAAGTTGCAACCGGCATTTATTGCCCCGGTAAGTCGCAAGCAATTATTGGGGCGAATGCTGGGAAATTTGAAGGCGATTTACTTGCAACAGCGAGATACTATCAGGGTTCTGGCGGCGATCGAACGGATTTTGCTGCTGTTTCCAGATGCGCTGGGAGAACTGCGCGATCGCGGGATTATCTACTATCAACTCGGCCGCGTGGCTGAAGCACGCCACGATTTAGGAATATATCTGAGAAGTGTTCCTAATGCTGAGGATGCTGTTAGAATTCGGCAATTGCTCGATCGGCTCGATCGAGAGATGTAAACTCCTGTAAACTGGTTGTGCTGGGAACGATCGAAGTTAAAAAAATCAGGCGACTCAAAATCGTACCATATAAATGGGTAATTTACACCTATCTTTTGATAGGTTCAAGTTGTCGGACAGCACAGTAAAATAATCGGTCATTTAGGTAGGGAACTCTCAAACCCATTTTCCAGACTTACACGCAGAGCTTGACTTAAGTGGCAAATAGCTTGCTAAAATTATCCATAGTTAGCTATCGAGAAAGAGTTTATGTCGAAAGTGGCAGAGTTTGCAAAATTATCGGGAGTATCGGACTCGACATTGAGGCGCTAGGAAAGGGAAGGCAAATTAATTCCCCCGCAGGACTTTAGGCAAGTAACCACATCCAACCAAGTTTAACCATGTTTGCCATCAAGCGAGCGCTGAAATTAAATAACCAAGAAGCAACCTTGATGGCAAAACACGCAGGATTCCGGCGGGTTGTCTTCAATATGGGGTTGAGTTTGCGAACTCAAATGTACAGTGAAGGTGAGTTTTCCGACTCAAAAGTCATCAACGAAGTCAAGAAAGTTCTGACCAACTATGTCAAAAAACAACCCGA
>JAAUPF010000098.1 GCA_012034575.1 Richelia sp. CSU_2_1 | reverse complement strand
GTATCTCTCTACTCTCTCTCTCTCTCTCTCTCTCTCTCTCTCTCTCTCTCTCTCTCTCTCTCTCTCTCTCTCTCTCTCTCTCTCTCTCTCTCTCTCTCTTCTCTTCCTTCTTCCTTCTTCCTTCTTCCTTCTTCCTTCATATGACACCAGCAGCGATCGCAGTCCCCAAAAAAGAATCTCCTCTCCTGTTTGAAGGATTGACTTGGAGAGAGTTTAAAGCCACTGAGCAATTGTTAGACCGTCCTGGATATCGACTCTCTTTCCTGGACGGAATTTTGGAGATAATCAGAATGCCTGGAGAACCTCACGAAACGGTTAAAAAGAGAATTGCAGCATTGTTGGAACTTTACCTGTTGATGGCAGGCTTTGACTTTACTCCAACTGGCTCAATGACTTTGGAAAATGAAACAGTGGGTGTCAAGCGAGAGGCGGATGAATCCTATAAACTTGCTCCAAATCGCAGGCTGCCCGATCTGGCGATCGAGGTGGTGTTTTCCAGTGGCGGTATTAATAAGCTAGAGGTATACAAGCGACTGAAAATAAAGGAAGTGTGGTTTTGGGAAGACGGAGTGTTGGAGGTTTATCACCTGCGAGGAGAAGGTAATACCCTTCACTATGAAAAGATTTCTAGCAGTGAAGAGGTGCAAGGAATCGATCTGAATTTGTTGTTGCGCTGTATCGATATGGTAAATCATGTTGATGCGATTAAGACTTTTCAACAAGCACTTCAGCAATAGCTGCGATATTCTACTTTTTAGAGCACTGTCAACTTAGATAAAAGTTACAGCAAAAGTTCGATCGTAAATTCGGTTCCCTCGCCCGGAATAGATTTGCAGAACAATGCGCCGCCGTGTTTGTCGGTGACAATTTGTTGCGATATCGACAGTCCTAAACCGGTGCCTTTACCTACGGTTTTTGTGGTAAATAACGGTTCAAATAAATGCTTTTGAATTTCTTCGGTCATTCCCAATCCGTTATCGGTAATGCGGACGATCGCCTTGTTTTCCAATGCTACAGTGCTAATTTTTATTGTGAGGGAACGCCTTTCTTTTTCCCAAGCCTCTTCCAAAGTATCGATCGCATTTGCTAACAGATTCATAAATACCTGAGATATCGGACCTGGATAGCATTCGATCGCGGGTAATTCACCGTAGTTTTGCAGAATTTCGATCGCGGGGCGATCTGTCCGTTCTTTGAGGCGGTGTTTTAAGAGCAAAAGCGTACTGTTTAATGCTTCGTGCAAGTCGATCGCAATCCGAGTATCGCGATCTGCACGGGCAAAGTTTCGCAGGGACAGCGAAATATCTTTAATGCGTTCGGTGCCTACTTGCATTGAATCCAAAAGGTTAAAAAAATCCTCGATCGCAAAGTCCAAATCTAATTCAGAAATTTCCCTCGCAATATCCGGTACTGGTTCGGGATAGTGTTTTTTATAAAGGTCTAGCACTTTAGTAATATCCGCAAGATATTCCTTTGCCGGTGCAATATTGCTTGCTAAAAAAGTTAGCGGATTGTTAATTTCATGGGCGACTCCGGCAACGAGTTGCCCCAAGGCGGATAGTTTTTCTTGCTGCACTACCTGTACTTGCGCTTGCTGCAAAGCTGCAGTGCGTTCTTTAACTTGTTGTTCTAAATTGTCGGTTAACTGTTTGAGCCTCCAGTGAATGTTGACTCGGGCGATTACTTCCTCTTGCTCAAAGGGTTTTGTGATATAATCTACTGCGCCTAAGGACAAACCTTTTACCTTACTTTCAGCATCTGCTACTGCCGTCATAAAAATTACTGGAATAGCCTGGGTGTCTGGGTTGGCTTTAACTCTGCGGCAGGTTTCAAAGCCGTCGATTCCGGGCATTTGAATGTCCAGCAAAATCAATTCTGGCAAACAGTTTTTGTTCCGGTCGATCGCGCATTTTTCCAAAATAGAAATCGCCGTTTCGCCATCTACTGCTAATCGGACTTTGTAACCCGCTTTTTTTAAGGCTTGGGAGATCACCGATAAATTAGTTGAATTATCATCTACGACGAGGATGAATTTGTTTTCGAGGTCAGAAATCATAGTTTTTTTTAAACTTTGGAGAGAGCTTGCTGGATTGATGCCCGCAGTTCTCGGACTTGAAATACTTCGGCGCAAGCAATTGTTTTTGGGTAGGCTAATGTGCATTTGAGATGCTCTATTTGAGTCAGTTCGACTATCCTAAGTATTCATTTAAATCACTAGCATAAGCTAGTTATTTTAATGGTTCAAAGTTTCGAGCCGGAGGTTTGCGCTCAATCTGTTGCGCTTGCCTCTGTGTGGTTTCGATCTGTTTCTAAAGTTTCTTTATATATCCATTCCAGTTGCAAGTATTGTTGAATTAATCCCAGCAATCGATCGGCTTGTACGGGTTTTGGTAAAAAATCATTGCCGCCAGCATCTAGACTTTTTTGCCGATCGGCTTCAAACACGCTGGCAGAGGACACTAACACGATCGTATCTTGCAGTTTGGGATGAGCGCGAATTTGTCGCAACAACTCAAATCCGTCCGTGACTGGCATGACTGAATCGGCGATCGTCAAATCCGGTGCCAACTCTAGGGCGCGATCGAACGCTTCTTTGCCGTTGCTAGCTTCAATAGTAGAAAAGCCGATCGGTTCGAGCAAATTCACCAGTACGGCGCGGTTTTCCCACCTGTCATCTACAATGAGAATTTTGCGTTTCTCGCCTTGGTAGCCGGTGACAGCACCCCGTTCCACAATTCTAGAACTATCCGCCCAATCTTGAACCTCTGGAAGTTCTACTTCAAAGGAAAAAACGCTTCCTTTGCCAAAATAGCTTTCTACACAAATTTCACTCTGCATCAACGCCGCAATTTTTTGGCAAAGCGCCAGCCCCAATCCCGTACCTTGTTTGTTCAAATCGCCGCCTCGATCGAAAGGCTGGAAGATTTTTTCAAGCTGTTCTGGTATTATCCCCGGACCTGTATCTTCGACTAAAAAGCGAATGTGGTAGGAGTTTTGCGTTCTTAATTGGTGATTTTTATTTGATTGTTCGATCGAAGAATTACCGGCCAATTTATCATTCTTGGTAATTCTTACTTGAAAAACAACGCCTCCTTTTTCGGTAAATTTAATTGCATTTCCTAGCAAGTTTAGCAACAATTGTCGCAAGCGTTTTTCGTCACCCAACAGGCCAGCAGGCATTGCCGAATCGACACGGAAATCGAAGCTAATTCCTTTTTCTCCAGCACCGGCGATCGAGATTTCGGCAATGCTTTGGATGAATGAAGGAAAGTAAAAGGGAACGGGATGCAATTCGAGTTTTCGAGCTTCGACCTGGGAGAAATCCAACAAGTCATTAATCAGCATTAGCAGTTGAGAACCGCATTGATAGATCTGATTAATGCCGCTGCGCCCTTTTTCTGTCAATAATTCGCTGCGTTGGAGGATTTGTGCGTATCCTAAAATACCGTTGAGGGGAGTTCGCAGTTCTTGGCTCATGTTAGCGAGAAATTCGCTTTTAGCTCGGTTGGCACTGTCTGCTATTTCTCTAGCCTGTTGGAGTTCAACCGTGCGTGCTTCTAAGTTCTGTTCGAGTTGTTTGTTGGTATTTTGTAGGGTGATAAAGGAGTCGCGCAATTGATTTATCATGCGGTTGAAGGATTGGGAAAGCGCGCTCAATTCATGAGGACCGGAAACTTCTACGGTGCTATCTAACTCCCCGGCGGCGATCGATTCTGACGCTTTTCTTAACCGTAAAATGGGTTTGACGATCGGGCGAGAAGTTGCGAAACCCAAAACCGCAGCGACGGCTAACGCGGCGATGCACAGGAGAATTGTAGTGCGCGTATTGGCATTGATTTGTCCCATGAAATCTGATTCGGGAACGGCAACCACTACCAACCAATCCAATCCCCATTCATCTTGCCAAGGTAGAACTTTTACAAACTGACGCTGCTCTTCCAACACAAACTCCAGGTGTTGACTTTGTTGGATTTTGTTGAAATCTTCAAAGCGATTTTTTAGATACTGAGCGGTATGGGAAATTAACGGATCGCTGCTGTTAGTGGCGGAGAGTCGCTCTACTTTTTCGCTGACGATTGTGAAAGGTTTCTCCGAACTGGATGAGGCAACAATCAGCCCGCTGCGTTCGATGATAAAAATTCTACCGGAATTGCTAAATTTTAATTGACTTAGGAAATCGCTAATTTGTGCCAGCCGTCGTTCGACTCCAATAACGCCGATTAACCGTCGGTTTTTATCGTAGACTGGTCGATTTGCTGAAACAGAAAGCGCGTCAGGTGGCGACGCAGATCGATCGAGACTCCATGTGGGTTTTCCTGCTAGAGCTGTCTTGACATACCAGTCTTCTTCTTTGGCAATGTAGGGGCCATTATCAACAGCTAAGGTTGTGCGATTTCCCTCTCGATCGGTGTTGAAAATATACCAGTTTTGCTTGACGTTGCGCGCTTGAGAAACTTCATCGACTGTAACGCGATCGCCGTCAAAAAAACGTCCGGCTCCTGTAAAATCTCCCGAGGCAAATGCAAAGCTAATGTAGTTGATATTGTAATGTTGCAACTGCTGCCAAAAAAACTGTGCTACCTGTTCAAAATTGTTGTAGTCTAGCAATCTCATATCGACAGCATCACCGTTGATTTCTGCAAGGTGGCGTACTGTATTGAACTGGTTGTCTAGGTGCTGGGTGATGCGACTGCTTACTTCAGTTTGGAGTTGAGATACCACATTATTGATGGTCTTTTGTCCGTTGCGGAAAGATAAATAGCCAACAATGCCGATCGCGCCAATAATTTGTAGCACGACCGGGATAATTACAACGGCTCGCAGTGGTGTATTGCCCATCAGTTTGCGAAGTATTGAAGGCTGATATGAGGACATAGTACATCAGAAATAAGTCTGGAGAAGGAAGCAGGAGGGTTTAGTTATCGATCGGCGTACAGCAATTTAACGGGAGCGACAGACAAATAATTTTATATTGACTACACTTAGTCGCTCGGTCGTTTTGGGAACTAGCTCGATCGGGCGATCGGCTTTTTTACAGCAAGGTCAAATTTTAATTGTATTAACCCACAAATCCCTTAACCCGATCTTTTTGCTTAGTCCAATTCAAGCTTTTGGTCGATCGCGCTGACAATTTATGCCACTTTTATGCTAGGTAAACAGTGGACAGTTGAGAGTTGAGAGTTAAGAGTTGAGAGCGGTTGCTGAGCTGCTCGAAGCATCGATCGCCTGCGGGTTGGCAGCCAGCAGCAGACAGTTGAGGGTTGAGGGTTGACCGATCGCCAATTACTAATTATTGACGATCGACTACCAATTACTAATTATCAATTACCAATTACCAATTACCAATTACCAATTACCAATCTAAAATCTAAAATCGAATCTGTGGTATTCTCAGAAAAGCTATCTTTCCATAAAATCCGCAATTTAAATGACTGCCACAGATACTGCCCAACACAAAAAGGCAAAAGCACTCAAGCCTTCCAGCCGCCGCCCCGCTAAAGAACTTTGCAGCGAATGCGGTTTGTGCGATACATATTACATTCATTATGTCAAGGAATCTTGCGCTTTCTTAACGCAGCACATTGCGGAACTGGAAGCGGAAATCCACGGACGATCGCGCGATCTCGACAATTCTGATGACTGGTATTTCGGCGTCAATCAAAACATGATGGCGGCGCGGAAAAAAGAGCCGATCGAGGGCGCTCAATGGACGGGAATTGTCAGTACGATCGCGATTGAAATGCTGGAAAGAGGCATTGTCGAAGGCGTTGTTTGCGTTCAAAATACCAAAGAAGACCGCTTTCAACCGATGCCGATTATTGCTAGAAATCGCGCAGAAATTCTCGCAGCAAAAGTCAACAAACCGACTCTTTCTCCTAACCTTTCGGTACTGGAACAAATCGAACAATCGGGAATGAAGCGGTTGTTAGTAATTGGTGTCGGCTGTCAAATTCAAGCTTTGCGTACCGTCGAGAAAAAACTCGGTTTGGAAAAGCTCTATGTTTTGGGAACTCCCTGCGTCGATAATGTCAGCCGTGCTGGGCTGCAAAAGTTCCTAGATACGACTAGCCGTTCTCCCGAAACGGTTGTGTCTTACGAGTTTATGCAAGACTTTAACGTTCACTTCAAACACGAAGATGGTTCGGAGGAAAAAGTACCGTTTTTCGGATTGAATACAAAAGAGTTAAAAGATGTTTTTGCTCCTTCTTGTTTGAGTTGTTTTGATTACGTCAATTCCCTAGCAGATTTAGTAGTCGGCTACATGGGCGCGCCCTTTGGCTGGCAGTGGATTGTTGTCAGAAATGACACCGGGCAAGAAATGTTAGATTTGGTAATAGACCAGTTAAACACTCAGCCGGTGATGTCTCAAGGAAATAGAAAAGAAGCCGTTCAACAAAGCATTCCTGCCTATGAAAAAGGAGTGACATTGCCGATGTGGGCGGCGAAGTTAATGGGAGTTGTCATTGAGAAAATCGGACCGAAGGGTTTGGAATACGCGAGGTTTTCCATTGATTCTCATTTCACCCGCAATTACCTGTACGTGAAGCGGAATTATCCAGAAAAATTGGAGGCGCACGTACCGGAATACGCCAAGCGAATTGTCGGGCAATACAAATTGCCTGAGGTTTAAATTTGTGGGATACGCCAGCAAAACATTGTGAAATTCTTACTCCCTCCCCGCGAGTTCGGGAAGCCACTTCCTACACTTGGGCGGACCCCAAGTGTAGGAAGTGACGTGAGGGTTGGGGTGGGGTCAAAAATTTACGATTTCTGTAAAAATTGCCATACACAAAATAGAGATATAATGTCTATTATCTGTAATGATTCAAACTTATGACTCAAGCTTTACCCAAACTTGTAAACTTCGAGGAATTTGTAGAGTGGCTGCCGGAAAATTCTGCGGTACGCTACGAATTGCACAATGGAGATATTGTTGAAATGGCACAACCAGTAGGCGAACACGAGGAAGTTAAAGGCTTTTTGACAATCAAAATTTCCGCTACGATCGATCGTCTGGAATTGCCCTACAGTATCCCCAACCAAGTAATAGTTAGACCTCCTGAAAAAGATTCGGGTTATTTCCCTGACTTGTTAGTGCTGAATCGTGCAAATCTGGCAAACGAAACATTGTGGCAAAAACAGTCTATTCTCAGTTTGGGTGCATCGATACCTTTGGTAATTGAGGTCGCGTCAACGAATTGGCGGGATGATTATTACGTGAAATATGCCGATTATGAGGAGATGGGTATCCCCGAATATTGGATTGTGGATTATGCTGCGTTGGGCGGGCGCAATTTTATTGGCAATCCCAAAAAACCGACAATTTCTGTTTGCAATTTAGTAGATGGTGAATATCAAATTTTTAAGTTTCGAGAGGACGATCGCATAATTTCTCAAACTTTTCCCGATTTAAATCTCAGTGCGAATCAGATTTTTCAAGCTGGTATAGTTTAAATTATCTATAAGATTGGCGATCGAACCCAAATATGAGAGCCTGGGTAGTTTTTTGTTGTTAGTATATCGGGAAATTTCAGGTACAAGATGATGGTATTTAAGCAGTATTGCAAGCAGTGCGTCGCAGGAATAGAAAAGTCGATCGGCCTTATTTGCAGCGCGATCGCCCTCACATTATTCGCAGATGGAACGCCTGGATTAGCAGCAGAAAAACAGCCGGAAAACAACAGGCGAACATTTGCAGATTGGTGTCGAGATCGAGCTTCTTTAAGCCCTGAAATTAAACATACTGTTGAAGTGCTACTAAAGAAAGCAGAGACTATTGATTGCGATGAGGGCGATCGTACACTTTCTAGTCTCACATTACTGTCTCTCACAGATAATCAGATCGGCGACATCACGCCTGTGCAATCTTTAACTAACCTGACTTTTCTTTCTCTCAATGACAATCAGATCGGTGATATCAAACCGCTAGCATCCTTGACTAACTTGAACGTACTCTTGCTTCAAAACAATCAAATCAGTAATATAGAACCCTTGCAATCCTTGACTAAGCTGACTTTTCTCTCACTTAACAACAATCAAATCCGTGACATCAAACCGCTAACATTCTTGACTAAGCTGACTCTTCTCACACTTATTAACAATCAAATTAGCGACATCAAACCTCTAGAATCCTTGGCTGACCTGGCTTATCTCTACCTTACCAACAATCAAATTAGCGATATCAAACCCCTAGCCTCCTTGACTAACCTAAATTTACTTTTACTCGAAAACAATCAAATTAGCGATATAAAACCCTTAGCATCCTTGAGTAAATTAGAAGGGATAGATCTCACCAACAATCAGATCGGTGACATCAAACCCCTAGCCTCCTTGACTAGCCTGAAAGTGCTTTACCTCAGCGGAAATCCGATCGCCCCTAAAACCTGCCCTCTTTCGCCAGAATCTATCTGTCAGTGGTAAGTTTCAACAACTATAAATTAGGCAGAAACCGGGTTTTTACGAACTTACTCATTTGCCGCCTAAAATTGTAAAAAAACCCGGTTTATCTAGACTAAAATAGCTGGTATTTCAGAGCGATCGCCGTCAATTTCTCCCTAAGAATCACCAGAAAAATCAGCAGCGTGTTCCTTCAATTCATCCAAAGAAACATATTCTAAAGTTAATACGTGAGTCGCCGCCAAAACCACAGGTGGCGCGCATCCAGCATTCATTGCTTCCTTCCACCGAGAAGCGCACAAACACCAGCGATCTCCAGGCTTCAATCCCGGAAATTTAAACTCGGGAACCGGAGTGCTTAAATCGTTTCCCCTCCTCTTAGTGTATTTCAAAAATTCTTCTGTCATTTGGGCGCAAACAGTGTGAGCTCCCAAATCCCCACCGCCGGTATTGCATTTGCCGTCTCGATAATAACCTGTCATTGGTGAGGTGCAGCAAGTTTCTAACTTTGTGCCCAAAACATTGGTAGCTTCTGTCACGATCGCACTCCTCCTCAAAATTATTCTATCTAATATTATGGACGATCGATTGACCGTAAGAACCCGGCCGGGCGGGTTTTTGAGATCGTCACTTATTGGCAGATACTGTTGGTGAACCCGCCCCTACAGGAATTGCTATCGATCGGACACGATCTAATTTTACATTTTAGTTTGACATCAAGGCTTGTTAAATAATTTTTTCCATAACAAAGTTGACCAACTTTTGCCCCCTTCGTTCTACTTCTTGCTGTTTCAATACTGTAAATCCCTTGCTTTCAAAAAAAGATTTAGCTGTAATGCTGGCTTCTGTAAATAATTTGTGCATCCCTGATGTTTTTGCTTGCAACTCAATTTGTTCTAAGATTTGCGTGCCGACTCCTTTTCGTTGAAAATCTTTGTGACAGTAGAATCGATCGATATGACCGTTGGCTTCTAATTCCCCAAAACCTGCTATTTTACCGCCCTCTTCTGCTACGAAGGTAAATTTACTGCTTAAACTTTTAGTCCAACTTTCAATATCGATATCTGCAGGGGCCCAAGCATCTACTTGCGCTTTTGTATAATCGCGCAGGTTTATTTCATGTACTGTGTCGTAAAACAGTTTAACAATTTCTTGGGTGTCTCCGATTTCATAGGTTCTTACTCTCATCAATAGTCTCCCATCATGTTCTAAGATAATCCGATCGGGTGATGCCTCTCTGAGGATAAATGAGATACAACTAATTTATAAAGAGGTGGAAGGGGAAGGCTTGGAGGAAATTAATTTACCAAGGGTTAAAATCCTTCAATCTTTCCTCTTTTTTCATCGGCGCTGGCAAAACAAGCTGATGAAAAAACAACTGCTGGTTCTACAGCTATAGCGATTGTAAACTATTTATAAATTTCTTGCTCCCTCCCTTTGCTAAGGGGAGGGCTGGGGTGGGGTCGAAAATTTACGATTCATTTAGGATTGCTATATGGATTTTCGGACTGTAAGTAGAAACCACGTTCTGACGCATATTTGGGGTCGAGTCAACCATCCTGAAAATTTGGCTTTGCCTTTGCCGGATCTGCTGCACTGCCACAGCGAAGATATCGATTTTTTTCAAGAACAGCTTGCTGAAACTCTATTAGAAAATTATAGCTCAGTTACGGTATACCAATATATTTTTTTACAAGCTTTAAAGCAGGCTCTCAATTCGACTGAGTTCGATCTCCGCGAGTTTTTATCTGCTTCAACCGAGGTACTGTTTGAATATTATCCTAATTCTGTAATTTTAGAAAAAAAGATGTTAGCAAGTTTGCTGTTTGTGATTCCCGATAAGGAAGTTTGGGAAGGCTACACAGTACCGGAGCAAATTAAAGCCGCACATTATATTAATAACTGTATTGCTGGGAATGCTAGCGAGTTTTTGACTGCCCGAGAATGCCGGGAATTATTGAATGCGATCGCATATTTCCTGCTGCGGTAAATGTTAGTTTATCCGTCACTAAATTGCGCGATCGATGGTGAATAATAACTCGATCGGGGCGCGTTTACTGGCTCTCAAATTTGGATTTGAGAAATCAGTGAATTCGCCCCTAAAGGAATTATATCTCATTAACTGAACGCAGGCTGAATCGTTCGATCGCACTCAACTTAAACTGTGCTAATCTCCCAGGCAAATTCCCAAACCGCGGGCAGTTTTCACCAACGTATCGTCAGGTTCTACGGCCCTGTATTTGGAGATGGCATCTTCCAAAGGAACGTTCCTAACTTCGCGCTGCTGCCAACTTACCATGCGATCGAATTTACCCTCAGCAATTAAATCGACTGCTGCTACTCCAAAGGCGGAAGCTATCACTCTTTCTAAGGGAGAAGGCGTTCCCCCGCGCTGAATGTGACCCAAAACAGCAACGCGAGTTTCTATACCCCTACAGTCAGAAATTGTATCGGCCAAATACTGACCGATGCCACCCAATCGGCGCTGTCCCAAACGATTTGTTTGTATAACTTGTTCGCCTGCTTCAGTGCGAACTGCTTCTGCTACTACAATCAAACAGTAGTTTTTGCCCCGATCTTGACCCTCTTTAATTTTGGCGCAAATGTTGGTCATTTTGTAGGGAATTTCGGGAATGAGAATGACATCTGCCCCCCCAGCAATTCCAGCGCTAATCGCAATATGTCCGGCGTCGCGTCCCATGACTTCTAGAATCATGACGCGGCTGTGACTTGCTGCAGTAAAATGAAGTCGATCGAGCGCTTCTGTAGCAATATTCACAGCAGTGTCAAAGCCGATCGCCCTTTCGGTAATTCCCACATCATTATCAATAGTTTTAGGAATGCCAACTAAGTTTAAATTGCCTTGTTGGGCGATCTTCCTGAGAATCGTCAGACTTCCATCACCACCGATACCAATTAAAGCATCAAGACCTAATTGATGGTAGCCTTCAATAATCTCCTCAGATCGATCGCGCAGTGTTCCGTCAGACATCGGATAAGCAAAGGGATTTCCCTCATTTGTCGTCCCTAACATGGTGCCGCCAATCGTCAGCCAAGAGTCTACTTTTTCGATGTCTAAAGGAATGCCTTGGGGGGGACGGCTCATCAATCCGTTAGTGGCTTGACGAATTCCCAAAACTTTCCAATTGTATTTTCCCACGGCGCGGTAAACTACGGCTCGAATTACGGCGTTTAAACCCGCACAGTCCCCGCCACTTGTGAGAATGCCAATGCACTTGTGTTCTCCCATAATTAATACCAAACTTTTTGTGTTTGGAGCATCGGTTGATATTTATAGAATTAATTTTTCATTCTATAATTTTTTTCTGTTAGTTACGAACGTATTTCATAATTTTCACAGAATTGTCACGATTCAATCAGCTTGTAGGGTGTGCGGTGCCCGCCCTCTAGAGGCTGCGTCTCAGTCCTATTAATTTTTGCCACACCCTTGACAAACTTTACAACTCCGTGCAAAACTTAATTATAACGACTGTTCGATATAATTCCATTTCCTAAGGGCTGTTAAATTGTTTTTTTGCAGTCGCATATTTCATATCGGACGTTCGATATAGAAATATGGAGCCGATCGATCTTAAATTTTCGATAATTTAAATTTTCGATAACTTAAATTTTCGATAATCTAGGATCTAGAATCAAAAATTTTAAGATCGATCGAATCATGCCCAAAATAGTTGACCGCGAATTGTACCGCAAGGAACTGCTGAACAAAAGCTTTGAGCTTTTTGCCGAAAAAGGTTATTCTTCAGTCACAATGCGCGAAATAGCCTCGGGAATTGGAGTTTCTACAGGTACGCTTTACCACTATTTCCCCAGTAAAGAAAGTTTGTTCGAGCAGTTAATTGAATACCGGAGTTATGAAGACACAAAAGAAGAAGCATTTGCCGAATTGGGAAGCCCGCCAACCTTAGCAGAAAGAATTGAAGCCATGATGGATTATGTCTACAGAAAGGAGGATTACATTCTTAAAGACTTGCTGCTAACATTTGATTTTTGCCAGCACAAAACTCGCCAAGAAATCGAGAATAATCAGGCACTCCAGACAGCAGGAAAGCGTTACGAAGAAGCCGTTTGCTGCTATTTGGGGATTTCCGATCGCGCAATTGCAAAATTTATCGTCAACTATGTTGACGGATTGATAGCCAGAAGGTTTTATCAAGGTGAAAGAATATCTTTTGCGGAACAGGTGAATTTGTTAAAAGAAATGCTGCTGGCTTATTTAGAAAAAACAACAACTACCAGCATAGAAGAAAGTCGATCGTTGACAGTCGATCGTTGACGGTCGATCGTTGTCCCTCTTCCTTCTTCCCTCTTCCTTCTTCCCTCTTCCTTCTTCCCTCTTCCCTCTTCCTTCTTCCTTCTCCCCCTCTTCCTTCTGCCTTCTTCCTTCTTCCTTCTGCCTTCCTATTATGAATTTTCAATCTTTCATTAAGCCTAATAATCGAGTGATAATGGGATTGGTAATTGCTGCCGCTACCGTTACCGCCGGTACAACATTTTACGGTATTTCCCAGTTTTCACCCTTAGCTAAAAATGCCGAACCTTTGCCAGCAGAAACACCACCCCCGAGGAAAATTACAGCCTTGGGAAGATTGGAACCTGTAGGAGAAGTAATTGGCTTGGGAGTATCGCAGGCATTAGACGGCGATCGCCTTGCTAAACTATTAGTAAAAGAGGGCGATCGTGTCAAATCAGGGCAATTAATCGCGGTTTTAGATGCGGGCGATCGACTGCAATCTGCTGTGGAAGAAGCCAAAGAAAAAGTTAAAGTTGCTGAAGCCAATTTAGCACGAGTCAAAGCCGGAGCAAAATCGGGAGAAATCGCAGCACAAACTGCTACAATTAGTAAGTTAGAAGCAGAAACTCAAGGCAACCAAACGGCACAAGAAGCAACAGTCGATCGGCTGCAAGCCCAGTGGGAAGGCGACAGAAACTCCCAAGCAGCAACTATTAACAGGATCGATGCCCAGTGGCAAGGAGAAAAGAAAGCGCAAGAGGCAACAATTAGCCGAATTGCCGCTCAATGGCAAGGCGAAAGAACAGCACAAATAGCAGCCATTAACAAATTAAAAGCCGAATTAAATAATGCTGAATCCGAATACCTGCGACACAAACAACTGGCAGCGGAAGGCGCGATTTCTCAATCGGTAATGGATAGCAAACGGCTGGCATTAGAAACAACTCGACAGCAAGTGAAAGAAGCCGAAGCCAATCTCAGACGCATTAACAGTACCTCCAAACAGCAACTTGCGGAAGCCCAAGCTAATCTCGATCGCATTAACAGTACCGCCCGACAGCAACTCAACGAAGCCGAAGCCAATCTTGCCCGCACAAACAGTACCGCAATCCAGCAATTAGCCGAAGCCGAAGCAACACTAAAACGCATCAATGAAAGCGGTAGCGAACAACTAAAAGAAGCCCGATCGACTCTCGACAAAATAGCAGAAGTTCGCCCCGTTGACTTGCAAGCAGCCCAAGCAGAAATCGACAGCGCGATCGCGCAACTAAAACGAACGCAAACCGAATTAAATCAAGCTTACATCCGCAGTCCCAAGGCTGGCAAAATCCTCAAAATTCACACCCGCGCCGGAGAAAAAATTAGCGATGACGGGATTGCAGACCTAGGAGAAACCGAGCAAATGGTAGTTGTTGCCGAAGTTTACCAAACGGATATTGGCAAAATTAAACTAGGACAAAAAGCAGCCGTTACCAGCCAAGCATTTTCAGGAGAATTGACGGGCAGCGTTCAAGAAATTGGATTGAAAGTCAGCAAGCAAAACGTGTTTAGCAACCAACCGGGAGAAAACTTAGACAGTCGAGTCATCGAAGTAAAAATTCACCTCAATTCTGAAGCCAGCAAACAAGTTGCAGGATTGACAAACTTGCAGGTACAAGTAGCAATTGAAAATTAGGGAATTTGATAAAAATGGCAGAATTAGGACCAGATCCGAATCAACTTTATCCGATCGCGCAACATCCGCGAGTATGTTTCATCAAAAACTTTATTAAATCACCCAATATTATTGTCGGTGATTACTCTTACTACGACGATCCGATCGACCCGGAAAATTTCGAGAAAAACGTACTTTACAACTACGGCAGCGAGAAATTAATTATCGGAAAATTTTGCGCGATCGCCACCAATGTCAAGTTTATCATGAGCGGTGCCAATCACAAACTCGACGGCATTTCTACTTATCCATTTCCGATTTTTGGCGATGGTTGGGAAGCAGCCATGAATTTAGTAATGGAATTGCCAAGTAAAGGCGATACCATAATCGGCAATGATGTGTGGATCGGTTACGAATCTGTCATTATGCCGGGAATAAAAATAGGAGACGGTGCAATAATTGCTGCCAAATCCGTTGTTGTAAAAGATGTTCCCGCTTACACCATTGTCGGCGGCAATCCTGCCAGTAAAATCAAGCAGCGTTTCAGCGATGTTGAAATAGCACAACTGTTAGATATTCAGTGGTGGAATTGGGAAATCGATAAAATTTCGCGCAACATTAACTTAATTATGCAATCTGATATTCAAGCACTCAGTAATGCTGAGTAGTAAGATGCGCGTTGTACACCTTACTAAATGAGTTAATAACCCTGTTAAAAAAGGAGTGTTTGCCATGCTAAAAACTGCGTACTTAATTCTCTGTGTTGTAGGCACTGTTTTGCCACTATCCCAGTTTGTCAAGTTTCTCTTAGAACAAGGATTGAATGTCAATGCTTTTTTCGGACAGTTGTTTGCCAATGATATTTCAAGTTTTTTTGCCTGGGATTTAATAGTATCAACGTTAGTTTTGTGGCTGTTTGTTTTTAGCGAAGGTTCGCGGTTAAAAATGAAAAATTTGTGGGTTTATGTTGCCAGTAACTTATTGGTTGGTGTTTCCCTGGCTTTGCCTTTATTTCTCCTAATGCGGCACCGCAAAATAGAAAAAACATCTTCATAGTCAATCTGCTGTTATATTTCGGCTGGGGTGGGGCGGGTTTACTAGACATAGGATTTGTATTGGAGACTAAAGCGAACCCTTGAACCCTACAGAAATTCAGATTAATTTAACAAGCATAGTATCACCTATTCCCAATCCCCAATTCCCAATTCCCAATTCCCAATTCCCAATTCCCAATTCCCAATTCTCAATTACCCAACCCTGAAAGTTATGTTTGGCAAAACTCCATTAGCTTGGTTACAAGTAACCCGAGAAAAAACCCGCCTTGCCGTTGCTGTAGCAGGAATTGCCTTCGCAGATATTCTCATGTTCGTGCAAATTGGATTCCAAGAAGCGCTATTCGATTCTGCCATCAAACCCCATCAAAGCTTGCGAACGGATTTAGTTTTAATCAACCCTCAATTTGAAACATTTGCAGCAGTAAAAAGTTTCAAAAGAGAGAGATTGTACCAAGCGCAAGGATTTCCCGGAGTCAAATCGGTAAGTTCATTTTATATCGGCACTGGAGAATGGCGAAATCCGACAACTCGCACTACTCGATCGATCTTAGTTTTTGGCATTGACCCCGGAAACATAACATTTAATTTGCCCGATGTCAATCAAAATTTGAATCAACTTCAAATGTTCAATCGAGTATTGTTCGATCGCGCTTCTCGCCCTGAATACGGAGACATCGCGCAAATTTTCCAGCAACAATCTACCCTAGAAACAGAACTAAACAAGCGCAACGTTCAAGTAGGGGGAATATTTACCCTCGGCACTTCTTTCACCGCTGACGGTAACGTAATCGCCAGCGATTCCACATTTATGCAATTATTTCCCGAACGCAAACCCGATGAAATTGATGTAGGTTTAATCCAGTTAAAACCGGGGGCAGATATCCTGCAAGTACAGTCGATGATGCAAGCTGTTTTGCCGGATGATGTCAAAGTTTTAACCTTAGCCGAATTTGCAGAAATTGAAAAAGCTTATTGGGGAAATGCGACGCCGATCGGCTTTATTTTCGGATTCGGCACCATCATCGGATTCGTTGTCGGTTTGATTATTGTTTACCAAATTCTTTACTCCGACGTTTCCGATCACTTAGCCGAATATGCAACCTTAAAAGCAATGGGATACGCCGATCGATATTTAGTTGGCGTTTTAATTCAAGAAGCTTTGCTATTAGCAGTTTTGGGTTTTATACCGGGTTTTGTATTAGCAAACGGACTTTATTCTCTGGCACAATCCGCGACACTACTACCAATTGCAATGGACATAAATCGGGCAATTTACGTATTGATTTTAACAGTAGTTATGTGTACTGGTTCGGGGGCAATCGCCCTCCGAAAACTCCAAGCAGCAGATCCAGCAGATATATTTTAGATTTTAGATTGTTTGATTGTTTGATTGTTTGATTGTTCGATCTGGGAATTACCAATTACCAATTACCAATTCCCAATTCCCAATTCCCAATTCCTAACTGTCAACTGTCAACTGTCAACTGTCAACTTTCCCCACAGCCTCGATCGCAGCCTCAAGAGCGATCGAAACATGAGTCCAATGAGTCCCGCCCTGACAAAAAGCAATATAAGGTTCCCGCAGAGGCCCGTCAGCCGAAAACTCCGACGTACTCCCATCAATAAAAGTACCCCCAGCCATCACCAATTGACTCTCGTACCCGGGCATCGGTCCCGGCACCGGATCTAAATACGCGCCCACCGGAGAATTTTGCTGGATTGCCCGACAAAAAGCAACCAACTTATCAGGATTGCCAAACTCAATCGCCTGAATCACATCCCTGCGCTTCGCCAAAGGCAGCGGATTCACCCGATAGCCCAATTTATAAAAAACATAAGCCGTCAAATGATTGCCCTTGATCGCCTCCCCCACCATTTGCGGCGCTAAAAACAAACCCTGAAACAGCAACCGATTTAAATCGAAAGTCGCACCGCCACTGCTGCCGATTCCCGGTGCCGTCAAGCGACAAGTTGCCGCTTCCACCAAATCCGCCTTCCCGGCCACGTAACCGCCCGCAGGGACGATCGTACCCCCCGGATTTTTAATCAAAGAACCTGCCATCAAATCCGCACCCACAGCAGTAGGTTCGCACTCCTCCACAAATTCCCCATAGCAATTATCTACAAAGCAAATCGTGTTATAATTCTGACGCTTAACTATTTCAACAATTTTTGCAATCTCAGAAATAGACAAACTGCAGCGCCAAGAATAGCCGCAAGAACGTTGAATCAAAACCAACCTTGTCTTTTCTGAAATAGCAGAGTTTAAGGCTTGCAGATCGACATTTCCATCGCGAGTTAGAGCTAATTCTCGGTAGTTAATGCCAAAATCAATCAGAGAACCTTGACCTTGCCCCCGCAAGCCAATTACCTCTTCCAAAGTATCGTAGGGAGCACCAACAACTGCTAGCATTTCATCGCCCGGACGGAGGTTGCCAAACAAAGCACAGGCGATTGCGTGAGTACCGGAAACAAACTGCAACCGCACAGCGGCCGCCTCGGCCCCCACCACATCTGCAAACACCCCGTCTAAAGTCTCTCGCCCCAGATCGTCGTGGCCGTAGCCCGTCACCCCGGCAAAATGGTGTACCCCCACCAGGCGACGGCGAAAAGCTTTTAATACTCGTTGAAGATTTTGCTTGACTCCCGCGTCAATACCAGAAAAAATCGGAAAGAGTGCCTGTTCTGCTTCCTGTAGCCGTGAAATGCTATTCATCGATACCTCGCTCACCTTCTGCGCGCGGTGTCTATTATGGCGCAGATGCGGCCCCTAGTTTGTAAACCCAAGATATTCATGACGATTGCAACCTCAAAAAAACACTCCCCTGACTGGACTGTCATAGCCTTTATGGCTTTTCTCCATATCGGCGCTTTATTTGCCTTGCTACCGAGCAACTTTAGCTGGACTGCGGTTGGCTTGGCTTTATTCCTGCACTGGGTAACGGGCGGCTTAGGAATTACCCTGGGATTTCACCGTCTGGTAACTCACCGCAGTTTCCAAACTCCCAAATGGCTTGAATATTTCCTAGTTTTTTGCGGCACCCTTTCCTGCGAAGGCGGTCCGATCGACTGGGTAGGAATGCACCGACTGCATCACATCCACTCAGACACCGAACCAGATCCCCACGATTCCAATCAAGGCTTCTGGTGGAGTCACATGGGCTGGATGCTCTCGGAACTGCCGATCCGAGCCGAAATCCCCCGTTTTACTAAAGACATTGGTGACGACCCAGTATACAAGTTTCTTCAAGCATATTTTATCCCCCTCCAAGTTGTCTTCGGTGTGTTGCTCTATTTGTTGGGCGGCTGGCCGTTCGTGGTGTGGGGAGTTTTTGTGCGGATTATCGTGGTTTTCCACTGCACTTGGCTGGTGAACAGTGCTACCCACAAATTCGGCTATCGCACCTACGAATCGGGCGATCGATCTACTAACTGCTGGTGGGTGGCTGTCCTAACCTACGGCGAAGGCTGGCACAACAACCACCATGCTTTTCAATACTCCGCCCGTCACGGTTTGCAATGGTGGGAAATCGATTTCACTTGGATGACTATTCAACTGCTGCAAGCCCTCGGTTTGGCCACCAAAGTGAAATTGGCAGAAAAATAAGGGCAATTAGTCATTGGTTATCGGTCATTAGTTGTCGATCGGCGGTTCTGAACTAATGGCTAGTGACCGATGCCTAATCCTGTTTTTGGGAACAGGTACAGGTTGGGTTGAAATCAGCTCGAATCCTCTGGCGCGATCGACCCAACCAAAACCAAAATCAGCGATCGTAAAATTGGAAACAAAAAACCTTTATTTTTCAAATCAAATTGTAAATCTTTTTCAATTCCCATCAAAAATCTACCATTCATTATTTATCAGTTTGGTAAAGCCTGCAGCAAAATCTGTAAATACCTCAATCCAAACTTTTAGGCGTGAATCCAACTCGGAATCCCATCAAAAATTAAAAATAGCATGACAATTGCCACGCCAAACAAACTCGAATACAATTGGGCGCACATTATCAGTTTAGCCGGGGTTCACATCGGTGCTTTGTTCGCATTGCTGCCGAGTAACTTCAGTTGGACAGCAGTTGGTTTAACTGTTTTCCTACACTGGGTAACGGGCGGTTTGGGAATCACTCTCGGATGGCACCGCCTGCTCACCCACCGCAGTTTTCAGACACCAAAACTCGTAGAATATTTGCTCGCATTTTGCGGAGCCTTGGCCTGTCAAGGAGGAATCATTCATTGGGTTGGGCTGCACCGCTTGCACCACACTCACTCGGATCGCAACGATCTCGACCCTCACAATGCCGAGCGGGGTTTTTGGTGGAGTCACATGGGCTGGATGCTGTACAAAGGTCCGGCTCACGAGGAAATTCCCCGCTGCACGAAAGATATTGCGGGCGATCGTTTTTACCAATTTTTACAAAATTATTTTCTGCCAATGCAAATCGCCTTCGGCGTGTTGCTGTGGCTGACAGCGGGTTGGTCTTTGGTAGTTTGGGCAGTTTTTGTCCGCTTAGTTGTGGTGTATCACTGCACCTGGTTTGTCAACAGTGCCACTCACAAATTCGGCTACCGCACTTATGACACTGGAGATAGTTCTACTAACTGTTGGTGGGTTGCGGTTCTGACTTACGGCGAAGGCTGGCACAACAATCACCACGCTTATCAATACTCTGCCCGTCACGGCATGAAATGGTGGGAAATTGACTCGACTTGGATGACAATTCAACTGCTGCAAATGCTAGGTTTGGCTACTAAGGTGAAATTAGCAGAAAAGTAGTAAGCTGTTTCGCATTTAAATTGGGATACTTAAATTCCTCAAAGGCAACAGGCAACAGGCAACAGGCAACAGGGAATACCCAATTTAAATGCACATTAGCTTGTCAGAATTTGTAGGGTGCGTTACTAATAAGGCTTGTTGCCTAAAAGATCTCAAATGGGTTCTATAAATTATGCAAATTACGATCGATCTTCCCGATAACCTGCCCCTGACAGAAGCCGATGTGCGGCTGGAACTCGCGATCGTACTTTACCAGCAGCACGCCCTCGATCTCGATCGAGCCGCCCAATTCGCTACAATGGCGGTAGACGAATTCTACCAAGTATTAATTAACCGCAATATCGTCACCCCGCCAGCAGATCCGGATGACGAACCAGTGGAACTGGTTCTAGCCAGCCTCCGTACCTCATTGCAACAAATTAAAGAAGGCAAATTGCATCCTATTTCTGAACTGTGGGATGGCATTGATGACTGACGATCCAGAAGTTAAAGTTTCAAGCATGATTTTGAATTGGAGAGGAGTTTTGCGGAAACTTACCCGGATGAACAATTTGTGCAACAGGTTGTTGCACAAATTCCTTGGTATCACAATATTGCATTCACTGATATTTGGACTTCAATTCAAGTTCGGTCTTTTTACTTAGCTTTTTTTACTTAGCTCTTTTTACTTAGCTTTTTTTACTTAGCTCTTTTTACCTATATCAAAAACCGCGATCGCAATACTTACCTAAAAAACCCGGTTGCTGCTTCAATTTCAATTATGCAACTGTAGCAAGATTTTTAACAAAAATTATTATTTCAAAACTGTCCGGAGCGCTCCCGCAAACCTCCGAAACTGTGTTTTATGAAATCCGATTAACAGTCAAAATACTAGCTTTCTCTTATCCCTCGCTGTAGCGCGCGATCGGACTCATATCTCGCTACAAAACTAGGGATAAATAACTATGTTGGGTATAAAATTATGCAACCATCCCTCCCTCAAAACGATCCGAACGCAGAAAAGCGCAGCGACTACCTGAAGAGCCAACAACAAACTTACTTGTTTGACTATGACTATTTATCACCTTTAGCATTATCAGGCGAACTGCCCCCGATCGAAAGCTTTTCCATAAATTACATTGCCGAACGCATCCAAGCAACTGCCGAACTTCCTGTCAATATGTTGGCAGTTAAAGCGAGGTCTTTTCTCGATCCTCTCGATGACCTCCAAGACTACGAAGACTTTTTTTCCTTACTGCCGCTGCCTCCAATTGCCAAAACTTACCAAACCGATCGAGCCTTTGCCGAACAGCGCCTTTCTGGAGCAAATCCGATGGTTTTGCGCCTGTTAGATCCGGCAGATTCCCGCGCGCAAATACTGACAAAACTTCCCAATCTCCGCTTATTAGATCTGCGCAAAGAGTTGCATGACAAAAACATTTATATTGCCGATTATACCGGGACAGATTCTAACTATCTCGCCCCTGCAAAAGTTGGCGGAGGCACCTATGAAAAGGGTCAAAAATATTTGCCAAAACCGCGCGCCTTCTTCCATTGGCGGTGGACTGGAGTCCGCGATCGAGGTGAATTGGTTCCGATTGCCATTCAACTAGATATCAACCCCGAAAGTCATGTTTATACCCCCTCCGATCCTCCCCTAGATTGGTTATTTGCCAAACTTTGCGTGCAAGTAGCAGATGCCAATCACCATGAAATGAACACTCATTTAGGTCGCACCCATTTAGTTATGGAACCCTTCGCGGTTGTGACTGCCCGACAGCTAGCTAAAAATCATCCTCTCAGCTTGCTTTTGACACCTCACTTTCGCTTTATGTTGTTTAACAACCACGCAGCACGCACTCAATTAATCAATCAAAGCGGACCTGTCGATACTTTGCTAGCGGGTACTTTAGCAGAGTCACTGGAACTCGCTAGAGAGTCGTACAATACCTGGAGTCTTGATGAATTTGCCTTCCCGACAGAACTGAAAAATCGAGGATTGGAAGATACAAATCAACTTCCTCACTACCCTTACCGAGATGATGGATTGCTGCTGTGGAATGCAATTCGTAACTTTGTTACTGGTTTTTTAAACCACTTTTATCCAACAAACCAGGAGATTTCTGAAGATATTGAACTGCAAAGCTGGGCTGCTGAATTAGCCTCCGAAAAAGGTGCTAGAGTCAAGGGAATGCCCGCGCAGATCGATACAGTCGAACAATTAATTGAGATTGTTACTACTGTAATTTTTACCTGCGGACCGCAGCATTCAGCAGTCAATTATCCCCAGGATTATTACATGAGTTTTGCAGCCAATATGCCGCTGGCAGCCTACCGGGATATTCCTGCTGCCGGAGAAGTCATTACAGAAGCGCAAATTCTCAAATTGCTGCCGCCTCACAAGCGGGCTGCCGACCAATTGCAAATCCTGTATATTTTGGCATCTTATCAGTACGATCGCCTGGGTTATTACGACAAATCCTACAAAGAACTCTACAACAAGAGTTTTAAAGAAGTATTTGAAGGAACGCCGATCGAAATTCTGGTGCAGCAGTTTCAGCAAGAGTTGAATATCGCCGAACAGAAGATTGATGCGAACAACAAAAAGCGGGTAATTCCTTACATTTCTCTGAAACCTTCTTTAGTTCTCAACAGCATCAGCATCTAGTTGGATAATACTGAGATCTTGCACCAGTCGCAATAACCTGTAGGGTTCAAGGTGATAATCGAATAACGAGCGCAGCATATTCGATTCTCACCTTGAAAGGGTTCACTCTTGAGCCTCAAAGCTTGCAGACAGGTTAAATAAACCCGCCCTCCCCCACGAAAAACCACGAAAAATCCCCTTATTGACATTGCTGCAAGATCTCAGATAATACTGATATCTTGCAGCATTTTCAACAGACAAGCGAGAAACCTGGTTTTTTAGCGCAACTAGACTGAAGAAACATCGTTATCTATCACTCTACCCATTCCTTGTTACCCTCGGAATCTTGTACCGCTTATTAGTAATAATATATCTAAATATTTGTTTTGGTAAATAAATGCTAAGATATTTGACTTTTAGTTAATTTAGCCAAAGTTTTATGGAGATTAATTAATATTCGATCGAGCTTGCCTTCTTCTTTCTTGACTAAACTGTTCTTTAATCAAGCGGATGTAAAGGTGCTTGAAAGTTGACTTAACCACGCGGGGCAGACCAAAGCCGATCGGCACCATCTTGTCGGGAAATTTCCAATCCAAAACTTGCAAATTTTCCGGCCGCAACAGCGGAAAATAAATGGTCTCCAAATTTGAACACAGCCCCAATTTCATCGCCGCAGCTACAGTCGGAATTGACGCCGGATCGGCATTAATAATTTCAACTAACGCCCTGTCTAGTGCAAACACATCGCTAGAAGCAGCCAAGACTCCTAAAAACCGGGGTTCGCCACCACTTGGTCCGTTACCTTCGTGACCGATAATGCCGTCTGCAACAGTCAAATTAGGGTTAATTGCCAGTGCAGTTTCTACTAGCATTTGACCGAATCTATGCCGATCTTCTTTGGCTTCCATGTGCCACCAAGCCTTCATTTTCCCCGGCACGCAACCGAACAAATTTTTCACGCCCATTGTCGCTGTTAACTGAACGTGAGACTTAACTTTGGGAATATTGATAACTGCATCAGCTTCCATTGCTTCTTTGGAAAGCCGGAGATTGTTGAAATCTTCGCTGACAGTTTCGTAGCGTTTACCGTGAAATTCAACTACTGGCAAATCCAGTTCTTGCAACAGTGGCAAATAGCCACTAGCTTTCGCTACACCCATTGCGCTGCCAAAAGCGGGACTGTCACCTAAAAAAGGTTTGCCGCCAGCTTCAATTACCATTTTCGCAATGCAATAAACCAATTCCGGGCGGGTGACGCATTCTTTGGTAGGGCGCGCGCCCGTGAGAAGATTGGGTTTGAGTAAAACTCGATCGCCCTTATTTACAAAAGCCGACATTCCGCCCAAAGGTGCCAGCAATTCTTCTAAAGATGCTTGCAAAATCGCGCGATCGTATGAATTTGCTTTGATTAAACTTACAGCAGGCATAGTATTTTTGAAGAAGAAGGAAGAAGGAAGAAGGAAGAAGGAAGAAGGAAGAAGGAAGAAGGAAGAAGGAAGAGGGAAGAAGGAAGAGGGAAGGAATAAAGAGGAGGAATAAAG
>JAAUPF010000335.1 GCA_012034575.1 Richelia sp. CSU_2_1 | reverse complement strand
TTCCCACCCTTCCCCTTCCTCCCTACCCTCCCCCCCCCTCCCCCCCTCGATCGATGACCCTTTGCCTTGGGATCATTTAGATACGGGGATCGACAAAAACTGGCTGAAAATTGATTTGCAAAAAGCTTTGGCAGCGGCGACAGTTCCCGACTGTTCCTTTGATGGCTGTTCTCACTGCGGAGTCTGCGGCACCGATTTCGGACACAATATAGTTGTCGAACCGCTACCAATTCCTGAATTTGCTGGCGAGTTCGTGCCGAACAACACTAGAAAACAGCGTTTGCGGGTGTGGTTCGGTAAACTAGGAGATATGGCTTTAGTGAGTCATTTGGATTTGGTGAGATTGTTCGATCGAGCGGTGCGGCGGGCCGATTTACCGATTTCCTATACGGGCGGTTTTCACCCGAGTGCGCGGATTTCTCTGGCAAATGCCCTGCCTTTAGGCTTTAGCAGCACGGGGGAAATTGCCGATTTCGAGCTAACTGAGTCGATGGATGCTGAAACTTTTCGCCAAAAATTGGTGGCAAACTTCCCAGTAAATATTCCTATTTACAAAGTAGAGCCGATCGACCTTAAGGCTCCTTCTGCAAATCAATTATTGGCAGCAGCAGAGTATATCATTACTGTGGCATTAGAAGCAAAATTGCCAGCAGAAAATCGATCGGATGCGGAAAATTTCCCCGCCGTTGAGGCTGGTGCTAACTGGGAAGATTGGGTAAGGGCGATCGAATCTACCGCAGATTTTTGGCGGGAGCAAACTACTAAATCCGGCAAAACACAGCAAGTAAATTTGCGCGAGAGGCTGCAAAAATTAGAACTTGTAGAAGTTCAAACAAACAGCAGGACCTCTGCCGGAGAGCCTAATTCCGAAACGAGAGCCGTCCTGTGCTTGACCGGTAGCTGTCGCAGCGACGGCAATCAAATGCGGCCGGAACACCTGGTATTTATGCTCGAACAAGTCAGCCACAGAGAAATTCAGCTCCTGCAGGTTCAGCGCAGTCAGCTAATCTTAAGTTAAGGTTAGAATGAGGGAGCCAAGGGCGAAATATTTCGCCTGCAGCTATCAAAACAATATCGTGGCATAGTTCAATTGTCTGGGGGGGGACGCCTCTTGGACGTTAAAGAAAATGCCTGTGGAGATGTTCTGGCGGGGGCGGGCAACCGTCTAGTTAAGAATCGAGGAAGCAGGAAGAAGAAAGCATGAAGGCGCGGTTTCAACCCGCCTTCATGCAACCTTTGAGAATCCCCGTCGATTCATCGCGGGGAGTACGTCAACTCTCGATCGGGATGTATCGCTTGCGCTATAATGGCTTGTTATGGAAGCCGCAGCGGCTAGAGCGCTTTAGTCGTTCGCCGCACCCGTCAACCAGCAACGCGGGCTGGGACGGCAAATTGCTTCCGTTCAAGACTTCAAGCCTTTTTGTACTTTCACGCACTAAATCTATAGCCAAACCGGCAAAATCGGGCTGCGAACCAAAATTTAGCGGTTAAGTCGATCGATCGAGTTACTGTCGATCGTCGCTTGATACGATCTCCGATCGATTACCAGCCATCAAAAAATTTGTAATCGGAGCGAAAGTCTTCACCAAACGAGGGCTTTCCTCTTAAATACAAACAATCTCGATCGCGGGTAATTGACAGGAGATGGTAGAACTTAAAAATCTCAAGGTTCAAACCGTTTTGCAGATTTTAAAGAATAGATTTTTGTGACAGGGTTTTAGGGTTGGTTGAGCGAAAACAGCAGTCAAGATTTAGTCATTCCGATACAAGCGGACGCGATCGAATTAAGATGCTGTAAGTGTTGAATTTTGAGAGAAAACTTTTGCAATGCTCAACTCAAAACTCAATCTTCCTAACTCGATGAAAGTCCGCTCATTTCGATCGGCTCATTTCGATAGACTGTAGAAGGTAAATAGTGCACAAAAGCCGAAGAAGGTCGGATTCAACTGTCAGGTTTGGCGGCAGTAAAAAAGTTGCATGATGCAAAAAATTGAAATTAGAGTTTAATTTCCCTCAGCCCGTCCGATTTCGACCTTCCCCCCGTCACCAAATCGCAGCTAATAACTCTTGAATCTACTAATACTTACAGCCAAAGTCAGAGACCTCTGAGCGTATTGGTGTCTCTAACTTGCTGACAAAATTTGAGGAAATTGAATGCCAAAGCAGATAGTTATCGCAGAGCAGCATCGCATTGCTGCCGTTTTTTCAGAAGATCAAATCCAAGAACTCGTGGTAGCCACAGGCAGCCATCAAGTTAGCGATATTTACTTGGGAATTGTCGAAAATGTATTGCCCGGGATAGATGCCGCCTTCGTCAATATTGGCGACCCAGAACGCAACGGGTTCATGCACGTTACAGACCTCGGCCCCCTGCGACTGAAACGCTCGGCCGGAGCAATTACAGAACTCCTGACTCCCCAGCAGAAAGTTCTGGTACAGGTGATGAAAGAACCGACAGGCAGCAAAGGGCCCAGGCTGACAGGCAATATTACCTTGCCGGGTCGCTATTTGGTGCTGATGCCCTACGGTAGGGGAGTCAATCTTTCTCGGCGGATCAAATCGGAAAACGAACGCAACCGCCTCAGAGCTCTAGCTATTTTGATTAAACCGGCCGGCATGGGACTGCTGGTGCGCACCGAAGCTGAAGGGAGTGACTGAAGAAGCCATCATGGAAGATTTGGAAGCGTTGCAAAACAATGGGAAACCGTTCAGCTTGAAGCAGTTTCCACGCGGGCACCGGCACTGCTCAACCGCGACGATGATTTTATCCAGCGGGTGCTGCGGGATATGTTCAGCGGTGACGTGAACCGGATTGTGGTGGACTCGCAAAACGGCATCAAGCGGGTGAAACAGCAGTTGATGAGCTGGAACGGGGGCAAGTTGCCTGCAGGAGTTCTGATCGACCACCATCGAGAGCGCGCCTCGATTTTAGAATATTTCCGCGTTAACGCTGCAATTCGAGAAGCCCTCAGACCTAGGGTGGATTTGCCTTCGGGCGGTTACGCGATCATTCAGCCGACGGAGGCTCTAACAGTTATTGATGTCAACTCCGGTTCCTTTACTCGATCGGCCACGGCTCGGGAAACGGTACTCTGGACTAACTGCGAAGCAGCAACAGAAATTGCTAGGCAATTGCGCTTGCGGAATATTGCCGGGGTAATTATTGTTGACTTTATCGACATGGAGTCGCGCCGAGATCAGTTGCAGGTGCTGGAACATTTCAATAAAGCTCTCAAGGCTGACAAAGCTCGCCCGCAAATCGCTCAACTTTCGGAACTCGGGTTGGTAGAACTCACCCGCAAGCGCCAAGGTCAAAATATTTACGAATTGTTCGGCCATACTTGCCCGACTTGCAACGGGTTGGGTCATTTGGTGCAACTTCCGGGGGAAGAGGATTTTGCCGCCGCAGTGCGGGAATCTATCGAACCCCGCGCTGCCAGCCCGAACCGCAATTTTTTGAGCTTGTCAGAAAGCTCGGAACGTCGCAGTTTGCCACCTACTGCTGCTGCTGCTGCCCCAGTGCGGGAAGAGCGTTCCGCTGAGTTGCCTCGGGCTACCTTGGAACAGAGCGAAGTGCTGGATTTTGATGCGGGTACTTCGTCAAATTTAGATTTGCTCAACCATCCCAGCTATCAGGATTTGAGTAACGGCAACCGCCGCCGCCGCCGCCGCCGCATCGGAGAGGAGGGTTTTGGCACCACGCCAGAAGAGGAACCAGTTCGCAGCAAGCTGCGTTTGCCGAATACTGCGAGCGCGCAAATCGCCGAGGCCAGATCCGAGTACGTTGCACCTCCGGGCATCCGGGCTGCTGCTGAAGGCTTCGGACTTGTCACTATGGGTGCGGGCAGGCGCGAAGATTTCGATCGAGTGCGTCCCGCTAAGTCAGAGTTGATGAAGCCGATGGTGGAGCCGCCGGAGGTGATTTCGGTGGAAATGACGCCGGAGGAACAGGATGTTTATGCTCTGATGGGGGGTTTCTCCTTTGGTGCTGGCGGATAGAGTGCCGAAAAATCCGAAAAATGCGATC
>JAAUPF010000334.1 GCA_012034575.1 Richelia sp. CSU_2_1 | reverse complement strand
AAGCCCTTTTTACACCGCTAAAAATGTTAAGATTCAAGAAAGATTGACGGCGGTTAAAACCGCTCGTGTCGCTTACATCTCATAGCTAAAGCTGATGAGTTTTCCGCTTTCCGTCCTTGTTTTATAACGATGTATTTTAGTCCTCTTTTAGAGGACTTTAGCTATAAGACAGGGGTTTTTAACCCCTGTCGGACCAAAGGAACGATGACAGAATCTCGGCACGATCGACTGCCTCTGGCAAAGATCGAGAAACCTCCAACTATCAACTATCAACTATCATTTGGATCGATCGCACTACAGCAGCCGCAGCCCGATCGCCGATCGCTTTCTCTCGATCGTACCCCAACACCAGTTCCCACGCATCCTGTGGGTATTTATCGGCCAGCGGTAGCGCCACTTCATCTAACATCCAGCGCCCGTGACGTTCGTCTTCTCTGATGTGCAGTTCCCAGTAACCCATTGCAGCCTGCGATAAGCCCAGACGCTGCGCGGCGGCTAGATAATTGCGGTAAGCGACGGGCCCGGCTACCTCAAAATAGGTGAGTCCGCCGTTGTATTGCAGAAAGTAGCGCTTGCGTTCCGTTAGCAGGAAGTTCTGATTGATACCTGCAAGCACTTCCCAAGGCACCAAATCGAAGTATGCTTCCGGTTCCGTATTCATCCCGAATTCTGCCAGCATTTGCGCAAAATAGGTGGAGTGCTTGCGGGGGAGGCGACCGCCGCCGTATTCTTCGATCAGCACTCGTGTCAGGGTTGACTGAATTTCGTTACCGGCACCGCCGAGGATGCGCGAAAGTCGGCTGGCTTCCACCAAACCGTCGAAAGATGCGATCGCCAGCAAATGCCTGTATCCCGCTGCTGTCATCTGTTCTCGCAAATAGCGATCGCTCTCGTTCAAAGGAGGATCAACATCAGCAGCCGCCCGATCGCGCAGGGCTTGCTTGACATCTTCTAGCTTTTGCAGCCCTTCCAAGTCAATTTGTGCCAGTTCCCACTGCTGCCAAGGTTCTTCGATCCGATCGCGCACCGATCGCAAATAGTGCGATCGCTCGTTGTTGTAGTGCCGCAAATCATCGTACCAAAATAAGTTGAGCCTGTTGATCCGGTAAAGCACGCGTTGCAAAAAGCGGTGCGCGGCATCGTCGCCCGGTTGCTGTTTGTAAGCAGCTTGAATTGCGTGGGCGATCGCGCTTTCCAAGTCGCTGACAAGTAACGGTTTTGCCGCCACCGTCGCATCTAAATCCTCGACATCTAGCAACTTGACAAATTGCTGCCCAACAGATTTATAATTTGCGCCTGTTGGTTGCTTTTTCGGGAGACTCTGCGAGTCTGTCTTTGGGAGTAAGTCTGCGGTGTTTTGCATGGAATCAAGTTATTCTGGCTCTGATTATTCTGCTGTCTGCCAAAACAGCCAACCATTGCAGATTGCTGAGGATGATGGCTACTTTTCTTGAAGATAGCTAATCTGTCAGCACAATACACCTTTCTATTGATAGAGATGTGACGATCGAACAATTTTTGATTAGTCACGCTCGCTTTTTGCTAGTATAGCAGTTGACAGTTGACAGTAATTCAGAGCAAGTCATTGTCCCTACAGATATAATATGATTTGTTACATTTGTTAATTAGGTTTTGCTTCTGGTCTCCAACCCACATTTTTTTAACAGTGGACAATGTACAGCAAAAACCTAAATCCGATTTTTGCTATCAACTGTCAACTATCAACTGCCTGCCCGCTCGCATAGTCGAAGGGTCAACAGTTCGGCAAGCTCACTGCAAGCTATCAACAGTTCGGCAAGCTCACTGCAAGCTGTCAACTACTATAAACTCTCACCTCACTCGCTAACACATGGCTCGTTATTCTCGACTGCAAAAACTGGGCGACTATATGCGCCCCCACTGGAAATCGGCATTTTGGGGTGTTTTCTCTCTGTTAATTGTCAATGCTGTGGGCGTTTATATTCCCCTGCTAATTCGGAATGCAGTAGACACTCTGCAAGTTGCCCTCAAATTTGACCAAGTTTTCAACTACGTGATGTTGATTCTGGTACTTGCCTCAATTATGTGGGGAATTCGGATGGCATCGCGGATTTTGCTGTTTGGGGTGGGGCGTCAAGTCGAATTTGACCTCAAACAGGAAATTTTCAATCATTTATTAACTTTAGAACCGTCTTATTTTGCTACCAATACGGTAGGGGATTTAATTAACCGCGCTACTTCCGACTTGGACAATATTCGCCGCTTGGTAGGGTTTGCGGTGCTGAGTTTGGCGAATACAGCCTTTGCTTATGCTTTGACTTTGCCGGTGATGTTGGGGATTAATGTGCGACTGACGCTGTTGGCGATCGCGGTTTATCCTTTGATGCTAGTTTTGGTGCAATTATTTAGCGACAAACTTCGCATCCAGCAGTTAGTCGTGCAGGAAGAATTGTCGGCGATGAGCGATTTGATTCAGGAGGATATGAGCGGGATTTCGGTAATTAAAATCTACGCTCAAGAAGAGAATGAACGCCGCGCTTTCCGCAATTCTAACGAACAGTTACTGTCAGCAAATTTGGAATTATCAAAAACGCGCAACTTTATTTTTCCGCTGCTGGGTGGTTTGGCAAGCGTGAGTTTATTGGTGCTACTTTCGGCTGGTGCGGGGTCAATTGCTAAGGGAGAAATTACTGTCGGGGATTTTGTGGCTTTGCTGATTTATGTGGAGCGTTTAGTATTTCCGACGGCGCTGTTGGGTTTCACCATTACTGCTTATCAGCGGGGAGAAGTAAGTGTCGATCGCATCGAATCAATTCTGACTGTAGAACCCCAAATTAAGGATGCTACCGATGCTATTGAACTGCCAAATCCCATCAAAGGTGAGATTACTGCCCGTCATTTAAATTATACTTACCCAGATGCAAAAACACCAGCGCTTAACAACGTTAATTTTACCATTAAACCGGGAGAAACCGTCGCAATTGTTGGGGCGATCGGCTCTGGTAAATCGACTTTAGCTAACGCGCTGCCGCGATTATTAGATATCGATGCGGGTCAGTTATTTGTAGACGGATTAGATATTACCGAGGTAAAATTGAGGGAATTGCGCGGGGCGATCGCCTACGTTCCCCAAGAAAGCTTTCTGTTCGGTACTACCATCAAGAATAACATCCGCTACGGCAATCCTTTAGCAGAACAACCGCAAATAGAATCAGCAGCCAAACAAGCACAAATTCACGCAGAAATCCTCAACTTTCCCCAGCAATATAAAACAGTTGTCGGCGAGCGAGGCATTACTTTATCCGGCGGACAACGGCAGCGGACTGCACTTGCGCGCGCCTTATTAGTTGATGCTCCCGTGCTAATTTTGGATGACGCTCTTTCCAGCGTTGACAATCAGACTGCTACCGACATTTTGAAGAATTTAGCAACAGGAACCGATCGCAAAACGGTAATTTTTATCTCGCATCAAATGTCGGCTGCTGCTAGTGCCGATCGCATTTTTGTAATGGAAAAAGGAGAAATAGTACAAAGCGGAACTCACGCAGAATTGGTAGGGCAAACAGGGCTTTATCAGTATTTGTGGAACCAGCAAAAACTAGAGGAATTGCTGCATTGACCGGGGCGATCGGATCAAACAGGTTTGTAGTAAGAACTTTAGTCCTTCCCAGCTTTAAAAAATTCCTGCAACACGGAAGTAGGGAGCTGATTCAATTGACCCGATCGCACAAATTCAGCATAAGTATCCGCCTCGATCGCCTGCAAATCGCCTTCGATTTTGTTGATAGTCAAGTCGCGCAGTTCCGGAGAGCGATCGTACATTTGGTTGATTTCGGCTTGCAGCACATCCAATTTTCCTTCAACCTGACTCACGAGATGATTGGAAAACTCAGGCTCGATTTTACGATCGCCCGATACTTCAGATACATACTTGAGAACGCGGTTGAGAGCAACACGTTGGGCGATCGCTTCCTGATACTGCTGGCGCAACTCTTGCTTTTTTAACAACCCCAATTTTTCCAGCAGCGCCTTGGTGGTTAAACCTTGTACT
>JAAUPF010000097.1 GCA_012034575.1 Richelia sp. CSU_2_1 | reverse complement strand
TTTTGGGTGTTCGATGGGAATTTTGGCAACTCGCACTTTTAGATAACTCTCAGTGCGATCGAATTTGCGTTCCTGTATTCTTATCAGCCTAAACTCGGTAGTTTTATGCAAAATTTTGGAATTTTTTGCAAAGCTTTGTAAAGAATGCGTGAAAGCACGGAACACAGATGGTTTGGGGAGTTGGGGTGCGATCGAATTGTTCGTTGTCCCGCAGTCCGGCAGGGAATCAATTCCCTGCCTCATAGCGGAAGTCCTCTGAAAGAGGACTGATAAATTCTGCAGTCGTCTTCAGACGACTTTCGCTATGAGACGGGGGTTTGAACCCCCGGCGGACTATCGGATTGCGAAAAAGCCCGATCGCCCCCACCGCCTTTTTGTCGTTCCTGTTTATTTATCAGGGTGAACTCGGTGGTTTTATGCAAAACATTGCGGATTTTTTGTAAAGTTTTGCGACAACTGCGTGGAAGTCCCGATAGTCTTCTACTTTAATTAGCCATCTAAACACTCGATAGAGGAATACCCGCAAATGATGTTTGCGGGAAGGTGCAAAGTTAAACAGTTGAAAGTTGAGAGTTTGTAGGGGCAATGCCCCCGTGTGGTATCCCCATCGTCGAATGGTAAATCCCACCTCGCCCAAGAAACCGGGTTTCCACGATATTTTTCATACCCCCACGAGACTTTCCAAGAAACCCGGTTTCACCAGTTGTGCGCGATCGACCGCAGAAGGATGAATCATCAAACGCGATCGCATTTACAGTTAAGCACTCATAAGTTGCCTCTCGGCTAATACTGAAAAGCGATCGTTACTTGAGATTATTAGCGTTGAGATATAAAGATTCCAGCACCTTAATAGCTTCATCTAACATTGATTCTGGCAACTTCTCAACTAGCTCAATTACACGATCGCGGACTTCGCTTCTCATTGCTTCTGTTGGCCGATAGTTGATAATGCGATCGCTTTGGCGGAAATGCTTTTGCAGTTCCATCGCTTCTTCTGGAGTATAAAAATCACCCACACCCACAGGTAATTCCACAATTTTATCCCGATCGACTTGTCCAACTAAATCCCCCACTTTAGCTGATATATGTTGATTGAACCTAAAAAAATTACAGAAATCAATATCCCCACCAATAACCGCAAATGACTCTTGCTGAGGATGCTCAACCGTAAAAGTAAATTGCTGGCGATCGTCACCAATTAACATCAGAACTTTAAATTCATTTGTGCTGTCTATATGCTGAATTGATAGTACACTTGTCTTCATAAGTTTTTCTCCAGATAAACACCTCTTGTATTCCAATAATTCAAAAATTCGGCTTTCTCCATTTTATATCTAGTACCATTCCAAGGGTCTAGAATCAGTAATCTTCCCGCCTCATCAAACCCGTCAACAACTACTAGATGAGCAATAGGATTGCCGAATTCTTTCATTTCTGCTGCCCACGAACCTTTGGCAATTAATCTCTCAAGGAGAATTGGCATTTCCGCTAGCTCAACTCCAAAATTACCACCACACCATACTCCAATACTACTTGGAGACAGTTTATTCAGCGCAAGAGCTAGATATCTTACATCTACAGGTACTCCAGTCTCAGCAGCGATCGCTGCCTGAGTAACATCATTAATCCCCCGATCTTTAAGTAGCATTTCACCACAAGCTGGAGCGCATGATAGATTATCTTGTTGTAGCACAACATTTGAGTCAAATACTTCATCAATTACTCGCCAACTTCCACCCGCAGCACCCGAAAGCTCTTGCATCAATTATTCAGTGTTTCATTAGAGATTGATTTTTCATCTGTCTAGAATAACACGTCCTCACGAGATGTGGCAAAGAAACCCAATTTCACCAGTGGGTGCGCGATCGATCGAAGTTCGAGAAACCGGGTTTCTGCGACAGATTTTGCATCCCACCAAAGGTTGTCAAGAAACCCGGTTTCTGGGTTGGTGTGCGATCGACCTTAGTCCGAGAAACCGAGTTTCCACGATATTTTTCATGTCCCCACGAGACTTTCCAAGAAACTCGGTTTCTGAGGCAGATAAAGCGGGCTTCAGTCCGTAAAATCCTGCGGACTGAAGTCCCCACTACGAACTAATACGAACTAAGCAGATACGATATTATTCGCCGGATTTTGTTTCTTGGGTTTGCGATCGAATCACCGCACTCCAATCATCATTATTAACAGCCGCTGCTAAATCCTGCGCCCGATCGCCCTCTTCCCTCCCAGCACTTTCTAACTCTTTTGTTAGACTAGAATCTGCCATTGCTTTCCGCAATTTCAGTTTCTTTTCCTCATAGGCTTTTTGTTCCTGTGCAGACATCGCCGATCGCGCTGCTTCGCCTACCGTACTCACCCACAATGCCTTTTGTTCGCCATTTCCGGGGGGAATGCTGCCAATTTCTGCTATCCACGCATCGCGCAATTTTTCCATTTCTTCCCGCTTCGGAAATTTGAAAGTTTGCACGCGCGCAAAAGCACATTTTTCCTCTCCGTTGGCGGCAATATGACTGTCGATCGACAGCAAAATATTGCGCGAATAACCGATATACTGAGTGCAGCGATCGACATCTAAAACAGCGTAAACTCCGGCTACTTTTGCATTATTCGAGGCGCTGCGCCAAGTTTCGATCGGCATGACTTGAGTTCCGTCATTTTCTATGGCAACAACAGCAGTCTCAGCGCTGTGTTCGTCATCGGAACTGTATAAAAAACCGTGCAATCCTTGATGGGCTGCGGGTACGTTTTGATGTTCGATCGGTAAGGCTCGATCGGCATTTTCTAGATCGATTTCCATAAAATCTATTTTCTCAAAAACTGGTAACTTTATTAATTAAATCGCTTTCGGTTGCAGGTGTCTAGAGTAGATTGCAATTTTGCGTTAGGTGGGGGCGGGTTTGCAAGTTTTTTGGTGTTGTATCGCAGATATTGGCAAACCCGCCCCTACAGAAATTACGATCGATTTATCGGACAGATCTTAGTCCGCGCAGGCGGACTTTGTTTGTATAGGAGCGATTTCAATCGCCGAATCTTAACAATCATTTTCAATCGCCGAATCTTAACAATCATTTTCAATCGCCGAATCTTAACAATCATCTTCAATCGCTGAATCTTAACAATCATCTATTCGATCGATCGAGACATTTCAAAAAGCCGATCGGCAAAAGATTCAATTAAAGCGCGTTTTGCCAAGCGCGATCGCCATTTTCCGGGATGCCATTTTTTCCGTAAAAAGCGCCCGCCAACTGTCCGTAAACCGCACCAGTTGTATCGGCGTCGTTGCCCAAATTCACCGCTAACAAACATCCTTCCTCAAAAGAATCGCTCCGATAAAACGCCCACAGTGCTGCTTCCAAAGACTTCACGACGTAACCCGTACCTTTAATTTCTGGAGGTTGTCGCAATTTAAAAGAACCCGCAGCAATTTCATCAATTTCTTCTACCATCGGGTAGGATTCCCAATAACGCTCGATCGGGCAATATCTTTCTGAAAGCAACTCATCTTTAGCAACTCCATTCACTGCCCCAACAATTAAACCGCCAAAATACCTGCAAGCATCCAAACAAGTAGTAGCAGCGTGAGTTGTTCTCGAACTTTCTTGAGATTTTGCTATTGCTTCCAGAGGATGTTTAGCATAAAATAAGGCACGGGAGCCAAGCGCATAATCGAACCGTTGCCCGAACTCCAAACATCAGTAGAACCGCAATAAGGCTTTCTTGTCTCTTTAAAATTCCACAGTGCTTGTTGCACGGTATTGCCAATATCAAAACATTTGCCGTTACTGCTTAAATGTCCGTCTCGACTCCACCGCAAATAAGTTTCTAACTGATGGATCGGATCGAAACCTTGTTTGACAATTAAGCTTTCAGCCAAACAAAGTGCCATTGAAGTATCGTCAGTCCATTCTCCCGGTTGCAGTCGAAATGGACCGCCACCAATCATATCCTCGATCGGCGCAAAAGTTCCGGGTTGATGAAACTCTAAAGTTGTTCCCAAAGCATCGCCCGTTGCTAAACCGAGAAGACTGCCGCGATACCGTTCTATTTGCTGCATGAGTTAATAGTTGATAGTTGAGATTTGATAGTTGATAGTTGATAGTTGATAGTTAATATCGCAGCCACTAGCATCATTTGTACAGATTTGTAAATATTGGTAGGGGCGAAGCATTCGCGCGACAATTCCTGAAATAAAATTCAATCTTTGTATCCGAATGCTTCGCCCCGGCCCTGACGCAATCGATACAAAAAACAATATATGCCAGACAACAGACCAAGGAAGAATAACCAATAACTAATGACTGATGACTCATGACAACTGATAATTGACAACTGACAACTCAAGCTAATATTAATATTACTTTGTACTTACCCGAACTCAGATTAGCCCCCATGATACCCAATGCCTCCCCTAGAGTCGCCACAGCGCCGGAAGTTAGTCTAGAATTGCAAGTCCGGCTCAAAACCGAAGACGGACAGCTAATGTTGCTGCTGCCCCCAGAAAGCAACAGCGGCGAATCCCAAACAGCAGCCTCTACCTGGACGGAACTCGTACAGCAGCTAAAAGTCAGGCTGAATGCTGGAGAACGTTTTTGGCAGGCAAACGCCGAAGTACAATTGATGGGGAACGATCGACTCTTAGATATCCGCCAATTGCAAGAAATCGCCGATTCCCTTGCAGAAGTCGAACTCCAACTCAAGCGAGTCCATACCAGCCGCCGCCAAACAGCCGTTGCCGCAGCTACCGCAGGCTATTGTGTCGAACAGCAGCCCCCCGTTCCTTCCCTCAACAAAAATTCCGACGCCAAACCTCAGTCCCTCGCCGAACCATTATATTTGCAGATGACAGTACGATCGGGCGCAGAAATTCGGCATCCTGGAACTGTGATAGTTTTCGGAGATGTCAATCCTGGCGGGTCGGTGATCGCTGGAGGCGATATTCTAGTTTGGGGCCGTTTGCGGGGAACCGTTCACGCAGGCGCTGGCGGCAATGTCAAAAGCGCGATCGTAGCCTTGCAGATGGAACCGATGCTGATTAGGATTGCTAAGTACGTTGCCAGAGGACCAGAAACTTCGCCCGCTCAGTTTTACCCGGAAGTGGCCTACGTGACACCTCAAGGAATTCGGATCGGCAGGGCCTCTGATTTCGACAAATCGCAGTTAATGGCAGGTAATGATTAATTGGTAATTGGTAGTTGGTAATCGGTAATCGGTAAGGAGTTTTGAGTTTTAAATTTTGAGTTTTGAGTTAAAGACAGTTCTTAATTCAACACTCAACACGTACTTGCCCCAATCCTTTCTCAAAACTTTTCTCAACTGTCCCAGGTCAACTGTCAACTCTCAACTCTCAACTGTCCCAGGTCAACTGTCAACTGTCAACTATCAACTCACTTATGGCTCGGATTATTGTTGTTACATCGGGGAAAGGCGGAGTGGGAAAAACCACCTCCACAGCCAATCTCGGCATGGCGTTAGCGAAGCGGGGGCGCAGTGTTGCCGTTATCGACGCTGATTTCGGCTTGAGAAATTTGGACTTGCTGCTGGGTTTAGAAAATCGCATTGTGTACACGGCATTGGAAGTTCTCGCTGGAGAATGCCGCCTGGAACAAGCTTTGGTGAAAGATAAGCGGCAGTCGCGTTTGGTACTGCTACCGGCGGCCCAAACTCGGATGAAAGATGCGATTACTGCCGAGCAAATGAAGCAGTTAGTCGGAATGTTGGGAGATAAGAAATACGATTATATTTTGATCGATTCTCCGGCAGGAATCGAACAGGGTTTTCAAAATGCGATCGCCCCGGCTCAAGAAGGTGTGATTGTTACTACTCCAGAAATCGCGGCAGTGCGAGACGCCGACAGAGTTATCGGCTTGTTAGAAGCCCATAACGTCAAAAAAATCAACCTGATCGTCAACCGCATCAGACCCGCAATGGTACTGGCAAATGATATGATGTCGGTGCAAGACGTGCGGGAAATCCTTGCTATTCCCCTGCTGGGAGTGGTTCCCGATGACGAGCGCGTGATCGTTTCTACCAACCGCGGCGAACCCTTAGTATTGTCAGAAACCAAGTCTTTAGCAGGAACCGCTTTTGACAACATCGCCCGCCGTCTCGAAGGTGAAAAAGTCGAATTTCTCGACCTCAATCCCCGCCCCGAAAACTTCTTCACTCGCCTCCGCAAACTGTTAACAACTAAAATTATGTAACGGATTGCAAATATGGGCGATCGCTCTCAAACAGCACAGACTTAATCAAAAAAAAGCCTAGATTTTGGGAAAATTAGACTTTAGCTAACCTTGACAGCCGTCATTCGGGAGCATTATGTTGGAAGCCACAGCTACAACTAAGCTATTTGAATTTCAAATCTACTTTGAGCAGATTTGAGTAGGTTTCACAGAACTGATATAGTGCTAACGACTTTATTCGCAGTCGCAATCTAAAATCTAAAATCTAAAATCTAAAACCTAAAACCTAAAATCGGATGACCAACCCGCCAGACTCATGCTATACACCCTTCTCGAACGACTTTTCCCGCGCGCGCCCGAAAACAGCCGTGATGAGGTCAAACGCCGCCTCAAATTGGTTCTAGCTCACGATCGATCGGACCTCAGTCCAGAAATGGTTGAGTCAATGCGCCGCGAAATTCTGGAGGTGGTGTCTCGCTACGTGGAAATCGATACTACCGAGTCAGAGTTTTCCCTAGAAAGCGACCAACGGGCAACGGCACTGATTGCCAATCTCCCCATCCGCCGAGTCAAGCCCGAAAGTCCATCGGAGAATTTGGTGGCGAATGTAGCGGAAACTTTACCCGAGAATGTATCGGAAACTTTACCCGAGAATGTATCGGAGAATGTGCCGGAAAACTTATCGGAAAACGTATCGGAGAATTTATCCGATAATCAGCCCCAAGACTGAGGCAAAAAACCGTTGCAGACACGATATTAGATGACGTTTTGTATTCTTTTGCTAACCTTAACGGCCTCTGGGAAAAATACAGGAAGTTCTGAGGTAGACTAGCGGTAAATTCGATCGGACCTGCAGCATCTAGATCCCATCTCCACAGAGATCGAGCTCACACTGAGGCTGTTGGCGGTCAGTTAATTTGCGGGTGTGCGAGTTGGAAAATCAGGAAGCATCTATTATATGACTGCCCTAAAACACGATCGATCGTTGCTGCGGGATTCGCCTTGATATCTCTAACAGCAGCTAGCCAAGCACAAGCCGCTACCATTACTTTGAATGCAGGCGTACCGGGCACCGCCGATCCTTGGCTGGCGGGAATGCCGGACGGCACTATTTCCAGCCGTTCCCCCGTCAGAAATCGCTTTTCCCTGGCTCCGAGGGAATCTGCCGTACTTGTACCCAATCTGCCCCTCGCTGCCGGCAATATCCTAACCTTCGGAGTTACTGGTTCGGTCAACTACAAGTCTGTCACTCCCATAGATACGCCCGACGGAGACAGAACAGTTGCTACCCACTCAGCCGGAGACGAACATGGCATTTCTAATATTTCTGCACCCCGAAATTCCCTGCTGGGCGTGTTTCTTGATGCCCAACAACCGAATCTTTCACCTGCGCCGCCCGCTCTAAATTTCAGTACCCCAGACAGCCGCAACTACCTTCAACTTGCGCCACTGATCAAACAGGTATTTTTTATTGGCGACGGACGCACCGATCGAGGCGTTATCCAGCAAATTGTAGTTCCTGAGGGAGCATCTCGCTTCTATCTCGGCGCGATGGATGCTTTCGACTGGTCTGATAATGCTGGAATTTTTGATGTTGCTGTGACTGGAACCTATGAGGAAGTAACAAATCCTCCTTCGCCATCGCCCGCGCCATCTCCTGCTGGAGAGATACCGCCGATCGATCCGGAAGCAGTTGCAGTTCCAGAGCCCGCAACTGTAATTGGCAGTTTTTTGGGATTCGGAATTTTAGGTGCGGGCGCGCGGCACAAACGCAAACAAAAACAAAAAATTTCTGAGCCTTAGGGGGTGTTTTCAAGCTCTTAGATCCCCCCCAGCCCCCCTAAAAAAAGGGGGGAGCAAAAGGATTTTAATCTTGCTAATCTTCAATCTCAAATCTCAAATCTCAAAGCGTTCACCCCGCTCTAAAATTGTTAATTACCAATCTACAATTCTCGATTCTCAATCTAAAATCTAAAATCGTTCAAGGGGCGATTGCAGTTGAAGTTCTAAAGGTCGATCGGCGCGAATTTGCAAGCCGGGAAAATCGTGTTTTACTAACATTTTTTCACCGATTTCAGCAGCAGCGATCGGCCAGAGTACCCAACGGCTGCCTTGGGGAAGACTGCTTAAACTTGCAGAGTTTTGAGTCAGCCAAATTAAAGGCAATTTAGGCGGATTTTCAACAGCATCCTCCCCGGAATTCACTGCTGCTAAAGTTTCCAACACCACCCGGTTGCCCGAGGCAATTCCAGTCGCGGCAGTCCAAAGTTTGACGTTTAACAGGCGCTTGCTAGCATAGAAGTAGAGTGAGGCAGCTACTGTCACTGCTGCTTCAAATTCCTCCACCTGCCACGCTGCAGCGCTGTCGAGAGCAATAATAATTTCTTGACCGCCGGCGGCCTGTTCTAACTCCCGCACCCGCAATTCCCCGTAGCGGGCGCTGGTGCGCCAGTGAATCAGTCGGGTGGGATCTCCGTGGCGGTAAGGTCTCAGCGTGCGGGTGAGACCTTCGGTAGCAATTTGCGATCGACTGCGATCGAAAAATTGCGGGCTGTCTTCTCGACCCACTCGATCGACTAAAGGGCAAACGTTCAAGGGCAAAACCTTCGGGTACACAACTGCCACTGCTTTGGCCGACTGGCTGCGACGGCACCAAAACAACCCCAAAGGCGCTGCCGTCTTCAACTGCACCTCATGCCAGCGATAGACGCCTCGCTGCTTGACTTCCAGGTAATATGTATCCGCGTAAATGCTTTGAGCTGGTATGAGTTCGATCGAGCGCGTAACGGGCACTCCCAGTACAAACGGCAAAATATCTACTACTTGCAAAAGGGTTTTAGGTTGGCGGGCGCGATTTTCGATTTCTAGTTCTACAGTAATCCGATCGCCCGCACTCACAGGCTCGATCGGACGGCGGCGAACTTCCACAGCCTTGAGCGATCGTACTGGCAAAACCGCAGCTATTCCCAATAGCGCCAAACTCGTACCGCTGATAGCGTACAACCATCCAGCCATTGTGTTTGTGGCAGAACCAAAAAAGAAAACAGTCAGAAAGGATAACAGCCCGCCCGCATAAGCAGGCGTTACAGCGCGAGTTTCCAGCCAATCAGCAATTTTGCGACCGATGTTCATATGTAGAAGGAAGAAGGAAGAGGGAAGAAGGAAGAAGGAAGAGGGAAGAATTAGGCGGTAGGTGGTAGGTGCTAGGTTTGAGAAAAAACCTCAAACCTCAAACCTCAAACCTCAAACCTCAAACCTCAAACCTCAAACCTCAAACAAAGATCGGGAAGCAGGAGGAAGAATGAAAATATTCTAAGAATTTAGCAGCGGATTAGCAGTTAGCGATTAGATTGGAAATCGACAATTTTTTAGCCGTTAATCTGCATTAGTCCAAAGCCATTAGCTCGCAAGTCCCCGGATTGCTCCGAGAAAACAATCAAAAATCAAAAATCAAAAATCGCACGACTGGAGACAAAAAATGGACCCCTTAAATAATCCTACACCCGTTCGACCTGACCCTCAAGCCCGCCGATCGCCCCCACCACCACCGCCCTTAGCTGCACCTGCTGCTGCTGCACCTGCGCCCGCTGCACCTCCGGCACCTCCGGCACCCGTACCCGCACCTCCCCCAAGCGCCCACAAGTCTCAAGAGACTCCACAGAGCACGATCGAGCAAATGGTCAGAGATGCCCATTCAGCATCCGCATCCGACATTCACATTCGAGTCGGCCAAGTCCCGAGATTTCGGATTCGGGGCGTGATGCAAGTAGCCACTAGCCACGTCAAAGTAACACCAGAAATTTTTCAACAATATTTAGCAGAAATGCTCACTCCCGAGCAGCGAAAACAGTTTGCAGAAACAAAAGAATTGGATACGGCAATTTTTTATCCCGGCTTCGTGCGGTGTCGGGTAAACTGTTTTGATTCTCTCAGCGGCGGCGCGATCGTCCTGCGTTTGATTAGTTTGGACATACCGACGATCGATGCTTTGAGATTGCCGGAAGTTCTCAAAAATATCATCTTGCGATCGCAGGGATTGATTTTGATTACAGGACCGACTGGTTCCGGGAAATCGACAACATTGGCGGCAATGATCGATCACCTCAACCAGATGGAACAAAAGCACGTAGTTACAATTGAAGACCCGATCGAATTTATTCACCCTTCTAAAAAATGCTTGGTCAGCCAGCGGGAAGTAGGTTTGCACACTCACGAATTCCAGCAGGCTTTGCGGGCAGTTTTGCGGGAAGATCCGGATGTAATTCTGATCGGGGAAATGCGCGATCGGGTGACGATTAACACTGCTTTGCAAGCAGCTCAAACAGGTCACTTAGTGTTGGGAACTCTCCACACTCGCAGTGCTATTAATGCTCTCAATCGCTTGTTGAATATGTATCCGCCCGAGGAACAGCAAGCAATGCGGATTCAAATTTGCGATTCTTTGGTAGCAGTAATTGCCCAACTTTTGCTGCCAACTGTTGACAACCGCCGCGTAGCAGTTCACGACATTTTAGTCAATACTCCCGCAATGCACGATTACTTGATGAAAGGAATGGACGATGAAGCTTTCCGGTTGATGGAACACGATACTTATGAAGGAATGCAAATTATCAACCAGGCACTTTACAAACTCGTGCTTGAAGGAAGAGTGACGATCGAAGAAGCTGCAAAAACTTCTCCAGAAGCCAGCGATTTAGACCGCCGCTTGCGGACGGGAGGCTACGATGCTGCTATGGCTCGCGACTTTGAAGGCAGCAAAAAAGAAAAGAGCATTCGCGCTCGATAGCTAGGTTTTAGGTTTTAGGTTTTAGGTTTTAGGTTTTGGATTTTGGATTTTAGGTTTTAGGTTTTAGGTCGATTTCCTACCACTTACCACCTACCACCTCACACCTCACACCTCTTACCTACCACCTAACACCTACCACCTACCACCTAATACCTCACACTTCCTTCTCATCAACTTTACGCGAAATTTAAAATTGCGCTAAATCTTGTCACTATTCCAAAGAAATGTTAAAGATTGCGATCGGAGTATTGCCAAAAGTACGCAAAATGCCATTATAGTAGAGATGGCTTTTTAAAATAAAATTAAAAAACCTGCTTTAAGAATCAGCTAAAGTTTCAGGATTTATATAATCGAAAGGAGTTAAAAACGTGCCTGCATTCGATTCCTCAGTAGTTGAAAAAACCAGCAAAGCAGAAATAATCTCTCGCATTCAAAAGCTAGTTCCCCCCGGTTCGGGGGAACCGCAAGACCCAGAAATTTTAGCTGCTCTACAAACTCTCACAGCACAGCTAATCGCAGCCTACAAAGCAGACGGGCAGTTAGAAAGCGATCCTTTTACCGACGTGCGCGATCGCTCAGTTCACCTCTACGTCACCGATATCAGTAGAAAGATCGAAGGCAAAACCATTCTAGTAACAGGCGGAGAAGGATGTGTCGGCAGTTTATTAATAGAAAAGCTGCGGGAAATCGGCGCATCTAAAATAGTGTCAGTTGACAAAGCACGATGTCAAAATCCTCAGGAAAATACTCCTAGTTTTCAGCAAAAAGATACCGCCGCATTCTACGCGGCAGACATTCGCAACTTGGAGGCACTGAAATATATATTTGAGGCTCACAAACCTGAAATAGTCTTTCATCTAGCAGCTCAACGTTCTCCAGGACTGGCAGAAATCCAAATCCGAGAAACAGTTACCAGCAGCTTGTTAGGAACCGAACACATCATCCAACTCTGCGAAGAATACGGTGTTGAAAACTGCGTATTTTCTTCCACAGGTAAAGCATCTCGATTCTTCACAACCGAAGTTTACGCAGCCTCCAAAAAGTTTGCTGAATGGCAATTTGCTAAAGCCGCCCAAGAGGGAAATGTCACTTACAGTATGGTGCGCTTTACTCATATGTTGGAAAACAGCTTGTTCTGCGAGCAAATGTCCAACAAAGTACAGCAAGGTAAAACAGTCAACGTTCACGCCCCCCACCGCTACGTAACCGCTCAAAATGCGATCGAAGCTGTAAATTTATTACTGAACGGATTGGTGTTGTGCGTTCCCGGAAAACTTAAATTTTTGACGGTGCGAAATCTGGGGTGGCCGACAGAAACCCTAGAAGTAGCACTTTACAAAATCCTGGAGTCAGGCAAAAATCTGCCGATTTATTTTCAAGGACTTTTGCCGGGATACGAAGAACCTTTTTTCCTCGGACAATTTGACTGGAGAAAACCCACAGAAATTCACCTCCTCATTAATGCACTGGAAGATCCTTTCAGGAAGATAGATGAGTCCGGAACTATAACGATCGCAGAAGTAGCTCCTTTCTCTTTCCTAGTATTGAGCAAACAAGTGTCTCGCTTGGTAAACTTAGTCTCAGATCCTGACTGTCCAGAAGAGCAAATTAAGCAGATTCTCGTAGCAGCCGAAAAAGAAGTTATAGCTTCCTCTTTTTCCTGGAATTCGGCTCAGGAATTGCTGAAAATTTTGCAGTGGGGTATCAATCCTAAAAAACTCGAAGGTTACGGCAGCAATATCGACAGCTATCAGGAAATTATCGAACTGCTGTTGCAAGGAATGTACGGCAGAATTGACCGATATGTGTTGGACTGTGCTGGAATTACTCCCGACCAATTTGACGGCTTAGTTGAAAGCCTGCGAGCAGTCGATTCTATTCAAGCAGAAGTCGGATATTTGCGATCGGTATCGAGATACATCAGAGAATTTACGATCGCAGAAAATTTAGTTAAAGGAGTGGCTTAAACAGTTGACAGTTGACAGTTGACAGTTGACAGTCGATCGTCGATCGTTGATAGTCGATCGGGAGTAGGGGCGATGCCCCCGTGCCTGTAGGGGCGATGCCCCCGTGCCTGTAGGGGCGGTGCCCCCGTGCCTGTAGGGGCGGTGCCCCCGTGCCCGCCCTTGAGTTGTGAATTAAGAAGAGTCTTTAACTCACAACTCACGCATTTAAAACTCAAAACTCGCTTAAGTTGACAGCAAACAGGTCGATCTAGGGTGCGCACTGCGCACCTTACTACTAATTCCTGAGTTTGATGGTGACTAAAGTCCTCACTACAAACTAATTCGATCGCAGCAAACAAAATTTAGATGGAGGTAACAAAGTGCTGGGAAATAACAGTTTGGTGTCGGCGTCGATCGAACTATTATTATTGATAGTCGCCCTGATTCTGCTGATTCCGATCGGCGTTTTGTTTCTCGAATGTACTGCTGCTTTACTGTCAAATCGCAGCGCAACAGCAGCAGCTAAAACGCCCCGCCCCACAGTAGCTGTTTTAATTCCCGCTTACAACGAAGCCGCAGGAATTGCAGCAACAATCTCCACAATTTTACCGCAGCTAACACCGGACGATCGGCTGTTAGTAATTGCCGACAACTGTACTGACGAAACAGCAACGATCGCCCGCAACAGCGGCGCTAGCGCGATCGAACGCCAAGACACCGAACGCAAAGGCAAAGGATACGCCCTAGATTTCGGCTTGCAGTCGATCGAATCCGCACCTCCAGAAGTCGTAATTATGGTGGACGCCGACTGCATTTGCGAACCGGATTCAATAGAAAAATTAGCCAGAGTTGCAGTTGCTTCCCAAGCACCCGTACAAGCAACTTATCTCATGGAACAGCCGCCAAATCCTACTCCCAAAGACTCGGTTTCTGCGTTAGCATTTCTCGTGAAAAACTTAGTTCGTCCCAGCGGCTTAAAAGAGTTAGGTTTTCCCTCATTGCTAACAGGAACTGGCATGGCTTTTCCCTGGTCAGTAATTCGCGGCATCTCTTTAGCTAGCAGCAATATTGTTGAAGATATGCAAATGAGTTTGGATCTGGCGATCGCCGGTACGCCTACTGTATTCTGTCCCGAAGCCAAAGTCACCGGATGTTTGCCCAAACAGCAGGAAGCAGCTAAAAGCCAAAGAACTCGATGGGAACACGGTCACTTGCAGACTTTGCTAACTCAAACTCCCCGACTCACAGCAGCTTCTTTGCAGCAAAAAAGATTCGATTTAATGGCGATCGCCCTTGACTTAGCCGTCCCTCCACTATCGCTGTTAGTTGCGATGTGGCTTGCAGCTTTTGCAGCAGCTTTACTAGCAGCAATTTTGGGAATATCAACTCTTCCCGCTGTTTTTTTAGCAATCGAAGGACTGCTGATTTTAATTGCAATTATCGGTGCTTGGGCTAAATTTGGTAGGGAAGCTATTTCCGGTTCAACTCTGCTATCCGTACCTTTTTACATCCTGTGGAAAATTCCTTTGTATTTTGGTTTTCTTGTCAAGCGGCAAACGAAATGGGTGCGGACAGAACGAGACGTTTAGGATTTGTAAGGTGCGTCAGTTAACTGCCGAAGCCATTATTACCTTCTTCCTTCTTCCCGATTTAGGTTTTAGGTTTTAGGTTGTAGATTTTAGGTTTTAGGTTTTAGGTTGGAGACTGAATTCCCTACCACCTACTACCTACCCTCTCCCACCTACTGATTCCTTAGTTAATTAATCTCGCCCACTTAATCGCACCGCCAAATCTTAATTGTCTCGTCCGCACTCCCGCTAGCCAGCACGTTACCCAAAGGCGAAATTGCTACCGAATACACCGTACCCGAATGACCCAAAAGAGAAGTTAGCAACTCCCCGGTTTGCAAATTCCAAATCTTCACAGTATTGTCATCGCAGCCGCTAGCCAAAGTCAAACCATCGCGACCGATCGCCACTGAATTGCCCCGACTGACATAGTTTTGTAAAATATGCAAAGCCTCGCTCGTTTCTAAACCCATTCCTTTTCCTTTGCGGGCGTGAGAACTCAAAATTCGCAGCAAACCGCCCGTATGCAAATTCCGCAGTTTAATCGTATAATCGTTACTGACGCTAGCAAGTATCTCGCCATCCGGTCCGATCGCCACTGAATTTACTCCTAGATTTAACCCTGAAAGAGTCCGCAGCAATTTGCCAGTTTCTACATCCCAAATCTTGCTCGTCGCATCCGAACTCCCGCTTGCCAAAATTTGACCGTCCGGGCTAAAAACCACCGCATTTACATTATCGGAATGACCGATCAAAGTTCGCAACAACTGACCCGTGCGCAAATTCCACAGCTTAATTGTATTGTCAGATCCGCCACAGCTAGCAAGTACGTGACCCTTCGGGTCGATCGCGACTGAATTCACCTCCATAGAATGACCCGGAAAAGTACACAGCAAATCGCCGCTGTGCAAACTCCAAAACTTAATTGTTTCATCCGAACTGCCGCTAACTAGCAGTTTGCCATCTTCGCTAATAGCAACGGAATTTACGCGATCGGAATGTCCCGTTAAAGTACCAATTAATTCTCCAGTTTCTAACTCCCAAACCTTAATAGTTTTATCCCAACTACCGCTAGCCAAAATATCCCCAGCCGGACTAATTGCTAGAGAATTAACAAACGAAGAATGTCCCGGTAGCGTGTACTCGCAACGCCATTTCTGATTTTTCAACTTGTAAACCAATTGCTTTTTCTTTTTCGATACCGCCTCAGCCTCCTCTCGACGCTTGCGTTCCGACTCCTCCAAACGCTTGCGTTCCGCTTTGGCTTTCGCTTCTCTCGCAGCCAGCCTGCGCATTTCCCCCTCGCAAGCTATTCGCTGCTGCTGCTGGATCTCTCTGAGAGCCTCAATATACGGCACCATCCACTCTTGAGACAACCATTCTTTAGCAAGTTCTTCATATAAATTAAATAGCTGGGGTTCGTGAGTAAAATCAATGCTCAAATAATACAAATCGGCTAAAAATGCTGCTAGCAACTTGTGAATTGTCACAATTACTTGCCGGATCAGCCGCAAGCTGAGCTTCCGATCTTTTCCTTCAGCTTCTAACTGGTGATAAACTTCCTCCCAGTTCCAAGGCTGCATGGCAATTACAGAAACATTCTGACCGATAATTCCCCAAAAACCGACATGAAAATTAACTTCATAATCGCTGATATCGCTGTATAATATAGCCGTAGGTACTGGAGATAAAATGGTTTGCAAGCGTTCCACGTCAATATCGGAAATTGCCTGCTTAAAGTAATCGCCGTAAAACTGAACCGGACACAAATCTCCGTGCTGCGGGTAGTGCTGGTTTAAAAAAATTCTCAATTTAGCTGGCAGTTCGAGATTGAGATTGTGGCGAAAAGAATCGGGACAATCGGCGCTAATTTTTGCCGGAGAGACTAACACCAACAAGCGATGTTGCTGCTGCTGCAAAATTTGCTCTGTTTCCTGCCGACTTAAATTGGAAAACCAGTTATCTTTATCCCACAAAGTTTGAATTTCGTTCAACTTTACCCGAACAGCTTCGGCTTGAAACTCGCGCATTAATTCGCGGCACAAACGGCCCAGAGCGCGCCGATCTCTCAATTCTTCAGCTTTAATGCGGTTAATTTTTTCGTCCTGTCCGCCTTCTGCTTCCACGCAGGCGATCGCGATTAATTCTTGTTCTCTTGCCTGCTGTCGCTGCAAATATCTAATCTGTGCTTTAATCCAGCGGGGATCTTGTTTTACTTGCTGGTTCAAAGCTGAAGGACCGGAGGGATCGATCTCTGCAAAGCGTTCTTTGACGGCGCTCGATCCCAATCTTTCTCTCAATTCACTAGCGATCGGTTTCAACAGTTCAATTAGGGCATCTGATACGGAGCGAGGAAGTACCATTTTAGCTTTTAGATTTTAGATTTTAGATTGTCTGAGATTCCCGATTTTAGATTTGAGATAATCTATTGAATTTTAGATTGTCTTTCTCAAATAACTTATGAGATTTTAGATTGTCAATTTTAGAGGAGTTATTCGATGTATTGGAGATGTCTGACGGTCGAGTCAATTTCCTAACGAGATCTACTTGGCAGCCTGCGGGCAGATTCCCCCCGCAACGCGAAAGCCCCTACAAAACGCCATCTAGAGTCGATCGCTCTTTAGCCGAAACTCGCAACTGCAGCCTTTGACCTTTGGGGTTTCCCCCAGCTTTACAGGCTCAACAGCAGCTTAACTTAACAATGTTTATATTTTTTACATTTTACTGCGAATCCAGGCGTACAGCACCGGGCAACTAGGCTAAGAGATGCCGATCGACCTTTTTTACCGATTTTTTTTCTTATTGCCATTTGGCTTGCTCTTGTCTATAATCGTAGCTCATCACCATAATTACGGTATTCCGACCTAAAAACCGTATTTAAACAAGAGGTAGAAATATAATGACTCCTTGGCAACACCTAAACCAGCGCCTGCGACAATGGGAAAAGCCAGCCGGCAAACGTCAATTGCTGACTTCGTTAAAAAGCTTTGTGTCGCTATTTTTAGTAGGAATAACATTAAGTGTGGCAGCCGCATCCTGCGGCACCGGCAGCGGCAACAATCCTGCCAGCAGCCCCGGTACCACTGGCAAAAAAGGCAACGTAGAATTAACCCTAGTTTCCTTCGCAGTCACCAAAGCCGCCCACGAAGCGATAATTCCCAAATTCGTAGAAAAGTGGCAAAAAGAAAAAGGTCAAACCGTCACCTTCAACCAAAGCTACGGCGGTTCCGGTTCCCAAACGCGGGCAGTAATTGACGGATTAGAAGCCGACATCGTACATCTAGCCCTCGCCCTCGACACACAAAAAATCGAGAAAGCCGGACTCATCCAACCGGGGTGGGAAAAAGAAGTTCCCAAAGAAGGAATTGTCAGCAAATCAGTAGCAGCAATAGTTACCCGCGAAGGCAATCCCAAAGGCATCAAAACTTGGGAAGATTTAACTAAAGAGGGAGTGAAATTAATTACCGCCGATCCCAAAACCTCAGGAGTTGCACGCTGGAACTTCCTAGCAGTTTGGGGTTCAGTAATTCAAACCGGAGGCGACGAGAGCAAGCATTAGACTTTACGACCAAAGTCTATAAAAATGTCCCTATTTTAACTAGAGACGCCCGCGAAGCAACAGATGTATTTTTCAAACAAGGTCAAGGCGACGCCTTAATCAACTACGAAAACGAGATTATTTTAGTATCTCAAAAAGGCGAAAATCCGACTTATACTATTCCCGACGTGAATGTTTCGATCGACAATCCCATTGCCGTAGTCGATAAAAACGTTGACAAACACGGCACCCGCGAAGTAGCCGAAGCATTTATCAAATTTTTGTACACACCAGAAGCGCAGCGAGAATTTGCCAAAACAGGATTTCGCCCAGTAGATCCCACAGTCGCCGCCGAACCAGAATTTGCCCAAAAATACCCACCCGTCAAAAACCTATTTACAGTTAAAGACTTAGGAGGCTGGGGAGAAATTCAGCAGAAATTCTTCGACGATGGAGCCATTTTTGACAAAATCCAGGGCGCTATCAGAAAGTAACTCTCAAATTCCTCGTTTGCAGTTATAACTTCAGTTCCCTGCAATTCACAATTGCTAGTTTCCAGGTCAAACCTGGAAACCAGCAAATCAGCGTTAATCTGCAGCATCTGCGGTTACAAAATCCAAATTCATCCGCGTTAATCAGCGTTCATCTGCACCATCTGCGGTTGCAAAATCTGCGTTAATCAGCGTTAATCCGCATTATCTGCGGTTGCAAAAGCAAAAATCTATGACAGTATCATCCCCCAATATAAAACAACAAACTCCGATCGCGCAAATCAAAAGAGCGATCGGTAAAATCACGCTACCTTGGGGAATCACCCTAGGTTATCTCAGCTTAATGCTGATAGTTCCAGTAGCAGCAATGCTGCTAAAAGCCAGCACCGCCAGCCCCGCCGAATTTTGGAAAATTGCCACAAGTCCGATCGCCCTTGCATCCTACGATGTCACCTTCGTCACCTCATTAATTGCAGCATTAATTAACGGAGTATTCGGCACATTAATTGCCTGGGTTTTAGTCCGCTACGACTTTCCCTTAAAACGGATTGTCGATGCAGCAGTCGATTTACCTTTTGCACTTCCAACATCCGTAGCTGGTTTAACCATAGCCACAGTTTACAGCGATAACGGCTGGATCGGTTCGCTGCTATCGCCCTTGGGAATCAAAGTATCATTTACCCGCTTGGGCGTAGGCGTAGCAATGATATTTATTTCGCTACCATTTGTAGTCAGAACCGTACAGCCGGTGTTGCAAGAAATGGAAAAAGACATCGAAGAAGCAGCGTGGTGTTTGGGTGCTTCGCAATTTCAAACTTTCTGGCGAGTAGTTTTACCGCCTTTGTTACCGTCAATTTTAACCGGAGTAGCGCTCGGATTTTCGAGAGCGGTCGGCGAGTATGGTTCTACTGTAATTGTAGCTTCTAACGTACCGTTTAAAGACTTAATCGCTCCAGTTTTAATTTTCCAAAGATTGGAACAATACGATTATGCAGGAGCAACAGTTATCGGCGTGGTAATGCTAGGAATTTCGCTAACAATGCTGTTCGCAATTAACATTTTGCAAGCATGGAGGAGACGCTATGACGGCTAGTATAGATGTATCGAATAACTCCAAAATTCCGCCCGCTGGTTCCTCGCGCAGCAAGCAGAAATCGTGGGTAAAGCCAACTTTAATCGGAATTGCGATCGGCTATCTCGGACTTGTTTTATTTATTCCCACTCTCAACGTTTTTTACCAAGCTTTCCGCAAAGGAGTCGGGCCATTTGTCAACAACTTGACAGAGCCGGAATTCCTGCACGCCGCACAACTTACCTTGCTTATTACTCTGATAGTTGTCCCTATAAACACAGTATTCGGCTTGTGCGCAGCTTGGGTAATCGGCCGCAACAAATTTCCGGGACGCACGCTGTTAATCAGCATTTTAGACGTGCCTTTTGCCATATCTCCGGTAGTTGCAGGTTTAATGATCGTGCTGCTTTACGGTAGGTTGGGATGGTTCGGCCCGTTGCTAGAAAGTACGGGAATTAGGATTATTTTTGCCTTTCCCGGAATGGTGCTGGCTACTGCTTTTGTCACTTTGCCTTTTGTCGCCCGCGAAGTAATTCCTGTTTTGGAAGAAGCAGGAACAGATCAAGAAGAAGCGGCAAAAACTTTGGGAGCCAATGACTGGCAAATTTTCTGGAATGTGACGCTTCCCAATATTCGCTGGGGCTTGCTTTACGGAGTTATTTTAACTAATGCTAGAGCAATGGGAGAGTTTGGCGCTGTCTCCGTAGTGTCGGGAAATATTGCCAAGAAAACGCAAACTTTGCCTTTGTTTGTGGAGGAAGCTTACAAGCAATACGCGACGCAATCAGCTTTTTCGGCGGCAGTAATTCTCGGTTTGTTAGCCGTAGTTACGCTGGTGCTGAAGGAGATTTTGGAACGGAAAACTAGCATTAAGGAAGTTAATGAATAGTTGATAGTTGACAGTTGATAGTTGACAGTTGACAGTTGACTGTTGACAGCTATTCATCTATTTACCAGCTTGTTTTCTCCTTGTTACGATTCCCGATCGGCAATCAACAATAAAAGCGACACCTAGACTTTTTCTACCACTTGCTCCCACAAATATTGGAGGTTAAAATGTTAACTCACAATGCTAATAATCAATCTGAATTTGAGCCGATCGACAATTTTCAAAATACTCGATCGTCAGATATTTCCAATTCTGAAACAGAAGACGCCAGACCGACTAAAACTAGAATTCGCATTCGCGTTCCCAAACAATACCATCAGGAACCGGTCATCTCTAACCTAATTTCCGCACATGGTTTGACAGTAAATTTTAATGCAGCTTTATTGGGCGTGAAAACCTATGATGACGGTTGGTTTGATTTGGAACTTAACGGTACATCTCAACAAATTGAAAGCGCTCTAATTTATCTCAACGATTTGGATGTGGAAATCTGGAGCGATTCAACTAATCCCGATGAGGAAACTTGGTAATTGAGGCTTGGGAATTGGAAATTGGGAATTCTCCCAATTTTCCAATCTCCCGCATGATAGAACAATCAATCTAAAATCTAAAATCCCAATCTAAAACCTAAAATCGACTCGACCCAACAGTCCTATCTTGATAAATCTATAAAATAACCGCTTATAAAAACCTACTCAAATCTACTCAAAACGTAAATAAGAACTAGATCGAAGTCCACGGTATAACTTTTGGTCGATAACTGCTAACGCTTTCGCTTGGCTGATGCCCGACATTGCTGCTCGACATCAGCCTTAACCAGCAGCCCCCAGTTAGAGACTCGGTAATAATCGTGACGGAGATTAATCACCTCGCACCGACCGACAAATTTATTCAGTTGATTCAACGCGCTCCACACGTGCTTTCTCGGGTTCACCCCGAGATAGGCGGACACGGAGCGCGGCAACCTTTCAGACAAATTCATACCTCTTCTAGCAATTGCAATCGCAGCAGCAATATCGGAGGACAAACCATACATCCGAGCGTATTTAACCAGTCCGATTAAACTGGTATAAGCCGGATTGCGCGCCAGCAAAGAAATGCCGCGATTGGCTAAAATCGACTCCAATAATTCATAAAAACGGCTGTATGCCCAGCTCGAAAGCATCCGAGCATATTTTCTACCTCGCTCCCGTAGTTGAGCTTTCTTAGTCGCAAAATCTAGTTGTTCGCAAACAATCGGGCAGGCATAGGTACTAGCCAATACAGCCAATTGCAGGCAAGCACCTACAATTTGTGCATCTTGTTTTCCCGATGGCAAACCCATCTGCAAAGGAATAGAACCTTTGGCTGTTAAATTACCTTGACTGTTAACGTAAGCCCAACCAATCTCGCCAGGATTCATATCGATGCCGATGCAGCCGTATTCGACGGGACGGCTGATTTGTGTTACTGGCCTGGGAGTAAATTGTACTGCTACTACCCAGCAGTTGTCCTGGCGGTAAAAGTGCCAAGTTTTTGCACCTGCTTCTGGCAATCGATTAATATTTCTCTCGAAGTTCCCAATCTCTGAAGTTACATATTTCCCAAACTTTGATTCCAGGCAATAAGGGACTCTAAATTTCAGATAATTGCCAGACCACTGACAGATTTGATTCCCGCAGCTTTCATCCTTCGACCCCACAATAAATACTTCACCCCTTCGCACTTTAACCCTCAGTGGTGCTAGTTTTAGATGGGCGAGAGCTTGAGTTAATTTGTAAATGTATCTTTGCTTGTTGTGGAGCGTAAATTTCACGCGATACCAATTGGTTTTGCGTGTTTTGATGTCGCTCGCCAAGGGGAAATTGCACCCTGTTTTTGAGTGCTGCCAATTTCGTTTGGCGTAAAACTTTTGGGCGAGGTGGAGTCTTTTTTGTGCCTTCTTCAGCCAAGATTTAGCGGATGCGAGCTGGGATTCTAATTGCTTGATGTGCCTTACCTTGCACTCAGAAGCCGAGTCTACTTTGCCTTGAGACAGCGCGATTGCCCCGTTGGCATGGCGCTTGCTGATGCCGTAGGTCTGCTGCAGGTAAGTATTCCAACCGGATTTGTTAAATTTGGTATTGTTGAGACTTAATAGGTGGTTAACTGTGTCGGTTGTTGCTCGATAAAATACTCCAGAGAATGCCACCAGAAAGCATTCAAATTCAGTATGACCTGCTGGGTTGAGTTCGGCTGCTGGAGTCGGCAAACCTTTGCAGTAAGTGAGGGTTGTCATAATTTAAGCGCTACCTCCCTTGAGTTTAGCCGCTTCTGAAAGAGATAATTTCCTCATTTCCCTAGTTTAGCCTATAAAGTGAGCAGAATTAGGAAGATTTAGTTAAGTATTGTGTAGCTGTTTGTGAACCCATGTTTATATATATTTTTATGAACAGCGGAACTATATGGTAGATTATGTCTTCTAGACAGCTACATTAGATTTATTGCCAATACGTATAAAAATGCGTTTTTGTCAAGAAAAAATTTAGATTAAGCAAGGGCGATCGACTGTACCAGCGATAAAAAATGGACGCCGGCGATCGCTACAGTGCTTGGTTTGTGGTATCAATTTAATTTGTGCGCCTACCAGAGGTATTTACTGTATGAAACTTCAAAAAGAACGCAAAGGCCAGTTACTGTTCGTAGATCCCAAAGTTAAAGATTACGAAAAATTAAGCGAAAATGCGACTGCGGATACAGAAGTTATTATCCTCAAGGACGATCGCGACGGTATAGAACAAATTGCGGAAATACTTCAACAGCACAACAACATTGCAGCAGTTCACATTTTGTCTCACGGCGCGGCGGGGAGCGTGCAAATTGGAGCAACAGAACTCAATCTCGACAATATTGAAACTTATCGCGATCGATTAGAAAAATGGTTTGAGTTGGAGTCGATCGAGCCTGACTCAAACTCGCAAATAACAACTAAACCTGAAATTTTGCTTTACGGCTGCAACGTCGCCGCCACAGAAACAGGTTTAGAATTCGTTCAAAGGCTGAGCCAACTCACGGGAGCAAATATTGCCGCTTCCAATAACTTGACTGGAAATGCTTCATTAGGCGGAGACTGGGAACTTCAAGTAATTACGGGGAAAATAGAAACACCCCTAGCATTTGCCCCAGAAATTAGAGAAACGTATCAGTCAGTATTGGCAACATTTACCGTTAACAGTACCGCCGATACCAACACCTTCGGCACCTTGAGAAACGCCATTTTGCTCTCCAACGTTTCCGGCGGTGCAGACACGATCGATTTGAGCGGCATTAGCGGCACCGTGCTCCTCACCACTCCCCTGCCAGCAATTACCGACAGCGTTACCTTTCAATTCAATCCCACAGGCACTACAGGCCTTACCATCGACGGCAACAACAACCGGATCTTTTTCGTTGACAACAATGCTTCCGTCAGCCTTGCCAATCTCACCATCCAAAACGGGCAGGCTCAAGGCGGTGCAGCCCCGGCAGGAGGCGGTGGCGGTGCGGCGGGATTGGGGGGCGCGTTGTTTATCAACAGCGGTACGGTCACCATTGATAGCGTCACCTTTGCCAACAACCGAGCGATCGGGGGTGCAGGCTCAGCAGGAAACGGCGGCCCGGGCGGCAACAGCGACTTAATTACCATCTTTACCCCAGGGGTAGGCAGCGGCGGCCCAGGAGGTCCCGGTACTCCCCCCACGACTGCCCCCACAGTTGGAGGCGAACCCACCGGAACTACAGGCGGCGCGGGCGGTGCAGGTGGCAATACCACAGCGCCAGCAGGTGCGGGCGTTCAAGGCGGTGAAGGCGGTATCGGTGGCATCGGCGCGCTGGGGGTACGGGCGGTGCTGGAGGTACGGCACCGGCTGGCGACTACAGGCGGTACGGGCGGTCGAGGCGGTGCCGGCGGAGGCAAC